>NZ_CAJHBN010000003.1:0-331895 GCF_904846655.1 Psychrobacter sp. NC44 | reverse complement strand
GCATTTACGCCAATTTCCTTGGTAGGCGGGCTGATGCTAGGCGTTGCAACGGTCATCTTGCTATTGGGCATTGGTCGGGTTCAGTATTTTTTTACCTATTTATTATATTTTATAATATAATGTATTTATATAAAACGACATTCAAAACTGTTTTGATAAAAATTGGCTTAGGTAACTATTATGAGTATACAAATAGACTGGCAGGCATTTACGCCAATTTCCTTGGTAGGCGGGCTGATGCTAGGCGTTGCAACGGTCATCTTGCTATTGGGCATTGGTCGTATTGCGGGTATTAGTGGTATTTTCTCAAGTCTTCTTAAACCCAAGTGCGTCGAGATGTGGCAGGTGTTATTCATACTTGGTCTTGTTATCTCGCCATTACTTTATGGTCTGGTAAAACCGTTACCTGATATAGAGATTAGTAGCTCTTTGCCACTGCTTATTGGGGCAGGATTGCTAGTTGGTTTTGGGACACGTTTGGGTTCAGGTTGCACCAGTGGACATGGTATCTGCGGTAATGCGCGACTGTCGCCACGTTCGATGGCGGCGACGGTGACCTTTATGTTATTTGGTATTGTGACCGTTTATATTGGTCGTCATGTCTTGGGTTTGATTTAAACATCACATAGAAAGTACGTTGCGAAGAAAGATTTTAGTACTATTATGAAAAAATAAAGACAGCGAGAAAAAACATGCTAAAAAATATAATTGGATTACTGGCAGGGTTATTATTTGGCTTTGGACTGCTGATATCAGGTATGACTGATCCTGTTAAAGTACAGGGCTTTTTGGACGTCTTTGGTGCATGGGATATTTCTCTGGCACTGGTGATGGGCGGCGGTCTAATGGTAGCGATAGTCGGTGTACAATTGGCTAAGCGTCAAAAGACCAGCTGGACTGGGTCATCAATTGAGATGCCAACCAAAACCACTATTAATAAAAAACTACTGATTGGCGCGATGCTATTCGGTATCGGTTGGGGTTTGGTTGGTATTTGCCCGGGCCCCGGTATTGTGCTGCTTGGTACAGGACAGTGGCAGGCTTATGTCTTTATTCCTGCGATGATAGTCGGGATGTTGGTGTATCAGTGGCTAGAACCTAAGCTTAATTAACATTGGCTTGGTTTTTTTAGCGCAATAAAAGGGTCAGTCTAATTCGATTAGGCTGACCCTTTTTTATCAATGATGCTTCATTAATATTAACGATACTTCCGTATTATTAAGGCTTAATGATAAAGTCTTACTTAGCGCTAGCCGTTACTTTTGGCGTTTCGTGTGCTAATGATTTAGCCGCTTGACGCAGCTCAAATTTCTGCACTTTACCGGTGCTGGTTTTTGGAATTTCAGCAAAGATAATATATTTGGGCACTTTAAAACCCGCCAAATGTTGCTTGCAATGTTCCATCACAGTGTCGCGCTGCAAGGTGCTGCCTTCATGAATCTCGATAAAGGCGACGGGCACTTCACCCCATTTATCATGCGGCGCTGCAACGACCGCACAGCTTTGGATTTCTGGCATTTTATATAAGATGTTTTCGACTTCGATACTAGAGATGTTTTCGCCACCTGAGATGATAATGTCTTTGAGCCTGTCCATGATTTTTATATAACCATCAGGATATTTAATGCCCAAATCACCAGTACGGAACCAACCATCAGCAAAGGCTTCTTCGGTCGCTTTACGGCTTTTTAGATAACCTTTCATCACCATGTTACCGCGTAGTGCCAGCTCACCCATCTCTTTGCCATCCGCGGCAACTGGCTCCGTGGTGCCTTGTTTAAACAGCTCAAAGCCAGTCATCAAATGTGACGTTACGCCCTGACGTGATTTCTTTTGTGCACGAGTAGCGACATCCAGTTCATCCCATTCTTGCTGCTCAGCGCAGACGGTGACTGGACCATAGACTTCGGTAAGACCGTAAACGTGAGAGATATGAAAGCCCATAGCTTCCATGGCAGCGAGCATGGTTTCAGACGGCGGCGCACCAGCGACCCAGCCTTTGACTTCATGATTGATGGCGTCTTTATATTCAGGCTTGCCGCCAGCAATCATATTATGCACCACAGGCGCTGAGCAATAATGGCTAACTTTATGCTTGGCAATCAGCTGCAAAATCAAATCAGCATCAATCTTACGCAAGCAGACATTGACGCCCGCACGTTCGGCAATCGTCCAGGGAAAGCACCAACCATTACAGTGAAATAATGGTAGCGTCCATAGATACATCGGGTGCTTGGGCACATCCCAATCTAAAATATTGGAGACGGCATTGAGCGTGGCACCGCGATGATGGTAAACCACGCCTTTGGGTTTGCCCGTGGTGCCAGAGGTATAGTTGAGGGCGATAGCATCCCACTCATCGAGCGGCTTTTCCCAATTATCCAAACTGTCTGAGCTGGCGATTAATGCTTCGTAGCTCATTTGTCCAAAACGTTCAGTATTGAGCGCCGCATCTGTCGCATGAATCACGATGAGATTAGGAAATGCTTCGTCGATAATTTCAGCATGTTCAGCAAACTCGCTGTCTAGAATCAACACTTTGGCTTCTGAGTGTTGCAGACAAAAGGTCAGGGCATTGATATCGAGGCGGGTATTAAGGGTGCAAAGTACGCCACCTGACATAGGTACACCAAAGGCGCATTCGACCATCGCTGGGGTGTTTGGCATCATGACCGCAACTGTGTCATTTTTATCAATGCCTAATTTACGTAGACCATCCGCCAATTGACGACAACGGTCATAAGTCTGTTGCCACGTTTGCGTGAGGTTATTGTGTTCTAAATCGTCATAGATGATAGCGGTTTTATCAGGATAGACCTGAGCACTACGGATAATAAAGTCGATAGGGGTAAGCGGTTGATGGTTGGCAGCATTTTTGCCGAGACCTGTGTGGAAGTCTGTCATGGGGATAGTCCTTTATCTTGCTGTTATAATTCGGTGAATACGCTACAAACTTGCTATAAAGTTGGCTTCGCTATTTATCACAATTTGATAAGTTATTAATATTTTTGCTGACCTTCCTTGTAGCAACTCGCCGATAGGTGACTCACGGTAAATATTTGTTCGTCCATTATAGACAATGCTCTGTGAAAAGCGAGTATGTTTTTAGTGCTTGCTTATATTGGATCGCATGATCAATTAGTCTAATGCACATAGTGTTCACTCATCAGTCGCTTGTCTGCATAGCTGATGATAATGACGGTGTGTTACGATACCAGTGATGTTAAATCCTATCGCTTAACTATTTCTAAAAGCCTCATTTTTAAAAATCTTAACTTTTAAAAAGCCCAGCCAGCTTTAACAAGCATTTCCACAAACCATTCATAAGGAAAATGATATGTCCGCCAGCCGCACTGCCAATACCATCGAAACTGCTAGCACCAATGAACACTACCCACATTTATTTGAGCCGCTCGATTTGGGCTTTACGACGCTTAAAAACCGCATGGTAATGGGTTCGATGCATACGGGGCTTGAAGACCGTTTTTATAACTACGGTAAACTGGCGGCGTATTTTGCTGAACGTGCCAAAGGTGGCGTGGCGATGATGATTACGGGCGGTATTTCGCCCAATCGCGAAGGGTGGTTACTCCCTGCTGGTGGCACGATGAATAGCAGAGCGGACGTGATTAACCATCAGCGTGTGACTCGTGCGGCGCATAAATATGACAGCAAAATCATCATGCAAATTTTGCACAGTGGTCGTTACGGCTATCATCCGTTTGTCGTCTCCTCTAGTCCAATAAAATCACCAATTTCACCCTTTAAGCCGCGTAAGATGAGCATTAAAAACATCGAACAAACGGTAAAGGATTATGCCCGTTCGGCTAAACTTGCCAAGCAGGCTGGTTATGACGGTGTGGAAATCATGGGCTCAGAAGGTTATTTGCTCAATCAGTTTTTATCGCGTCATGTAAATCAACGTACCGACGAATACGGCGGTGATATTCAAGGTCGTATGAAGCTGGCGGTCGATGTCGTCAAAGCCGTACGCGCAGCTGCCGGTGAAGATTTCATTATCTTATTCCGCTTGTCAGTGATTGATCTGGTCAAAGACGGCAACGTTATGGATGAAGTCATCACCGTCGCCAAAGCGTTAGAAGAAGCGGGCGTCACCATTATGAACACCGGTATTGGCTGGCATGAAGCGCGTGTACCGACGATTGTCACCAGCGTACCGCGTGCCGCTTTTGTAGATTTCACTGCTGAAATTAAAAAGCATATTAGCATTCCCATGATGGCGGCCAACCGTATCAATATGCCAGAAACTGCTGAAGAAATCGTGGCTAGTGGTCAGGCTGATATGATTCAAATGGCGCGTCCATTTTTAGCCGATGCCCATTGGGTCAATAAAGCCAAAGATGGTCAAGCCGATCGCATTAATACCTGTATCGCCTGTAATCAAGCTTGTCTCGATCATACCTTTGAAAATAAACGCTCGACTTGTCTGGTTAATCCACAAGCGTGTTATGAGACAGAATTAGTTTATAAGAAAACCAAAAAACCTAAAAAAGTGGCCGTCATCGGTGGCGGTGTTGCTGGTATGTCAGCGGCTCACGTCGCCGCGTTACGTGGGCATGAGGTTACCTTATTTGAAGCAAAAGATATCTTAGGTGGACAGTTTAACTACGCCAAAGTTATCCCTGGTAAAGAAGAGTTCTTTGAGACCATCCGCTATTATATTAATGAGCTTGAGCACTTAGGCGTTGAGATTAAACTCAATACCAAAGTTGATAAAGCCATGCTTGAGAAAGCCAAATTCCATCATGTCATCGTCGCAACTGGTGTTGTCCCTAGAAGCCTAGCTGGCAAGTTAGAAGGCGCAGATTTGCCACAAGTAATGAGCTATGCGGAATTACTCTCTGGTGAAAAATCAGTTGGTGATACGGTTGCCGTCATCGGTGCTGGCGGTATCGGTTTTGACGTTAGTGAATATCTGACCGCCAAGCATGGTCAGCCGCTTGATGAGCTGGGCCCTGAACTTTTAAAAGACCCAAACTACCGTCCAAAAGCACAGTCAGTTAGCGAGTGGCGTGAAGAGTGGGGCGTGACTAACGATACTAACTATCAAACTGATGGTGGACTGATTAAGCCTGAAGCCATCAAACCTATCCGCCAAGTGTACTTGATGCAACGTACCAAAGGTCGCTTGGGTAGTGGTCTGAATAAAACCTCGGGCTGGGTACATCGCGCTCATGTTAAGTCGCATGGCGTTATCCAAGTTTCAGGTGCGCAGTACGATAAAATCACCAACGAAGGTATTTGGATTACCAATAACCAAGGTCAAAGCCAGCTATTACGTGTTGATAGTGTCGTGGTCTGTGCCGGTCAAGAGTCGGTCGTTGAGCTGATGCCAAATGTCGGTGATGCACCTGACGCGCAATATCATCTAATCGGTGGTGCAAAACTTGCTGCTGAGCTGGATGCTAAGCGTGCTATAAGAGATGGTGCTGAGGTTGCGGCTGCGATTTAGGGCTTAGTTCAGAAGTAATGAGAGCGGCAAGATAGATTATCTTGCCGCTTTTTTTGGTTTGGTAGATTTAGTTTCTTGTAATAGAGCTTCAGTTCAGCATAATATTGCTTCAGGCAATATTAAGACACTCGGCTCACTTACTGATGTTCTAATATAATACTGTCAAAATAGCCGCGCACTCCACAACGCCCTGAGCTAAATTGATAATCAACGTCTCTTAATAGTAACTGATTCTTACCTTTATAAGGTGCAGGATATAACCTTAGCCTAACTTCTTTATCTTGGCTATTATCATAAATCACCCAGTGATTTTGTGACCATGTTGCAATGCTTCCTTCAATCTCACAGGTGTGTAAATTATTAAAAATCAGGATGCTTTCAATTACAGAGATATGAGGTTTATTATCAACCTTATTAATCGATAAAGTATTCGTTGCATCTTGAAAAGTATTGTTGCGTTTGCCGTCTACGTTATAGACTGAAATCTGGAAGTTTTTAGAAAAATCTCCAAACGCCTTTTTATCAGGCAAATCAGAAGAGCCTAAATCATCGTTCCATTCAGAACCTGTCTTTTCTCCGATATGTTCTTCATACTCACGTATAAGGCAATTGGTATCTTTACAACTATTCCGTTGAAAATTTAACCATAACTTTTGATCTATAATCACATTGTTTTTGTAGATTTCGCTGTCTTCGTCGTTAGCTGCATTATTGAGATCGCTTCTATATTTTTTTGCCATCGCCTTATCAAGCTTAGATAGCTCAGGACTTTCGCAAACGGTTTTTTCTACCCAAGTAGTCGCTTTTTTACAATCAAAACTGGCTGAATTTGCATAAGTGGATAATAGGGAAATACTTAAAATACTGATTGTGGCTAAGGGTAGTTTTTTCATAGAGTTCTCATTGCTTTCAGCTAGTAGGTGTTTGATACATGACTTTATACTTAGTCTAATATTAATTATCTAACTCTATAGCAATAGAATTATCATATTTTTTTTTCATTCAATTCATAACAAGGTAAGCTGTAATCATATTTAAGTTCTACCAAAGTACGAGCTTTAAATAAATCAATAAGATAATCATTTTGCATGTCGGTCATATACATAAAAATGGTAGCTTTATCCTTACATAGAATACGGACACGTTTGGCTGTTTTATCAGATCTACTTGAGGTATTAGCTATATAATCGTTTTTGTCAATTTTATCAGTCATATCTACCCAGCCTTCTTTGAGAAGAAAGCCATGTAAATGTAACAGTCTATTCTTGTCAAACTCGGGGCTTGCATATCTGGATGTGTACCACACATCCCTATTAGAATGACTATGATCGCTTACTTTGAAGTTCATAAACTTAGCAATTGTATCAAGTTCGGATATAAGCCAGCTTTCTTTCTCAACCAATTCTCGTTGGTATATTTCAAGCTCTTTATTTGGTTCTAAGTCTACAGTCCATACAAATAAAATAACAACGAATGCAATAAGTGAAATATCAGAAAACTTATATTCTCTACCTCTTATTTTCACTGATTATTTTCCTACATACTCAATAATATTTTTCAAAACTAGGTTATTTAATGCGCTTTAAATATTCTAAATAGTTAACTAATTGTTCTCTATATTTCTCATCCGATTTAAATTTTGGAGATTCAATCCACTTATTACGATTATGAATAATTGATTCTAAGGTAAAGTCCTCATAACCAGACTCCGCTTCACAACAAGGACATATTTCATATAATGGGGATTCACCGTCAAGACCCCATGGCAAGAAATCCTCATCATAGTAACCGCATATTTTACAACTGTGTAACTCTCTATTGAGCATGAAAATATTCCAAATTAGTTGAGTAGGGATGTGTGGAAGCATCAGGCTTAAAAATTGTTCGAGGTGCACCATCTTTCGTTTTGACGGCAAATGTGTTTGTTTTCGGATTATATAAAACCGTATCACCATTCTTTCTTGTTTTATTTAAAGTTCCACGCGGAGGGTCACTGACAAACTCTTGAGCATGACGATAGTAGTCATTTTGAGATTTTAGCTCAGGAAATTCTTTGCTATGTTTACTCCAATGCTCTGCTAGGTTTGTATTAGGATATCTTTTCTTAGTAGAAGTCCAGTCGAAACCTTTTTCAGAGTCTCTGTAGATATTGTTATTACTTACCGCTCGTTTTCGAATCACGTACTGTCCAGCTTTAACACTAGTTTTAGCAGATAAAGCACCCAAACCTAGCGGAAATGACATAATGTCAAAAACTAATCCCGCCTCATCACCAATTTTTTGCACACCTTCATAATATTTAGCACGATCACCATTGACATCTATCCAGAGAGAATTAAGACGTTCTTGATAAATTAGCTCTTCGGGAGTACCTGCTCCTGCCCAAAGCCCACCGTCTTTCAATGCTTGTTCAGTAGATACGTCAACCCACATCCCTAACTCATCATCAGACATTTCATCTACAGAATCTTTGTTGTCAGAAGCTGCAAAGTTAGAAAGTACAGTTTCTGGATCAGTTTTAGGAAACACCAAAGGCGCTGCCTGCGCAATACTGCCTACATCAAAACCTGACTCCGCAAATGACTGCTGACTGGCAATTAGTTTAGCGCCACAGCTGGTGACATCACCGCCACGTGCAATGGGTGCGCCATCGACAATAAAGGATGCATCACCACTAAGAATGGTGGTCACCTTTTTGCATTTTTTACAGATGACTTTATCGCCTTTACGCGCGACTGGGATACCGTTATGAGTGGTGTGGTGTGTGTGTGGTGAGCCGGATCTTACTACCTCCGATAAAAGCTTTATATTTAAAGCCAGACTTGGGTAGATGTGTCCCTGATATTTAAGCTATTCTGGGCGCTATGTATCATTGAGTATAAAACCACAGAACCATCTATCGTTTATTTTCTAATGTAGCGACCATAACGTTTTGGTTTTATCGAATCAAATGTATTAAATGTTAAGTTAGTAATACATCGACTATTATTTTCTTTCTCTAAATCACTGATTATTTTTAAAGGTTTTGAGTTGTTGCTTTGATTTGAGGAGGAGCTGTAGCCTCTTATGTGATCTTTTATGCCAACAATAACTAACCTATTAGTCAGAAAGACTTTTCCTATATCGTTCTTTTTATCTAAAACGCGGTAGTATGATTGAAAGTGACTGTTATAAGATTTTTTGTAATCAGATATTAATTTATTATATTCAGAAATATTGAAGCAGATAGGATTTTTGAAATCAATAATAAGCAACTTACTATTTATATCACTTACCCTTAAGTCTATGTCCTGAATAAAAGGATGCTCGTTTGTGTCCTGAGAAATTTCAAAAAAATTATTAAGACCATGCGCTACTTCAATTAATTGAAACTGATGGTTATAAAAATTTTCAACTTGATGAATTGAATACGGGTAGTTATTTGAAAAATAGTCAATTGTGTTAAAAAGCATTCGTTTTTCTTCATTTAAGCTATCAATATCTATATGGGATGCATTGTTCATAGTAATAGATGAGTGGGCAGTTGTGCAATAAAACATTATTGTACTTAATAGTAAAATATTTCTAATGATTTTTTTTGTTTTATCGTTAGTCACAAGTATCAACCTATATTTTTTAATAAACTACTATTATTAGTAAAAATTTATTTTACTGTAGTAAATACTATTTTTAAAAATTCAATAGCAGCTCATTTAAATTGCCTTCGTTCTCATATTCATCATAACGGTTACCGTAAAAGTCGTTATATTTTTCACCTGTAGTAGATGTCTTACGATTTCCATATACTTTTCCCGCTTCACTCCAAGCGCTATGATCATCACCATATTTCTCATATGCTGATACAAGAGTTTTAAGCTCATTTGGATCACTATGCGGTTTCATAATATCTATGGCACCATTATCTAGTAACTCTTCTCTGATCATGACACTGTAAATCGCAGCGCCTCCTTCTCCTTTTAGCTTACTATCAATATAAGCATCTCTACTTGATATGTCGATATCTCCTTGATAGGTAGCATGACCTACCTCATGAGTGAGCGCATGCATAGCCATAGCTGGCTTATCTCTATAATATTCAGAAACTACTATTTCTCTATCTTCATAATTAGTATATGTTCCTCCAGAATCAGGACCATACATTATGTTCCAATCTGCTTCTTGCAAATCTTTGATATTTTCCTGCAACGTAGGTGAGTCAGCTGCAATTTTATCAACGTCATCACCTAAATTAGTAATGACATAGTCATCTTCCGTAGGCTCCTCATCATCCTCTACAAAGCTATTCCCAAATAAAGCATCAGGCTCCGACTTCGCAAACTGCAAAGGCGCTGCCTGCTCAATACTACCTACGTCAAAACCCGACTCCGCAAAAGACTGCTGACTAGCGATCAGTTTAGCGCCGCAGCTGGTGACATCGCCGCCGCGAGCAATAGGCGCACCATCGACAATAAAGGAGGCATCACCACTCAGAATAGTGGTCACCTTTTTGCATTTTTTACAGATGACTTTATCGCCTTTACGCGCGACAGGAATGCCGTTATGAGTGGTGTGCGGTGAGCCGGAGATGACCGTCCCACCGTGAGAGGTCTTTGCGCCGACGGTGATATAGGCTGCCATAGTGCTACCTTGCTTAAACGTTTAAAGTTTGGACTTTTATAGCGGATCTATTATTTGCATCACATTATAGATGGCTAAAGCGTAAAATATCAAACTTAAGTTTATCTAAGAGCATGATCTAGACAGCAAGCCTAATCTGTACAAAGTATAAAGGCGATTGAAATATTGACGCCAATAAGAGATTGAGTCTCTTTACTAATTATCAATAACAAGCAAAAATCTAACCTGCCATCTCACTAGTCAGCCATTTAGACACGTCATCAATTTGTACTGCCAACTCAGGATGTGCTTTGCATAACTCGTCAAACTTAGCTTTAATCTCACGTTTGTCATATTTAATACCTGTCAATGTGTCTTTTAATAGGTCGATTAATTCAACGTTTAGCGCATCAGAGAAGATAACCACATCGCATATCACTGCTTGCTTCACATCAAGGTGACAATCAATGATGCCCCAATCAAAGCGTGTCTCAATGTGATGGGTAAATTCAGGGGTTTTACCAAAGCGCCAATCCCAATCTGCCATTTGTTGATAATATTTGTTCAATGTCGGTTGCTTGGCGAGACTGGCTTCATCCAATTCTTCTACTGGCGTAGTGTCGCCATAATCTTTGTCGCGATAGTATTCGCAAAATGCCTCGATAATCGCATCTGATAAGCTCTCGTGATTGATGTCTTCATTAAACTCAACCAAATTGGCGACGCGAGCGCGGACAGATTTAATGCCTTTTGCTTTCAGCTTAAGCGGATGCGGATTGAGATAATCGCCTAGCTTTTGCATGTTGGCATTTACGAGTAATGTCCCGTGATGAAAGCTGCGATCGGCGGCATGTTTAAAGGCGCTACCTGATATTTTCTTATCACCGACTTGCATGTCATTACGACCTGATAAATCCGCGTCTATGCCTAACTTTTTTAGCGCATTGATGATAATGGTAAAGTTCGCGTCTTGGTCGTAGTCGGCTTTGGGTGATAAAAAGGTAAAGTTAGTATTGCCCAAATCATGAAATACCGCGCCACCGCCACTCTGACGCCGCGCCAAAAATACATCGTCGGCTTCCATCTTATCGATTTTGCATTCCACCCACGGATTTTGTGAGCGCCCAATGACTACCGTTTCGCTATTGCGCCATAAAAATAGCGTGTGCGAGTCGGGATTGAGCGTATTAAATATCCAATCCTCGGTCGCGAGGTTAAACCAAGGGTTGGTCACGGCAGATTTCAAGATACGCAGTTTCATTGTTTGTCCTTTTTCTCGAATGGTTTTTCTATATTGAATGTTATAAATAGATATTGTCATTGTCATTGTTGCTGATGCGAGGTTGGAATTCAATGGGTGTGTGGTATGGGAGCGGTTTAAGTCTGAGGTTTTAAGAAGTTAACTTATTTTTAGTCTTTCTGTTATGATTACGACTGATATTAAGTAACAAATAGCATTGGTTCAAACCAGCTAACTGATGCATAAGAAGAGGTTTGGTTATGAATGAAAGGATAAAAAACTTAGACACTCCTAAGAAATGTGAGATTTTTGCTAAAAATGCTTTGAATGCAGGCAGAGAAGATTTGGTAAAACAAGCAAAAGAACGAGCTATTCACTTAAAAGCTGAAAATCATGGTGCTGAAACGTCGGCAGAGAAAGAAGCTATAAAAGCAGTCTATGCTTATGAAGAGGTGCTAAGTGCCAAAAATGGTAAGAAAACACGCGCATCTAGAACTTGGCCAATGATTCAAAAATACGGAATAATTAATGCTGTCGAGCGCGCTGTTGATCGTAAATCTGAGACAAAAGGTTATACCGCATTATTAGAGATGGGCTTGGAAGCCTATGCTTTCGAAGCAGTAATACTTCGCTATCCTGAACTATTCTCTGAGAGTGCAGTAGAAATATCTCGACAAAGAATGAATGAGTGGAAAAGTATATAACGATCTCTTGCAACATAAAAAACCATATATTCTCGCTAGTATTATTCTGTTAGATATTGCGTTAGTGAAGTGTAAAGGAAATTCGAGGTATAGATGGAAAGCTTATTATCGATATTTGGTTCGGTTGCATCTATAGGAGCTGCTGTATGGGCATTCTTGGAAGCGAAGAAAGCCGCTGCATCAGCCTCTAAAGCAGAGGAAGCTAGAAACGAAATGATTGATCGAAGACGATTAGGTGAAGTGTCAAAGGTTCATGCACAAACAGATAGAATATTATCTGTCGTTTCAAGAATAGGACCTTCATGCAATACGAAAAATCTTAAAGGTATTGATTTTCATAGTATTGCAAAGGATGTTGAAGAGTATGCAAGGTTTATTAATGAGCAAAGCTCAAACTTTTCTAATGATTTCGTGAACAAGGCTAGTTTACTATGCGATGAGTTGAAAAAAGATATTGAGGATCTATCAGAAGCATCCAGTCCTGAAGTCATAAAAAATGTAGGAAAGCGCATATATTATAAGATAAATAGCTTTATGCCTTTTGTTAAAGATCTCGCTGATGAGCAGCGAGAGTATCCTGTTTCAGCTAAATAAATTTGGTAAATATCATGAAAATTTCAGATGGTGAAAAGCTTATACTTTTAATGCTTAGTGAGCTATATGATCGATTAGAAATTAATGGAGAAATTGAGTCAGAATTTATTCGCTCTGCAATCTTTAGTAACAATATCTGGGCGATACCTTGGAAGTATTCTGGAATACCTTTTGAAGATCAAGACGATCCAGAGATTGTTAAAGAAGTTCTTGATATTTTAGGTATGTGGAGCTCTATAGAATATAGCTATGAACAACTTTCAGAAAAAGAAAAAGAATACTTACAGGAAACTGTTGCTAAGCCATTTGGTGAGAATCCTAAGTTCCCTGGCTTCGATGGTAATAATGAATCATCTTATATGGGGATAGCATCATTCATTGTAAATGAATTGGATCGATTTGAAGAGTTTAAAGGTCGAAACTTCAACTCACATTTTCCTTCTTTAGATGGTCATGAAAGAATGCTTAATATGTTTAAAGAAATACAAGAAACTATGAATTTTGGTCCATTATCTGTTGAAGATTTAGCTAAGATTCTAAAAGAACGTATTCATCCTAGTAGAAGATAAAGTACTATAACAAACAAAAAATACAGGACGATGCTAGAAGGTAACGTGCTTGCTTTTAATGGTATACGTAAACTGGTCATTAATAAAAGTGTGTTGGATAATTTGCTGATAGCATAAAGCATCATATAATATCGATCATTTACTTCAATAAACAATCTCTCACATGAGCAGATAGAAGTGGGTAGCAAGGTCAAATTCATCAAACCCAAAAAACGCTCCTAAAAAGCGTTTTAATCCTACTAAACCCTACCCAAAATCTTCCTTCAAAATAGCCGCCATATTACGCTCAGCAAGTCCTGTGATAAATACATATGGATTGACGCCAGCGCTACCGGGGATTAACGCGCCATCTTGCACGTAGATATTTTTATGCCCTTTGACGCGACCGAACTCATCAGTCGCTTTGCCTAATACGCAGCCGCCGAGTGGGTGATAGCAGAAGTTATCGCCGAAGCCTTTGGTAAATAAAAGGCTTGAAGTAGAGCCGCCATTTACTTTGGCTAGCTTATCTAACAGCTCTTTGGCAGCATTTACTGAATACTTATTTTGCTCGCGTTTCCAATTTAGTTTGACGGTTTTGCTGGCTTTATCATAGTAATAGTTGCCACGTTCTGGATTGTCAGTGATGGCGAGATAGAGCGTCGTCCACGTCTCAAGTCCTAGTGGTAAGGGCGCGAGTTCGGCAAAGATTTTGTACTTCGAGCCGTCTCTATCACCGTCCCACATATTGATGCCCTTGACTGGAATAGTAGATTGGGTCGTGCCAGCCGCGTGGACGAAATTGCGTCCCGTCATGATGTTACCGTTTGGCCCCCAATGTTGACCAATATGCTCGTTTAAGTTATTAAGCTTGCCTTCCGCTTGGCTTTTAAGCAGTAACTCTGAAGTGCCCGTACTGCCAGCATTAAGGAAGAGCTTATCGCAAGTGTAATGCTCCACTTTATCAATGCCGCCAGTTTTATTGATGACATGGACTTCTAAACGCAGTTGGTCGTTATCGAGCGCTTGAATGCTATTAACTTTGCGCAAGGTTTTGACCGTGACATTGCCCGTGGCTTCAGCGTCTTTTAAGTAGGTTAAATCCAGTGAAAACTTACCCGCGTTATTGCCATAGATAACTTCACCTCCAAGGCCAGATTTATAGACTTCGCCGCGCGCTTCCTTTTGCATATAGTCAAAATCGTAGCTATTACCAAAGAACTCTGTTTTTAGTCCCGCCTTTGAAGCTTGGCGTTCAGCTGAACGAGTAAATTCGTAGTGCTCGGATTGATTAAAAAACGACTCAGGAATTTGGCTGACTTTTAATTCTCGCATTGCGCGAGGGAAGTAAGTGTCGTACATCTCATCAGCATCAATCCAAGGGAACGTTTCTTCAAAGTGCGAGCGTCTTGGCTGAATGGCAATCGCGCCATTGACGATAGAGCCGCCGCCATAAGCACGCCCTGCGAATACTTTCATATCGTCGTATTCGATTAAATCCAACACCCCAGGATATTTTCTGATAGGGATTGGAATCGGAATAGGGGCGTTTGGCATATTGCTAAACCAGCTTGAGCGTTTATCAGCGCTAATCATTTTGCAAAAGGTATCATGTTCGGGTGTTCTGTCCCAGCGCATACCCATCTCAAGTATCAACACTTTATGACCTTTTTCGCTCAATCGCAGCGCCGATACCGCACCACCATAGCCACTACCAACGATGATATTAGGAAAATGCCCAGCTTGGATGACTTGACTCGGTAGCTTTGGCTGCTTGGCAAGCGCTTGGCAACCACTCACCGTAGCGGAGGTGCTGATAGCCCCTAAGGTTAAACCCATGGCTTTAATCAGTTGGCGTCGTTGCATGGTGTATCCTAATTTGATATTTAAGCTAAAAAGCCCGTATGAAATAATATTAGCTTTCAACCGCAAAGATGCGCTAAGCCAAGCGAGCATCATATTAGCAAACATAGGTTGCATTATTATTTCAGTCACACGATTGCTGTAATACTTATAGGCAAGTCGAACTTTAATTCACTGATTATTCTTGCAAGTTTTTAGTTAATGACTTAACCAGTTACTTAGCAAATTATTTTTATAGTAAGTCGTAAACTTGACCAAATAGGGAATTTACCTTATTATCTTGTTTCAATGTACTAGAACACAAATACATTGAAATACTCTTATCCTTAAAAAAGCTAAATAATTCGGCAAAAATATTAATGCTAATACTTCATTTAAAATAATAAGGCTTAACTATGACAACGCAAAATACCGCTACTGGCTATGGATTACATCAATCAATTTTGCCCAATGACGATGGTTTATACGGAGAGTTCGGTGGCAAAATCGGTCATCCTGAGCTTGCCAAAGCCATGGCAGAAATCGAAGTAGGCTTTCGTGAAATCATTAAAAATGACGATTTTATTGCTGAGATGAAGCGCTTGCGTGAGACCTATGTTGGTCGTCCAAGTCCTATTTATCATGCGCAGCGTTTGACCGAGCACTGCGGCGGCGCGCAGATTTATTTTAAGCGTGAAGATTTAAATCATACGGGCGCGCATAAGATTAATCACTGTCTGGGTGAAGTGTTGTTAGCCAAAAAATTAGGCAAAAAAAAGGTGATTGCCGAAACGGGTGCGGGGCAACATGGCGTAGCGTTGGCAACGGCAGCAGCATTGATGGGTTTGGAGTGTGAGATTCACATGGGTGTGGTCGATATTAAAAAGGAGCATCCAAACGTCAGTCGTATGAAGATTTTGGGTGCCAATATCGTGCCAGTCTCGCGTGGCGCGGGTACGCTAAAAGAAGCAGTCGATAGCGCTTTTGAGACTTATTTGAATGAGCTTGATAGCAGTATGTTTGCGATTGGCTCGGCATTGGGACCAGCGCCATATCCTGAAATGGTCAGCTACTTTCAATCGGTGGTCGGACATGAAGCACGGGCGCAGTTCCTAGCGACGACCGGTAGGCTACCTAATAAGGTTGTGGCCTGTATTGGCGGCGGCTCCAATGCAATTGGTATGTTTAGCGGCTTTTTTGATGATAAAGATGTAGAAAAAATAGGCGTGGAACCCGCAGGTGAAGGTCTGGATACCCCTAATCATGCGGCGACGATGTCGCTCGGCGTGAAAGGTGAGATTCATGGTTTTAAATGCTACGTGCTGCTCGATGAAAAAGGCGAGCCAGCTCCCGTACATTCGATTGCCTCCGGTCTTGATTATCCAGGGGTTGGACCACAGCATTCACATCTGCGAGATTTAAAACTGGCTACTTATGAGTCGGCAACTGATGCTGAATGTCTAGAAGCGTTCATGGCATTGTCGCGCCTTGAGGGTATTATTCCTGCCTTAGAGTCGGCACATGCCATCGCTTATGCAATGAAAATTGCCAAGGATATGTCAGCGGATGAGACGATTTTGGTCAATTTGTCAGGGCGCGGCGATAAGGATATTGACTTTATTTTGGATAAAGTGAATTTGTAGAAGAAATCAGCGATAAATACAGAAAATACAACATCAATCGAGCAATTAAAAAGTTATCATCGAGGTTTTTTTATCACACGATACTTTTTACGACTGAGCCTTTTATAACTGCGCTTTTATGATGAATTTATTGATAACAATCATTTCATAACGAGAAGTTCATAAATAGCCATTTTATAAGTAAGGAGCAATCGTCTAACGCTTGATAGGATCACCCCATGTCTAACCGCGACCTCATTATTTTTATCACCTTATCCTTTATGTGGTCGCTGTCTTTTATTTTTTATCGTATCGGCGTGCCTGAGTTTGGCTCGTTAGCTTTTGCGAGCCTTCGTGTGGTCTTGGCTGGGCTGACCATGCTGGTTTTTGTTTTAATCAGCCCAAAAAACAGAGAGGGCATACGGGATAATTGGAAAGTGTTGACGCTGGTTGGATTATTTTCTGCGGCTATTCCCTTTATCCTGTTTGCCTTTTCAGCGCGCTCGGTAAACGCAGGGGTGTTGGCGGTACTTAATGCGTCTGTGCCGATGATGAGCGGTTTCATCGCCAGTACCTTTTTTAAAGACAGACTGTCAAGAACACAAATTCTCGGTTTAGTCATTGGCGTGATCGGCGTGATTATTTTGATGAGTGAAAACTTATTTGGCGGTAGCGGGCAGGGCGCAGAGTCAAGTTCAGGGTTGCTACCAATGGGCTATGCGTTATTGGCCTGTGTCGGTTATGCCGTCGGTGCCAATATCACCAGAAACTACTTATACAATGTATCACCAGTCGCTATTACCGCAGGCTCGCTCATCATTGCCAGTGTGATCATGTTGCCGATAGCAGTCTACGAATTCCCATATGGTAAAAGCATTAGCCTTACTGCTTGGGTTTCTGTCATTTGTATTGGCGTGTTTTCAACCGCCATTGCCTTGATTTTTATGAATCAATTGATAAAAAGTATTGGTCCTATGCGCGCAACCAGTATTACCTTGGTGATTCCGATTTTTGCGATTATATTGGGTTACTTATTGCTTGGTGAAGCATTGGACACACCTGCGATCATCGGCTCGATGGTGATATTGTTTGGCACTTACTTGTCTTTAGAGTTGTCCATTAAAAAGATGCTCAAGTTGTAAAAATCTCGATTGGGTCATCGTTCAACACGCTCCAAGTAGACTTTTGGCTGAAAGGTTATGAATACACGTTATTGATAAATAATATTATTTTTCTATTTATGTTTTTAAATGATTAAAGCCATTCGCTTAATAGGCTAATAAGAGGCGTTGAATAATGAGTATTATCAATACCGATATCATGCCATATTGATATTTTTGTTGGTCATTTTTCCTTGGAATTATCATGTTTGCCCCCTATAAAGACTACGGATTATAAATAGCGTATTGAAAAACGAGCGCGCTATTTATTCATTAATAACAAACCAATCATTATGGTTTTATAACAACAAATAAGGCTTTTTATGGCACACGATAATTTATTTGAACCCGTAGAAATGGGTACGCAAACCCTAAAAAACCGCATCATCATGGCACCGTTGACACGTCTGCGTTCGATCGAACCTGGTGATGTACCGACGGCACTTGCTGGAGAGTATTATTCACAGCGTGCGAGTGCTGGGCTTGTTATTACTGAAGCGACGCAGGTATCTTTTCAGGCAAAGGGCTATGCTGGCGCGCCGGGTATCCATACCCAAGATCAAATCACTGCGTGGAAAACCATCGTTGATAATGTCCATGCCAAAGGTGGCAAAATTGTCGTACAGCTATGGCACACAGGATTGGTCGCGCATGAAAGCGTGCAGCCTGATGGCAAAGCGCCGATCTCAGCGTCTGATGTGCATGTCGGTGTGCGTACGTCATTGCGTGATAGCAATAACCACGCCATTCGCGTTGAAGCGACCACGCCACGTCCAGCGACACTTGATGAGATTAAGCAAGTCATCGCTGATTTTGCCCAAGCGACCAAAAATGCTAAAGAAGCAGGCTTTGATGGGGTAGAGATTCATGGTGCACACGGTTATCTATTGCATCAGTTTTGGGTTGAGCAAACCAATCAGCGTGATGATGAGTATGGCGGTAGCCGTGAGAATCGTGCGCGTCTGACTCTTGATGTCATCGATGCTTGTGTTGATGCGTGGGATGCTGATCATGTGGGTATTCGTATCTCGCCACTTGGCACGTTTAACAATGTAGAAGCAGGCTACAACGAAGACGAAAACATCTGGCTAGTTGAACAGATCAACAAGCGTGGTCTGATGTATTTGCATCTCTCTGAGCCTGATTGGGCAGGTGGTACGCCTTATAGTGATGCATTCCGTCAGCGTGTCCGTGATGCTTTTGATAATATGATTATTGCTGCTGGTGGCTATACTGCTGAAAAAGCGGAGAAAAACATCAAAGATGGCTATATCGATGCGGTTGCTTTTGGCCGTGATTATATCGCCAATCCTGATTTGGTTGAGCGTATCCGAGAAGGGGCGGCGCTCAATGAGCAGCATCCAGAGAGTTTTTATGGTGGTGGCAATGAAGGCTATACCGATTATCCGTTCCTGAATCAAGCATAATGGATGATCAGCTGCCCTTATGATTAGCTAACCTTAAGGTGTGTTAAAAATACCCTCACCGTTAGCCGATACATAAGTACATAATAAAAAGCCACCTGACGGTCTGCGTCAGGTGGCTTTTTGATGCCTGTATTTTAACTATTTAACAAAGTTGCCCGTTTGGTAATCCCGAAACGTTTGGCGGAGCTCTTCTTGGGTGTTCATTACAAAGGGTCCATAACCTGCGACTGGTTCGCCGATAGGTTCGCCGCTCAATAGTAAAAGCTTGACTGGTGCTTGCTCGCCATTTTCGGTAGCAGGATAATGCAGCTCAATGGCATCAGTAGTCAGTCTTTGCTCAGCTTGCCCATCAGTGCGGTGCTGAGTTGGCGCATCAAATTGAATCAAATTGCCAGCACTGACTGACGTACCATTGACCAGTAGTTCACCTTCTTGTACCAGCAGTAGCGTATTGTGGGTGTTGGGCACTTTTAACGTCGTCGCACCCGCAGTATGCAGCTCAATATCCCATAAGTTAATCGGAGTAAAGGTATTTGCCGCGCCTGTGATTTCTTGCCACACACCAGCAATGATAGCCACCTTACCAATCGTCGTTTGGTGGTCAGGGTTGCTGCTGTCGATCAGCTCAACGATAGGCAGATCTGCCCGTTTGATGCTTTGATAGTTTGGGTCGGTCAGTTTGTGCGCACTTGGCAAGTTAACCCACAGTTGCACCATACTGAAGACGCCACCGCGTTGACCGAAAGCCTCGGAATGAAACTCTTCGTGCATGATGCCACGACCTGCGGTCATCCATTGCACATCGCCTTTTTGAATAATCCCTTGCCCGCCCACTGAATCGGCATGACTGATTTCACCTTCGTAGGCGATAGTGACGGTTTCAAAGCCTTTGTGTGGATGCTGTCCGACTCCATGCGGCTGTGTTTTATAATTGGGGTTCGGATCAAAGGTCGTTGGTTTGCCATAATCAAATAACAAAAACGGGTCGGTATGGCTATAATTAAAATGAGGATTATCGTCAAGATGATTGATTAAGGTCTTTACATAAAAGCCGTCACCTACCCAGTGCGGCGCTTTATCACCATGAATATTTTTAATAGGACGCATTTATTACCTCGTCAGACGAAACATGTTTTTTAATAAAAAAGTTCTGTTAAGTTACGCTACATTTATAGCCACCTATATTGTGTTTATTTTAATAATTTATCAAGGGCTAATGTCGATAAAAGGCAACTTAAGTAGAATAAAAATAGTGATATCTCATTAGGGCGTGTTGGGCATTTAGCCATGACAATGTTTATAAATGTTGTCTGTAAGCGCTATCTGTAAGTGCTGCCGATAAGCACTGTTTATGATTAAACAATGCCAAATCGTTATGATTAAATGAGGCTAAACCACTTCACCGCAGACAAAGCCACTGGCCCATGCCCATTGGAAGTTATAACCGCCGAGCCAACCAGTAACATCCAGCACTTCACCGATAAAGTATAAGCCCTCCTGCATGTTGCTTTGCATGGTCTTTGAGGAGACTTCATCAGTTTTTACGCCGCCGCGGGTCACCTCAGCGGTACGATAGCCTTCTGTACCAGAGGGTTTGAGCTGCCAGCCATTCAAAGTCGCGCCAAGTTCCGTCAGCCGCTCATCTTTAATATTGGCAAGTTCGGTATCTTTGATATCGTCCCAAAGGTGCGTTTGTAGCGCGGCAAGCAGTTTTTTTGGTAGCTTATTACTGTCATCGCCACTATCGGTATAATCCGCGACGACCGTCCGAATGAGTTGCTTTGGGTGTGATTTTTTGTGAGCAAGGAGCAGCGCTGTCATGTCGATATTTGGCAGCAGGTTGATACTAATGGTCTCGCCAGTGTGCCAATAGTTTGATAGTTGTAGCATAGCAGGGCCTGACAGCCCGCGATGGGTAAACAACATAGGTAATTTAAAAGAGATACGCTGATTGCTAGCGATGACTGGCAAACTAATACCAGCCAAAGATCGAATAAGCTCACCCGTTTTATCCGTAAAGGTAAAAGGCACTAAGCTTGCATCGGTTGCGATCAGCGTGTGCCCAAATTGCTGCGCCAATTCATATCCTAAACCACTGGCTCCCATCGTTGGAATAGACAGTCCGCCCGTGGCGACCACGAGTGACTCACAGCGGTAGCCTGTTTGCGGCAGTTTGGTTTGATTGGCGGATTCTTTTCTCTCTTGCTTTTCCTTTTTACTAAGCTGCTTGCTAGTCAGAAATTCAAATTTGGCGTTCTTGTCATTTTCGATAGCTTGTACACTGTCAATCTGCGCATTTAGCTTTACTTGTACGCCAGCTGCCGTACATTCCGCGAGGAGCATGGTCAAAATATCTTGCGCTGAATCATCACAAAATAGCTGACCGTGTTCGCGCTCATGGTAAGGGATCTTATGTGCTGCCACCATACTGATAAATTCCCAGCTGGGATAACGACTGAGCGCTGATTTACAGAAATGTTGATTGGCACCGATAAAGTGTTCAGGCTCCACATAGTAATTGGTAAAGTTGCAGCGTCCGCCACCTGACATGAGGATTTTTTTGCCCGCTTTATTGGCATGGTCTAATACTAGCACGCGGCGACCACGGCGACCCGCTGTGAGCGCACAGTATAGCCCTGACGCGCCAGCGCCGATGATGATGACATCATAGTGGGTGTATTGTGATGCATTGCGGTGATTGCTCATGGTAGTCTCATAAAATAATGGGTTTAAAAAACCAGCCACCAAATCCGTCATCGAATTAACAACAGAGTCGATTGCTTATCTTTATAGCAGCAGGTCAATAATAGGGTTTGGTGAAGGGTGTATTTTGGCGTCGTATCTCGCGTGTAGCTATTGTCCATATTTCATACAAGGTTACAAGGATTAAATGTCATATCGTTATCTGATATCTGGACGATGATGCCTTTGTTTATACCAAAATCAAAACATGTTTTAAATTAATCAATAGCAATAGTAAAAGCGAGTAGATGCAAAACCACACCTCGTCAATAAATTTTATCATGGGTGATCAAGTATACCGCTATATAGGCATATTGTTATGAATGGCTGTTGATACCTTGCAACCGTTCTGCTTATTTGTCAAACTAACCATGAGTGTCACACATTATGGAAGATGACCCTTATCACCTGTACAGGCAGTCGTTTTCGACCGTTATGCGTGCAGGTCATAATAATTAAAAAGGACAAATACGATGACTCAAAAATCATTCCCCATTGCGGCCGAATTTATCGCTGCTGCCAATACTACCGCTGAACAATACCGCGAAGACTACGAAAAATCTATCGAATCACCTCAGGCTAATGATGCTTTTTGGGCGAAGCGTGCCGAGCTGATCGATTGGATAAAAAAACCGACCAAAATCAGCGACGTTAACTATGATTTGGATGATTTTCGCATAAAATGGTTTGAGGACGGCGAGTTGAATATCTCTGTCAATTGTCTCGACCGACATGTCAAAAAAAATCCTTACAAGCCTGCCATTATTTGGGAGGGTGATCACCCTTCACTGCACAAAATCATCTCCTTTAAAGAGCTGCATCAAGCGGTCTGTCGCTTGGGTAATTCCATGCGTAAGCTTGGGGTCAAAAAAGGCGATCGCGTGACCTTATATATGCCGATGATACCTGAAGCAATGATAGCGATGCTGGCATGTACACGTATTGGCGCTGTACATTCCGTGGTCTTTGGTGGCTTTTCTGCTGAGAGCTTGGGTAATCGCCTGATAGACAGTCGCTCAAAAATCATCATTACGGCTGATGAAGGCTTACGTGGTAATAAGCATACGCCGCTCAAAGCCAATGTCGATCGGGCACTAGATATGGATGGCACTGATAGCGTGACCAACGTCATTGTCGTTCATCGTACGGGTAATTCTGTACCGATGAGTGGTCGCCGCGATGTTTGGTATCATAACTTGGTCGATGGCGAGTCAGAACATTGCGAGCCAGAAGTCATGAATGCCGAAGACCCGCTATTTTTGTTGTATACCTCTGGCTCTACTGGCAAACCTAAAGGTGTGCTGCATACCACAGGCGGCTATATCACCTATGCTCTTTCTACTTTTAGAGATGTGTTCGATATTAAAGACGATGACGTCTACTGGTGTACTGCGGACGTAGGCTGGATCACAGGTCATACCTATACAACCTACGCACCGCTTGCCAATGGCACGACGACGGTGATGTTCGAGGGTGTACCAGAATATCCCACATGGGCACGCATCGGTCATATTATCGATAAGCACGATGTGACCATTCTGTACACTGCACCGACGGCGATTCGAGCGATGATGAAGGAGGGCGATGTCTTTGTGAGGGAGTCCGATCGTTCAAGTTTGCGGCTACTCGGAACAGTCGGCGAGCCGATCAATCCAGAAGCATGGGACTGGTATTATCATGTCGTCGGTGGTGGCAAATGTCCGATTGTAGATACTTGGTGGCAAACTGAGACAGGCGGCATCCTCATGGCACCGATACCGGGCACGGTCGCCCTTAAGCCGGGCGCAGCGATGAATCCTTTGTACGGTATCAAACCAGAGATTGTTGATAGTGACGGTACTATGCTAGAAGGCTCTGCTGAAGGAAACCTAGCAATTAACAGCAGTTGGCCGGGGCAAATGCGTACTATTTATAATGACCATGAGCGTTTTTTACAGACGTATTTTAGTGAGTATCCCGGTTATTATTTCACTGGTGATGGGGCGCAGCGTGACGAAGATGGACATTACTGGATCACGGGTCGCGTCGATGATGTGCTTAACGTCGCAGGGCATCGTCTGGGAACAGCAGAAATTGAGAGCGCCGTGGTCGCGCATCCTGCGACAGCGGAGGCCGCCATTGTCGGGATGCCGCACGAGATTCGCGGTATGGGCGTTTGTGCCTTTATTATTCTAAAATCGGGTGAAAAAGAGACAGAAGCGCTAAAGGCTGAGCTGAATCGACATGTTCGCGCTGAGATTGGTCCGATTGCCAATTTGGATGCTATTCATATCGTTGAAGCGCTACCCAAAACCCGCTCGGGCAAAATCATGCGCCGTATTTTACGTAACCTTGCAGCAGGTCAATATGTTGGTTTGGGTGATTTGTCTACTCTTGCGGATAGCTCGGTGATTAATCAGCTGGTTGAGGTAGTCAAAGCTGCGCGAGGAGAGTAGGCTAAAGTATCGATAATTAGATATTGCTAAAAGCACGTTCAATAAATAGACGATTAGCGTTCAGAAAAGTCATGTTATGAAAACTAGCATGGCTTTTTTACGCAGACGATATTGATATCAACAAACTTTAAAGGTTCAATACTTTCTATAACCATCTTATCTAACGATAGCTATATTATCTAAAACATTCCTACTATTATCACTCCCTTTTTTATCAAACATTATATGAGGCCTGCTGTCATTATGACCAATCACTCTTTGCCCGCTGTCGCTACAGAATCACCAAAAATCGCTATCATTGGTGGTGGTTTGACTGGGCTGTTTACCGCTACATTATTAGAGCGCGCCTTTGCTCAGAACATAGCACAAGATAGTGAGCAAACACCCTTACCGCAAATTACTGTCTTTGAAAAGTCACGTAGCGTAGGGCGTTTAGCCACTCGATATCGTACTGATAGCCACACTGGCAAAAACTGGCAATGGGCATTTGGGGCGCAGTTTTTTACGGCTAAGACGGCAAGTTTTAAGCAATTCATTACGCCTTGGTTAGAGACGGGATTGCTACAGCCATGGTGCGCGCAGGTGATCGATTTAACACCAGCGAATCATGATACTCAATCGCCTGATATCCAAGCGCCCGATATTCAGAGTAAGGAGCAATGGAACACCACGCAAGCCCGCTATATCAGTACGCCAAAAATGACCAGTTGGGGGCGTACACTGGCTGATGAGTTGCAGTACAGCACCATAGAATTTAAAACCCGCGTTGCGCCATTGGCTCAATATGATAATTCTCTAGCGGCACAAAACGATAAAAAAACTGAGCTATTTGACGAGACTGGTGCGAGTCTAGGTCACTTTGACTGGGTGATATGTACCGCGCCAAATGGTCAGACCATAGAGTTAATGGCAGAGAGCGGCTTTGCTGAGCAAGCCAAGATTTCTAAGCCAAAAATGCTGGCGTGCTATACGCTGATGCTGGGGTGGGATAATTTTGATACATTACCAAAAATGTTAAGCGCTCAAGCAGCGCCACACTGGGATGTGGCTTATCTCAATCACTCTATACTCGATAGAATATTTATCGAACACCAAAAACCTGCTCGCGATGACCTGCTACCCAGTGTCACTATTCATGCGCGCAACGACTGGTCAGAGCAGCATGTCGATGACGATATGGAGACGATCAAAACGCAGTTATTAATAGCTGCCAAGCAAGCATTGAATTGGAATGATGACCATGCTCCTAGCCAAATAGATTGCCATCGTTGGCGTTATGCCGCCACTGTCACTGATAGTGATAAAGAAGCATTAGGCATCTTGATAGACAAGTCTCACCAATGGATTGTCAGTGGTGATTGGTGCGGACAAGGCAATATCGAAAGTTGCTATCAAATGGCACAACAGACGGTTGAGGCAATCAACAAAGCAAAGTAACGGCCAAAGTTTACTTAGCGACTGACGCTATCCGAAACTGGACTTTAAGGGTGTTTTCTTAATATGAAAAGGTGATAACGATGTTTGGATTCGATATAGATTTAGAGCTGATGGGCTATCATTTTTTCCAGTTGGGTATCGCCTTTATATTGTCATTACCGATTGCCCTTAATCGTGAGATGAAAGACAACGGCGCGGGGTTAAGAACGTTTCCACTGGTAACCATTGCGTCATGCGCGTTCATGTTGGTTGGTATGGATATTTATGATGCTACTGGTGAAGCGAGAATCATGTATGCCATCATCACAGGTATGGGATTTATCGGTGGTGGGGCGATTTTTAAAAATGAAAAAGGCTCAAAAGGCACTGCCACAGCAGCGAGCTTATGGAATACGGGTGCCATTGGTATTTCGGTGGCTTACGGTCGTTATGAGATTGCCATTATATTATCGGTCGTTGGCTTTTTGATTTTACAATTTTCAGAGCCCTTTAAAGTTAAAAAACACTAAGCGATGGATGCGACGAGTTAACGTGCATATACACTTAAATACTAAAGAGACTATAAATATATACTATATAGTATCTCTATATCTATATGATATAGCAAGAAATCTATAAATTGTTGACAATAAAGGATAGTTTATGAGTACCAGATTGAGAGGTAGTGTGCTGACTTGTGCCATGCTAGCACGAGGGAATAAGCAGGTTTTATGTGCGGTCAGTAATGAGAGCGACGAGCAGGCGATGGCTAGTATCGATAGCACTGAATATGATTCGCTAAGGCACATTATTTCTTTTGATAACGATAAATTCTCCTGTAAAGAAGGCATTGAATGGCAATGCGCCATACCAGTAAAAAAAGTAGAACTTTTTTATGATGATATAAATCTATAGTCGCTTATAACTGAAAATTTGTGTATTAATTTGTAATACTTTAATTGAAAATAAAGCTACCCAAATTGCTAATAAACAGTTATATTCGTATAACATAATATACAAAATAGTACGAAGTTAGAGGTGAATATAGTGCTTAGAGGAAGTGAGCTGACTCGTGTAATGCTTGAGCATGGCTGCCATGAGATATGGTGTGCGGTAGATGATAATAGTGATGAAGAAGCTATGTGTGATCAAGATTCAAACGATTTTACTGCCCAAATCGTGTCTTATCATAACAACAGATTCTATTGTACTGCTGGTACTGCGTGGCTATTCGCTGTGCCAATTAAAATAACGGCGATGACACTGAGTGATGTAAAGCTCTAAATATTTTTATTTGTTTTATTAAGCCCTTACAGCTTTATCATTTGTATTATAAAAAGCCCACCTTATGGTGGGTTTTCCATTAAAATTAACATGCCGTTTTTTGAGATTAGTGATCAAGGGATACAGATTTCTGCAGATAGTCATACTTGTATATGACAAAAACCTTTAACCAAGCACAAATTATAGACAAAAAAAGAGCCCACAGAGGAGGAACTGTGGGCCGAGGAAAACTGATCGTGTAAAGGAACTACAGAGGCAGTGGTTGTGACCTATTGTTATTATGAGTTTTGCTATATTAACTAATATTAGGGTGGTGGTGCTTAATTCAATAACTGCATATATTTACTTACATATTTAAGTGTACAAGTGTTTTTATCAGAATCGCTATCATAGCGCAATTGACAGCGGTTTGGCTATTTTGGTTACATGACATTACGTTTAGAGCTTATGAGAGAGAAAATTAACGTCGTATTTCATCTCCAATAGATGAGTCTTTTAGTCGTGTCATATCTAACATTGAAAAATGCGTAGCAGAGTTTTGTAGTTATATATGAAAGATTGATTAGTCTTAATAGTATAGTCATTCCACTATAAAAATATTACTGCGTTAACCTCGCTTGAAGTATTAAAGATACATCTACACTCGGTTGTCTTGTACTACTTTTAAATTCAACCGACATCATATCGATAACTGAATAGCTAAAGAGATGGCATGACGACCTGCGTGAAAAATGCTAAGCTATCTACCATTAATATGTTTATATAAAACTGGGTTTGCCATGACTGAGAATACGCATTTGCATACGCAGGAGCCGCAAAATACCAAGAGTATTTTTAACTTGCCTAATAACCTTACTATCGCGCGGATTTTAATGATTCCGCTATTTGTCGCGATTGCTTATTGGCCACCTGCTATGGGGATTGGCATGCCTGCCATCTCAGACAATGTGATTGCGCGGGTCGGCATGAGCGAATTTAGTGATAGCTTGTTACGCCATTTACTTTTGACTAGCGTTTTTATTATTGCAGCGATTACTGATTGGCTTGATGGATATTTTGCCCGTAAGCTTAATGTTATGTCAGCCTTTGGTCGTTTTTTAGACCCTGTCGCTGATAAGTTAATGGTGGCGGCGGCGCTTATTATCTTGGTGCAATGGCATCCCAATATTATTATGGCAATCGCCGCGATTGTGATTATCTCGCGTGAGATTGCGGTGTCAGCGCTGCGCGAATGGATGGCAGAGCTGGGCAAAAGTACCAGTGTGGCGGTGTCGTATGTCGGCAAGCTAAAAACGACGTTTCAGATGGTTGCCATCACGGTGTTATTGCTCAATTGGGAATCGCTCGAAACGATCGGTTATGTGCTCATGGTTGCTGCTGTTATTTTGACGCTATGGTCGATGATGATTTATCTCAAGGCGGCTTGGCCGTATTTAAAGCAAAGTGGTTAGGTATAAAGCCTTAACGTAAAAATGATAAAATTTAAATAGAAAACGCCAGTCGCATTAGCCGCTGGCGTTTTTTAGGGTCTGTTTGAAATATGGCTGATGTTGCCTATTTGCCTTAGACATTGTTTGTATGGTTGATATATACTCAAAATTAGTGAACAAAATACAAGAAAATTGATCGAGCTATCATGAAACGGCATTCAAATAAGGAAATAAGCATGACATTACATCAGACACAGTCGGGCGCTGCCGTATTATTGTTGGCATTATTAACGGGGTGTTCTTCTGGCTCAAACATGCAGGAAGAGTCCACCTCAACCATTCAGCGAGAAAAATCTATTCAAACAGACGCTACTGCAGAACGTTCCACTCAGGACGCGGCAGAATCGGAGCGTTTGGGCACAAAGTGGGGTGATGACGTCGACTCAAAAGTGACGACTGTTGATCTGCGCCGTACGAGCAGTGAGCCTATCGAGCAGATGCAAGTCCGTTATGCAGACAAAGCCTATAATGGACGTGCGGTTAATAGCATATCGCTACTGGCGGGCAAGGTGGATTTTTCGATGGAAACCGACACAGATACGTTATCGATCTATCGAGATTCGGGTAATTACTATGTCCAAGGTCAAGCGGGTCAGTCCTACCGTTTGGTGTATCATAATAACAGCGACAACACTTATGAAATCGTCGCTAGTGTCGATGGAATCAATGTCCTCAATGGCAGCGCTGCCAGTCGCTATGACAGTGGATATGTGCTAAATCCACATGATAATTTGGTGATTGAAGGTTTCCGTAAGAGCCAAAGCTCAGTAGCTTCGTTTATATTTAGCAAGCCAGAGAGTGCTTATGCCGCTAATACCAGCTCAGGCTCTATCAATAACACAGGTGTAATAGGTACAGTCATCTATGGCTTATATGATCCTACTAGACCTAAATCTAAGCAACCGCAAGCGTATCCAGCAGACAATGGTTATGCGAAACCACCGCAGTAATGCCTATCGATAGAAAATAGATAACGCATAAAGAAACGCCAGTCGCATTAGCCACTGGCGTTTTTAATTTTGCTATTTCTGGTTTAGATAACTTATAACGTTACTGAGTTATTTTCGCCCAGATTGGTCGCTTTTTTGCCGTCCATTACGGCAGCAGTAGTCATCTTAAACATATTGACGACCGAGCTACCACTGAGCCAATATTCAGCACCGTGTGGTACGACTTTAATCAGCTGTACATTTGGATCTTCTTTACCTTGCTCATAAAAAGCATTGTAGATCGGCGACCATAGCTCGTCTAATTTCTCATGGTCTTCAACCAGTTCCGCTTTACCATTAATTGAGACATAGTTTTTGGCATCTTGACTGACATAAGCCAAGTTTACTTGCGGATCTTTCTCAATGTCACTCACGGTTTCGGTACTCTTGTCACCGATGAACCAAATCTCTTTTGCACCGATGCTCGTCTCGCTCGTTGTCATTGGGCAGGCATGCAAATGGCCTTCGTGAGTGCGAGTTGTCATCATGGCAAACTTGATGTCTTTTACCAATTCTTGCACTTTATTGATATGGTCTTGTCTACTCATAGTAAATTTCCCTTTCTTTATTTTGATTGAATTGTAGTGATTAAATAGTTGATTGTTTATAGTAGTTTTTATTCAGGCTAAGTGTTTTCCAAGTATTGAAAACAAGATGAATTGAGAAAAACGATCATCGCCTTAACAACTGAAACTAGAATACCTAGTTGTGACCTTGTGTTTATATAGGTTGCCCGTAAGGCGATGTGAGGGTTTGTAAGGACTATAAGCTTTAGGTAAAAATTGTGACGACATCGCTGTTAAGTTTCTGTTGTGAAAGTAGCCTGTTGTAAAAGTAACAAGGGTTTCAACGATGGCAAAGATCTCACTATTATTGAATAGCAAGCATCAGCAATTTATCTTGGTTTTGACCTGCTTATTACAGGGCTTCTTGTTATAATACCCAGACCATTTACTTTGCATGGCAGAGATGCCTTGATCTTACGGATTATGCCTTTATGATGACCATCGCCGGACAACCGTTTCTTACCGATTTTCAGACGCAGCAACTCATCAGTCAGTTCCAGCAAAAAACCGAGCTAAATGTCAGCCAAATCCATACCCAGCAAGTGTATGTGTTATCACGAGAACTAGAAGGTGATGAGCATAAAAAAGCGCTAGACTTACTTGCTGTCGACAGTAGCACTGTCCTTGAAGCCCCAAAAAGCAATCAATTACAAGTCATCGTAGGTCCACGTTTTGGCACTATATCGCCATGGGCAAGTAAAGCTACCGATATTTTTAATAACTGTGAAATTGCGATCAATCGCGTCGAGCGTGTCGTTGTCTATACGCTGACCATCGATAGCAAGATCAGTGAAAAGCTGTCTACTGCCGCTGAGCAGGTGTTGTTTGACCGTATGACGCAGAGCTTGGTCTATGACTTGAGCGATGTCAGTAAATTGTTCGACGATCAAGCGCCAGCATCACTGAATCATATCGATGTTATTGGACAAGGTCGTACGGCACTAGAAGCAGCCAACACAGAGTTTGGTTTTGCGCTATCTGTCGAAGATATTGATTATTTGATCAATGCTTATGTCAATGAGTTGAAACGCAACCCAACGGACGTTGAGCTGATGATGTTTGCACAGGCAAACTCAGAGCATTGCCGTCATAAGATTTTTAACGCTGAATGGACAGTCGATGGCGAAGTACAGCCAAAGTCACTGTTCCAAATGATTAAGAACACTTATAAAGCCAATCCACAAGGTATCTTGTCAGCGTATAAAGACAATGCCGCGGTAATGGCAGGTTCTAACGGCATACGTTTTTATCCTATCCCGACTGACGCGATGGATGCCAATTCAATTCATCCTTATGGCTTTCATCAAGAAGAAATCGATATTTTAATGAAGGTCGAAACCCATAATCATCCAACCGCGATTGCCCCTTATTCGGGTGCGGCGACAGGTGCGGGCGGTGAGATTCGTGATGAAGGCGCGACTGGTCGTGGCGGTAAGCCAAAAGCAGGTCTAACAGGCTTTCATGTATCACACTTGCATATCCCAGAGCTCGCTGAAAAATGGGAGCAATCAGGTCAGTTGAGTACTCAGGATTACGGTACGCCAGATCGTATGGCAACCAGTCTTGAGATCATGACCGAAGCGCCTCTCGGTTCAGCCAACTTCTCAAATGAATTTGGTCGTCCAAATCTGTGTGGTTATTTCCGTAGCTTTCAGCTTGATACCTCAGCGGCAAAAGACGGCAGCGAGATGCGCGGCTATCATAAGCCAATCATGCTGGCAGGTGGTTACGGCAATATCAAGCGCAACCTCATTGAAAAAAACACCATTCAGCAAGGTGATTTATTAATCGTCCTTGGTGGCCCTGCGATGCAGATTGGTCTAGGCGGTGGTGCAGCATCTTCGGTTGATAGTGGTGACCTTGATGAAGGTTTGGATTTTGCTTCTGTGCAGCGTGATAACGCTGAGATGGAGCGTCGTTGCCAAGAAGTTTTAGATCGCTGCTGGGCACTAGCGGGTAGTGATGTCGATGTGAGTAATAATGGCAAAGACGGCAACCCTATCGTGTCATTGCATGATGTGGGCGCGGGCGGTATCTCTAATGCGATGCCAGAGCTGGTCAATGACCACGAGATGGGTGCGATACTAAATCTGCGTAAAGTTCCATCATTAGAAGCCGGCATGTCACCAATGGCCATCTGGTCAAACGAAGCGCAAGAGCGTTATGTCCTTGCGATTCACCCAGAAAGCGAAGCCCAATTCGATGCCATCTGCGCACGTGAGCGTTGCCCGTATGCTATCTTGGGAACAGCCACCGATGTCCGTCAGCTGGTCGTTGACGATACGTTATTGGATGAGCAGCCAGTTGATATGCCGATGCAAGTATTGCTCGGTGGCACGCCGAAGATGAAGCGTAGCTTTGAGCGTCATGACAGCAGCTTACCTGCATTAGAGCTTGGCGATGTCAATTTAGCTGAGTCTATCAAAGACGTGTTGCGTCATCCAACGGTCGCTAGCAAATCATTCTTGATCAGTATTGGTGACCGTTCTATCACGGGTATGGTCGTGCGTGATCAGTATGTGGGTCGCTATCAAGTGCCCGTATCTGATTGTGCAGTGACAGCGTCAGGCTTAGTGGCGTTAGATGGTCAGGTGATGAGCGGTGAAGCCATGAGTATCGGTGAGCGTACACCAGTTGCGCTAATCAGCCCACAAGCGTCAGCACGACTAGCCATTGGTGAAGCGATTACTAACATCGCTGGTGCGTGCATTGCTCAGTTGTCTGATATCACGATGTCAGCGAACTGGATGGCAGCATGTGGCGATGATGCGGAAGACGCAGCATTATTTGACGCGGTATATACAGTCGGTGAAGAGCTGTGCCCAGCATTGGGTATCGCTATTCCAGTCGGTAAAGACTCGCTATCGATGCGTGCTAACTGGACTGACAGTAGTGAAGCAGGTGAGGCGGATAAATCAGTCGTATCACCAATGAGTTTGGTGATTACTGCCTTTGCTCCTGTGGTTGATGTGGCAAAAACGCTAACCCCGGAGCTAATCAATGGCGACAGCGCGTTCTACCGTATTGATTTGTCTAAAGGCAAGCTGCGTCTAGGCGGTTCAATCCTTGCGCAAACGCTGAGCCAATTGGGTAACGATTGCCCAGATTTGGCACAGCCAAGCGACTTGGTCGATTTCTTTAACTTTATCCAAGCGGGTAACGCACAAGGCGTCATCAGCGCCTATCACGATATCGGTGATGGTGGTCTCTTGGCAACTATCGCTGAGATGCAGTTCACCAGCCGTCAAGGTATCAAGCTGTCATTGACGGATGATAACTTACTCGGTCAGCTGTTCAGTGAAGAGCTGGGTGCAGTCATCCAAGTATTACCAGAAAACGTCGCGGCTCTAATGCAATTGGCAGAAGAGTTTAACGTTGCTGATATGCTCAGCCTCGTGGGTCAAAGCTCGGAAGAAGACAGTCTGCTTATCCAAACGCCAACGCTCATGGGTGATGATACTCTTAGCTTTAGCCGTACCGAATTACAGCAAGCGTGGACTCAGGTCAGCTATCAAATCGCCCGTCGCCGTGATAACCCAGCCTGTGTACAGCAAGAGTATGACTTAATCGCTGATGCAAGCCATCAAGGCCTAATCGCTGCGCCGAACTTTGATTTGAATCAAAAAGTTGAAGAGCCGTACTTAAATAGTCGCGCTGATTCTGATAATAGCAAACCAAGAGTTGCTATCTTGCGTGAGCAAGGCGTCAACGGTCAGACAGAGATGGCAGCAGGCTTTACCCAAGCTGGCTTTGAAGCGGTCGATGTACACATGAGCGATCTACTCAGTGGTCGTATCAATCTACGTGACTTCGATGGCTTAGTCGCTTGTGGTGGCTTTAGTTATGGTGATGTATTGGGCGCAGGCTCTGGCTGGGCAAACTCTATCTTGTTCCATGACGAACTACGCATGCAGTTTGTCCGCTTCTTTGCCCGTCCTGAGACCTTCTCACTAGGTGTCTGTAACGGTTGTCAGATGATGGCTCAGTTAAAAGACCTCATCCCAGGTGCAGATAACTTCCCACGCTTCATCGCTAACGAGTCAGCTCGCTTTGAAGCGCGTACGGTCAATGTAAAAATCGAGCGTACCAAGTCTATCCTGTTCAAAGGCATGCAAGACAGCATCTTGCCTATCGCTGTGGCGCATGGTGAAGGCTATGCCACACTAGACAACACAGAGATTGACGGTATGGCCAAACACGGTCAGCTTGCGATGCGTTATGTCGATAGCCAAGGTCATCCAACTGAGACGTATCCGCTCAATCCAAACGGTTCGGTCGGCGGTGTCACGGGTCTGTGTAGCACTGATGGTCGTGTGACGATTATGATGCCACATCCTGAGCGTAACCTAAAAGCCTATAACCACAGCTGGAAACCAGAAGAGTGGGATGAAGACGGCGCGTGGATGCGTATGTTCCGTAACGCTCGTGCTTGGTTGCGCTAGTCGCAAACCTAGATGCTTGATTAGCTTCGTCAAACTTGCTGAGCCTACGACATGTAGTGCTTGCGCATGTTTTCCTCGCTACTCAAACCTCTAGCAATTGCTGATAGTTTTAGATAGCGGTTTTTTAAAATAAAAAGGTGGGCTCAAAGCTCACCTTTTTTGTGTTTGGGATTTGGGTGTTTTTAAGAGTAGGGGAGCTATTTCCCGCCTTACGCTTGTATCTGCCAGTCTGGGCGCGGCGCTGTCTACGGTTTGGATCGTCGCTTGCTTCGCGTCGACACCCCAAAACCTAGCCATCGCAACTTGCCCAAACCAGCAGGATACCGCTACAGTCGGGGCTAAAACGCGTCTCAAGGCCACTATTTGTAGCTAACGAAGATTTTCAGACATCAGCTTATCGTGGTTGTCCCAGTATTTAGCTGTATCTTCATACGAACGTGCCATATTCTCAAACATTTCAGCTACATAAGGATGTGAAATAATCCACGGTTTAGCATACTGTCTGTACTTGTCTGCTAAAGCCCTTTCTTGTTTTCCACCTTTGTCCCTCCAGTGAGCACCTCTTTGGTTGATAGTACCTGAATAGAACCCTCGTCTCAAATCTTCAGCGTCAAACAAATCTAAAACATCTGCCACCATCGTCAATATACTTTTTTCATCGTCTTCATGTGGAGAGTGAGATAATATTCGACCAAGTACTCTATCGCAAGCTTCTAAAATACCAAGAGCTTCGCTTCGCACTCTAACTTCTTTAACAAAAGCTCTAAAATCAGGTTCATTAAGTTCCATATCTTTATTAATACTTGGTAAAAACTCACACTCATCAAGTATTTTGTAGTTGTGCAGAGTTGTAGGTTTTTCTTGTTTAGGTGCATCATCATTTTTTAAGTAAAATGACTGAAGTAATTGTATAAAGAAATTTGGGTCATTCATTATATTTCTATAAAGAGTTTTTAGCCTGATCGCTTCATCGTACCCAAGTAATGAAAACAGCTGATATTCTATATATACCAATCTTGACTCGTCAAAACCACTTTGCTCTTCAAGATATTCAATCATCTCTTTAATTATATGACTGTCGAAATTTTTATACTGATCTTCAGGGTTGTTAATAAAAAGCTCTAAAATTTGTAGAAGCTGCTCGACTGGTAAGACTGTAAACTTTAAGCTAATAGCATTTAATAAAGCCACTGGACGTTGTCTTTCTATAAGCTTCCCGATACAGTATTCTTTGTCCTGTACATCGCCTATCCAAGCTAAATAACCATTAAACCTGTCCCAGTATTCATCTTCAAGGTTATATAGCTTTGCTGTATCCCATACGTTTTTATTAAACGGTAAGTTCAAAAGCAAACTAACTTTATCTTCATTATTCAATATAGAAGATATATTTGATTCATCCATGATTAATTTAAAGTTTGTGATAACTTTTGAGTTGCCTTCAGACCATACAATACTATCTAGGATATCAAGATCATATAAATCGATATTCTGTACTAACAAATCTATGATATTTTTGGGCTCTAAAATTTTGGATTGAATGATTGCAACTGAGCAGAGTCTTTTATTATTTGATTTAGCTAGTAGTTTAAATATTACTTCTTTTCCATATTTTTCATAGATTACTATGATAGCTTCAATTCTTTTTTTATCGCCTATCTCTTGGCGCTCTTTGTAATCGTAATCATTAGAAGCTCCTTTAAAGCAGCTATCAGCTTGATTAGTAAATAGCCATAAATACTCATTAACAATAGATTCGGGTTTAAAAATTTCAATATAATAATCCAGCTGACGTGTTAGATCCTCAGAATTCAAAGAGGTTCTTGGGTGATGATTTTTAAATTGTCTTAATTTACTTTGAAAGCGTATACGAACATCGTCTTCTATATATGATTTAGCCAAATCATAAAGCAAGTTAAGTACTTTTTGCCATAAGTCTAAACTATCAAATATATATAACTCAAGAATTTGTAAAATTCTATCCGAATTAAGATTTGCTAATTTTATTATGCTGTCATTCGCATATTCTATGCCTTTATGCATATCAGCTTCTAATACAATATGACCAGCATTATCATCTCGCCAAACTGGCTGAGCATTTGAATATGCATGATCACCCCTCAAATCTATTTGTCTTAAAAATATTTTGAAAGCAGTTTCTTCGTCAAGCGTTATGATTCGTTCTAGCAGTGTTATACGTTGTTCTACAGTTGTATTGGTCTGTGGAAACCATGGTCTAAAGAAGGAATAAAGAGTGTTAAATGGACTATTAGACCAGTTTGAAGGAACTATAAATTTATCTAACACAATTAAAATTTTGCAGGCACGAGTAATGTATCGAGGATTCCAAGCTAAAACTTCGAATGCCCATAATAGGTTATTGAAATAACGTCGACCAGTCATGACGTCACTACTACTCTCTGTAAATAAAGTTTGAATTAAAGGAGTGTCTCTTTGAAGGTCTTTTTCTATCGAACCCAAGAATTCTTCTGGACTAGCTTCTGCAAAGCTTCTAAAGTACGGCTCTAGTGTCAACCAGTTTTCTCTACTATTGTTTGATAATATTTCTTTTATCAGTTGATTGATTTCAAATTGAAAATTAGTAGCTGTTAGCTTGACGAATCTATCACCTATGACAGCGAGCTTAACCAATGAGTTAGTAATACCTTCAAGCAATACTTCTGAATAAGGGAATTGTTTACCAATGACTTTAGCCATATAGCGTTGATTGATATCTAGTTCAAACTTTGGATGCTTTGTTAAAAATAATTCAAGCAAACTATCAAAGTAGTGTTGGACTAACTCACTGCTAATGGAACTACTAACAAAAGGTAATGCCTCTACAGGGGATTTGATCTTCCATACCTGCTCAATTTTCATTACAGGCGTATCATCAATAGAAGCTAACTTCAAAAGCTCCGATTCAATATTTTGATATTCAGTTTGTGCAATAGAAGACACAAAAGCCTTATCATTTGCATTGTTTCCGTCCCATGAACCAATCAGGGATAATAAACTAAGAGCTAGAGAATTTCCGTCTGACCAGTCAGGTTTGGAGATAGCTGGATTGATAGCTTTAAGTCTTCGGTAAACTGACCATGACCTACCTGCTTGATGTGATAAGCGTTTTGCATCGCTTTCTTCTTCTCCTAAAGCTACTAAAGCTTTCTCAAACTCTGAGTAACTGGCTCTTTCTAGAATAATATTTTTCTCATCAGCAGGTTTGTTGCCTAATGATTGAGGTGATATTAGTGTTAAGTCGTTTCTAACACTAGGTTGTTTAGCAATTTCAGGTGACGCACAGATTATGATTTTAACTTCTGGATTATTTTGAACGTATTGCCAACCTTGTTCATTAGTAATTACTAGAGAGTTTAAGAGAAGCTTGTTATTATTAATTACGGTAACGATAGCACTTATCACAGACTCTTCAATACTGTCAGAGTACACACTAATAACTGAATAATTGTCCTTAATAAAATTGTTAGTAAATTCTTTATCCAATGATTCGAAAGAGCTTTCTCTTCCTAATGTTAGCGCTTCTTTAGTTATAGCTGGTTTACATTGATGCGCCCAATCATTGAAATAAACTTCAGCACTTTTAATGCCGTAGCCACCAATCCCTAGAACCTCTGCAATATAGACTGCATTTGAAGGCTGACTATCAATCCACTCCTCTAAATCAGTAGCATCATATGCTCTAACTTCTTTCCAGCCTTCTGTATTTTTATTGTCAGTAATCCATCTTTCTTTATTCTTCCAACGTCGGGGAGTAATAAAGATATAAGTATTTTCAGCTTTAAACTCTTCTGAAGCGTCTTCTGTTCTTTTCCCAAAATCACTATTAGCTTTACTACCTATTGAACTATCTGTACCTATCTCCCAAACGGATTTCCCAGCAGGAATCCATGCATTCCCGTCAGTTGATTCAAGAGTTCCGTCCCATGATGGCATAAAAGTAGAGTCACCAGCAGGGAACGAGATTGCCTTTGTATCTTTTGCATGAAAGCAGAGCCGCCTTATTATTTGAGGTAGCTCTTGCTGCGCTATTTTATTATTGTTTTCTACCCAGCTAATTATATTGGATGCGGATACTTTCAATTTGAGTCCTTAGATATTTGTGAGTCAATAGTCCGTTACTACCAATTTAAATGAGGGCTTTAGTTTGGTTCTCAATCTATATACACAAAAAAGGTGAGCTAAAAAGCCCACCTCTTATATTTCAGTTTTATATTCCACAGATTTACTTTTCAATAATTCTCTGAGCCTCCGCTATCAATTCATGAATCTTAGCACTTTCCTTTAGCACACAAGCATCATAAGCAGAGAGCGGCTCAGATACATGCTCTTTTTCCTGATCTTGTTTGGCTTTTTCTTCCAAATACCTTTCAAGTTTTTCAGCTTCAGAATCGCCCATAGTTTATCCCTCGTATAATTTTTACCATATAAAAAACGGCACTGAACTCAGTGCCGTTTTATTAGTCGTGATAATGTAAACCCTAACCACGACTCCTCAACTACTGACTCACCACGTTATCAATCCCAGCTTAAAATCACCTTACCGCATTGTCCACTTTCCATGATATCAAAGCCTTCTTGAAAGTCATCGATGTGCATGCGATGGGTAATGATGGGCGATAGATCAATACCGCTAATCAGCATTTGCTCCATCTGATACCACGTCTCCCACATCTCGCGCCCATAAATACCTTTTAGGGTTAACGCCTTAAAAATAATCTTGCTCCAATCCACCGTGGTAGTGTTAGGTAAAATGCCTAATAGAGAGATTTTAGAGCCGTTATACATGTTACTAATCATCGAATCAAAAGCCTGAGGCGAGCCTGACATCTCAAGCCCAATATCAAAGCCGTGCATTTTTAACTCAGCAATGGCGCCTTCAATGGTTTCACCTTTGGCTGGGTTGATGGTCATGGTCGCACCCATTTTTTTGGCAAGCGCTAGGCGATAATCACTGATATCACTGACCACAATATTACGCGCCCCTGCGAAGCGGCAAATCGCTGTCGCCATAGAACCAATCAGTCCCGCACCAGTGATTAGCACATCTTCACCAAGGACAGGAAATGAAAGGGCAGTATGCGTGGCATTGCCGAAGGGATCCATGATGGCTGCCATCTCATCGCTGATACGCTCATCAAGCTTGATGACATTATCGGCAGGTATCACCAAATATTCGGCAAACGCGCCATCGCGGTCGACGCCCACGCCGATGGTGTTTTCGCACACATGCAGCTTGCCACGGCGGCAGTTACGGCAATGCCCGCAAGCGATATGTCCTTCGCCAGTGACTCGGTCGCCCACTTCAAAGTGCTTCACACCATCGCCTATTTCGCTAATGATACCGACGTATTCGTGTCCGATGATCATCGGCGTTTTGATGGTTCGTTCTGACCACTCATCCCACTTATAAATGTGTAAATCTGTACCACAAATGGCGGTTTTTTTAATTTTAATTTTAACGTCATTGATGCCAACAGTAGGTTCTGGCATGTCTTGCATCCAGATGCCTTTTTTGGCATGGGCTTTAACCAGTGCTTTCATACTTTTCTCTTATTTAACGGTGTTGTACTTAATGGTTGAATCTAGCGAGTGAATACCGAACAAATACCGAACGACGCTTAATCAATCACTTTCATTTGCTTGGCGACTTTGATAAAGGCAGTGATACACTGGTCGAGCTGCTCGCGAGTATGGGCGGCAGAGAGCTGGACACGAATTCGAGCCTCGTCTTTGGGCACGACAGGATAGAAGAAACCAATCACATAAATGCCTTCTTCAAGCAGTGCGTCTGCCATTTGTTGCGAGACATTGGCGTCATAAAGCATGACCGCACAAATTGCCGATTCGGTAGGCTTGATATCGAAGCCTGCATCTTGCATTTTCTTCACAAAATAGGCGGTATTTTCATGCAGTTTATCTTGTAGAGTGTTGTCTTGCGACAGCATCTCAAATGCTTTTACCCCAGCCGCTGCCACCATAGGAGGAATGGAGTTTGAAAACAGATACGGGCGTGAGCGCTGACGCAACATCTCAACGATTTCTTTTTTACCTGTGGTAAAGCCGCCAATAGCACCGCCAAAGGCCTTGCCCAAAGTACCAGTGATCAGCTCAATGTCACCACGTAGATCAAACAATTCAGTCACGCCGCCACCAGTGTGACCGACCACGCCTGCTGAATGCGACTCATCAATCATCACCATGGCATCATATTTTTGTGCCAACGCATAGATCTCATCCATCGGCGCCACGTTACCATCCATCGAAAACACACCATCGGTGACAATCAAACGAAAACGCTGTGCTTGCGCCGCTTGTAATTGCGTCTCCAAATCCTGCATATCTGCATGGGCATAGCGATAACGTGCTGCTTTACACAGGCGCACACCGTCGATGATTGAGGCATGATTTAACGAATCAGAAATAATGGCATCCTCAGCAGTCAGCAGTGGCTCAAATGCACCGCCATTGGCATCGAAACAAGCCGCATAAAGAATCGTATCTTCGGTATTAAAAAACTTAGAAATCGCCGCTTCTAATTGCTTATGCAAATCTTGCGTACCACAAATAAACCGCACTGATGACATGCCATAACCTGAGTTTTCAATAGCTCCGATAGCCGCCTTTTTAATTTCAGGGTGGTCAGACAAACCAAGGTAGTTGTTGGCACAGAAGTTAAGCACCTCACGGCCATCAGTGATCTTGATGAGCGCATCTTGCGGAGAGGTGATCACGCGCTCAGTTTTATACAGTCCTGCCGCGCGTATATCATTGATTTCTTGTTGTAGGTGTTTCTGAAAGTCTTGATACATAAAGATTCCTTTTTTAATATTATTAGCGTTTGCGCTGATAATGTAGATATTAAGACTACTGATAGAACCAAACTATTTGCTTATTAGGGCGTGTCTTCATTTCAAAAATGGTGATAAAAATGAGATAAATTGCCGTCAAACAAGAAAAATAGCGCAGATAATATTAGGATATTAACCAGCTATTTGACGATGTTTGGCAAGATTTAGCCATTTTTAGCCCATTGAGATGACTATCGAGTGAATTGAAGACACGCCCTAGTATGAACTAACCACAAATTGCTAAATACTGACGCACGACATTCTCCATGCCTTGCTCCAATGATTCAATCGTAAATGCATGACCAATCGACACTTCAGCGATATCACTAAGCGCAAGCAGATCAGCCAAATTATCCAAATTCAAATCATGACCCGCATTGACGCGGATACCGTTTTGATTGGCTAGATTAATACAGTCGCTAAAGCGTTGCTTGACCTCATCGAAATCAAACTTGTCATCGCTCTTACCATTACTGTAGGCGCGCGCCCATTCTTCGGTATACATCTCGATCGTCTGTACGTCACTCTCGATGACCGCTTTGATTTGCTCGATATCAGGGTCGATAAATACCGCACAGCGCGTACCAAAGGCTTGCAGCTCTTTACTCAACGTTGATAAAAACTCATGATGAGTGATGATATCAAAGCCATGATCGGAGGTCAGTTGATCGTCACTGTCTGGCACGAGCGTGCATTGATGCGGTTTTACCTCACGGATAATCTTTAAGAACTGCTCGTTTGGATTGCCCTCGATATTGAACTCAATCTCTGGGTAGTCCTTTAAGAATGCACTGATATCATAGACATCTTGGTATCTGATATGACGCTCATCGGGTCTCGGGTGTACGGTAAAGCCTTTAACCCCTAGGTCAATCAGCTTTTTCACAAAGGTCAACAAGTTAGGGTAATCAGTACCGCGCGAGTTACGGATTAAAGCCAATTTATTCAAATTTACGCTAAACAATGTGCTCATAAAATTCCTTGTACAGCTCGTTTATTATTGATGACATAATTAGGGCGTGTCCTCAATTCAATTGAGTATCCTCTAAATGGGCTAAAAATGGCTAAATCTTGCCATACATCGTCAAATAGCTGGTTAATATCCTGATATTATCTACGCTATTTTCCTCGTTTGACGGAAATTTATCTCATTTTTATTACCATTTTTAAAATGAGGACATGCCCTAATAAAAATCATTGGTATCAGCATACTTCTTATTCAATGCCTTTAAAATAGCATAAGTCTCTAAGTCTACCGTTCCTGTTGGGTTACGGGGTCTAAAGTGCAGTTGAAACGCATAGACGACATCGCGACTGGCTTTGTCCCACTCGTCGCTACTGTTAATCTGATAGCCATAGTCTCGAAATTGCTGCTTAAGCTCAGGTATCGTGGCCGCTGCAAATGTGTCTGTATCCATAAAAGCAAGCTTATCAGCGTCATCATACCAAGCACCGATGCCATATTGCTTATACAGTTGCTCCCAAGGAAACTTTGCACCGGGGTCTATTTTGCGCGAGGGTGCCATATCAGAATGACCGATGATATTCTTTGGTGAAATGTCATATCTCGCCGTGATATCTTGCACCAACTCCGCGACCTTTTTAATCTGCCACTCATTAAAGGCGACATAATGCTCATAAGGATGATACGCCAACTTACCGTCTTTTAATGCATTTTGATACTTAGGCGCAATCCCTGCATTGACGATTTCTATGCCAATAGAGGTATCGTTCAATATCGTCCGTCCTGCAAAGCCGCCATCACCTGCATGCCAAGCCCGCTCGTTTTCTGGGACTAGATTATAGATTTTATCATCGTCATTATCTAACAATAAATAGTGGGCGCTGACTTTGCCTGTGGTCAGTGTTTTGATCGATCTGTCGTTGTCTGACACCGTATAGTGCAGGACGATGGTTTTGATGCGCTCGCTTTTGCCAGTGGCTTGGTAGGTTTTACTGTCCACGATGTAGCTTTTGGTGGTCGCTACTGGAGAGGTCGTGGTCACGCAGCCAATTAAGGGTAATGTTAAGCCAAATGCTAAGAAGATGTTTTTTACCATGAAATGCTCTGTGTGAATAAAGGTGAGCTTTGATATAGTCGTTTCAATATAATTTGGATATAAGGAAGGCGAGCGAAAGTACTACAAATAGTAGACTAAGCGAGCCTGACGCCGTATCTGATTTATATAGGATTGACTATACTTGCCTTTATTTTTTTATTGATAATAGATAGATGAATTCGAGATATCTTTGAAAGCTTTTTTAATCCTTGCGAATCTTCTTCGCCAACACTTTTTTCCAACTCTCTTCCAAGCACTCAATCGACAGCCACGGCTCAATCACCTCGGCATCGTATTTTTCTTTTGAATTGGCCAGTTGCCACAGCCTCTCTAACGTGGCAAACGGATAAGGGCGTTCTATCAAGTAAACTGGCAAATCAGCGCTAACCATGCCATCACGTACCACTTTGAAATACCAACCAGCGATACCTTGTTTACTTACCCATGCTGCGATATTTGGCACTTTGGTAAACTGTCCGATTTGATCATTGATTTTGTAGCAGGGGCGTCGTGGTTGGACGATACGCAGTTGTAAATTATCAACATCATCCGTACTAGTAGCCGTATCACCATACTCAAAAACGTCGCCAATACAAACGGTAGATTCGGTCATTTCAGGCAGCCCATTGACGGCTTCAGTCGTGAGGTTTTCGCCCAGCGTACCGACGCGTACCTTTAGACTGAACTCTGTATTGATTCTCTCATAAGTTGCAGGTGCCAGTTGATGCACGGCTTTGAGTGGGCCGCCATGATGCTTGCGATCGGCTTGCTCATCAGTTATCAGTCCCATAAAATTGACCGCGACAGGTGTGTTAATTGGCGCTTTATCAATGGCACTCATTTCTTCACGAGTGAATGGCATGGCTTTGCCAGCGCGGACGCAGATTAGATTGGCGATATGTAGCGGCAGTGTTTGGTTAAAGTCAGTAGTGTTTTTTTGGCTAGAAGATGTTAGCGTTGCTATATTTATAGGTTCTAAGCTCATAGGTTTTCCTAATCTATAGGGATTTATTAGGGGAGAGGCTGCTTTGATACTGGTATTAATAATGCGTATTATCTTAGCTTAATCATTCATCTAATGCTAAGCATTCAGCTGCTTAAAATTTAGTAGTAGGTGAAAGGGTATTAGAACGGTAAATTTTAGACAAAAAAAGACCAGAGTAGATATCTGGTCTTTTTGGTTTTCACAGCGTTAAGAAAATAAATAAAATTATTTATTTTTATTGCGGCGACCAGCGGTTTTCTTTTCACGAGGTACAGCGACCAGCTCAGCCAATTGCTCAGGTGATGACCATAGACCTTCTAAGTCATAGAACTCACGGGCTTGTGGCGTCATTACATGCACGACGACAGCACCCAGATCAATCAATGTCCAGTCAGAGTCGATACCGCCTTCGCGACCAAGTGGCATAAAGCCCGCTTGCTTCGCTTCAGCGCCGACATTGTCAGCCATTGCGCGTACATGGCGCTTAGAAGTACCGTCAGCGATAACGATGCGTTCGGTTACGTCAGTCAAATCTTCTACATTCATTACGGTGATGTTCTTCGCTTTCATATCGTCTAGAGCGGTCTCAACAACGGCTAAGCATTCTTTTAAGCGTTCTTCAGTCATGGTGTTGGTCATAAATTTTGATCTCTTGAATCGTCAATATTAAAAATAAAAAGGTAAATCGTCAATTTGCATGCGTTGGCATTGTCGAATGGACTAGATGTCGCCAGTCAGCTGTAGAGACTGGATGGGCAAAATGACAAAGATAAGGCGATTTTAACGGAATTGAGCAGCAGAATATAGCTGATGGGCGATAATATATTGATAAACAGCAGGATTTAGCCATTTAGCTAATGGATTGGGTGCAGTATTGTCTATGATATCATTTATTGGTGCGATAGATGTCATTTGCCTTGCCGCTGCGGATATTATATTCGATCGATTGTCTGTCGGCTGCAACTGTTGGCGTATCTGTGTACTGGATATCGTGGCGATAGGACGCGAGTCTATATAAATGTGGCCTTGATGGGTGTTTTTCAAGAGACGGCTATCGATCGATGCTTGAGAGGTGGGCTGTAATAAATCAATAGGCGCATCGACGCGTAAAGATTGCAGCTGCGCAGGTAATTGGGCGTGCAAGTTCATCGTATCCTGCGCGACTAACGTTTTGTTCGCGGAATGAGACGTGGTTGCCAACAGGTGATTATTTTTATGATTAATATCAGACAGATCATCACGATTAAACACCCAAAGATTGACGTAATCCGTAAGCTCTAAACCGTTTTTCCATTTGCTCAAACTCAGCGCGCTATCCATACCGATGATGAATATTAGACTGTCATGCGGATAACGCTGGCGCAACGTGCGTACACTATCGATGGTATAAACAGGCGGTGTTTGCCACAGCTCAAGCTCATTAATTTGTAGCGGTGTATGGAGTGTCGCAAGCTTTAACATCGCCAGACGATGTTTAGGAGCTGTACTTTTTTCTTTAAAGGGTGAGCGCGCATTGGGCAATAGTGACACGTGCAGCGCGCGCTGTTGCTGCTTGGCTATCGGTAGCAAACGCTGATAAACAGTCATCGCCATTTGCAGATGACCATCATGTACGGGATCAAATGAGCCGCCAAGATAAGCACGAATAGCTGGCGCAGGTGTATTTTTTTGAGAATTTTTGCTGGTATTTGGCATAAATAAATGCGTAAAAATAGATAAGAGGCACGTTGTCGTTGATGCATTTTACCCTTTTATCAGCTGACCTTTTTAGGTTAAATGCTTCGATGGTAGCGCTATTGTAGAGGGCAAGCGGGCATCTGTCATTAAAAGCGCTGAAATACTAGGTAAAATGAGCGCTTAGCTATCCGTGATGAAAATTTTTAAAAAAGTCAGTTATGAATATAGCCAATAAAAAACCGACCATCATTTTGATAGTCGGTTACTTATAGCGCAATTAGTCCTACATTTTAATGCAATTAAATCGCGTCGCTATGAGCTTGAATAGCAGTAAGGGCAATGGTGTAGATAATATCATCGACCAAGGCTCCGCGAGACAAGTCATTTACTGGCTTATTCAAACCTTGCAGCATTGGGCCAACACTCACCACATTGGCGCTACGTTGTACGGCTTTATAAGTGGTATTGCCCGTATTGAGGTCTGGGAAAATAAAGACATTGGCTTGCCCAGCAACCGGTGAATCAGGCGCTTTTTGCTTGCCGACGCTCATGACAGAAGCGGCGTCATACTGTAGCGGTCCATCGACTTTTAGGTGTGGCGCACGCTCGCGGACGATTTGGGTCGCACGGGTGACTTTTTCGACGTCCGCGCCAGTTCCTGATGAGCCTGTAGAATAGCTAATCATCGCAACTTTTGGATCAATACCGAAGGCGGCAGCAGACTGTGCTGATTGAATGGCAATCTCAGCAAGTTCTTCGGCATTTGGATCAGGATTAATGGCACAGTCACCGTAGACAACCACTTGCTCAGGTAGCAGCATAAAAAATACTGATGATACGAGCGAATATTGCGGTGCGGTCTTAATCAACTGAAATGCTGGACGGACGGTATTGGCGGTGGTATGAATCGCGCCAGAAACGAGGCCGTCGACTTCATCCATCTGTAGCATGGTCGTGCCTAGATATACGGTGTCTTTTAAGTATTCAGCAGCGACTTCTGCGCTGGTTTTACCTTTACGGCGTTCGACCACTGCAGCGATATACTTATCCATATCAAGCGTGTCAGGATCAATTATTTCAAGACCTTCAGGTAAAACTAAGTCGAGATTTTTAGCCACTTGCTCGACATCGCTACGCTTAGCGAGTAGTACACAGTTGGCGATGCCGCGGCTTTGACAGATACAAGCGGCTTCAACCGTACGCGGCTCAGAACCCTCTGGTAGCACGATGCGTTTTTTGGCGTCTTGTGCTTTTTTAACCACTTGATGACGGAATGCAGATGGTGAGAGGCGCGGCTCATGATTTTGACTAAAATAGTCTTTAATCCAGCTAAGATCTAAATGGGCGGCGACATAACGAGCCACTTCTTCAGCACGTTCAGTATCATCACTTGGAATCTCTGCGCTCATGTGCATGAGGCTTTGTACGGTCTCATAGCTGTCGCTTTCGACACTCATGACAGGGATGCCTGTTTTGAGGGCAGATTGCCATAGCTCAGCGACGGTTGCACTCGGCTCGACGCCGCCAGTTAATACCAATCCTGCCAGCGGGATACCATTGATACAAGCCAAACCTGCTGCTAATAGTAAATCATCTCGATCGCCCGGTACGACGATAAGGGTGCCACGTTTAAACACCTCATCGACGCGTGCGACCGAGCGTGCGGTTAGGCTAATGCGGTTAATACGGCGTGACTTAGCTTCACCGACATTGAGCCATTTGGCATCAAGCTCAGTGGCGATATCCCACGTACGAGGCACGGACAGTGAATCACTGAATGGCACTACCCCGATTAAACGGAACGCATCAGTATTAAAATGCGGTGATAGGCGCTGGACTTCTTGCATAAAGCCTTCATCTAAACTCACAACCGCTTCACCAGGGGCAACGATTTGATTTTCTACGGTGCTTTGCGCATTTGGCAAGTCATGTACACGCATCAAAATCGCGCCGAGTGTGCGCTCATGGGCGATGCCGCCAAACTCACGAGCGTGAACGTCAAGCTTATCAGCCAGATAGGCTGGTTTACTGGTATCAGCAGTGCTAACAAAAATGATTCTAGCATCTAATGCATGGGCAATCGCACGGTTGATTTGTGAGGCATAAGAGGTCTCTGTGGTCGGTACTAAGCCTTCACAGATCACCACATCGTAATCATCGCCCAGAGTATGATAATTGACGACCACTTCTTCCATCAAGTCATCAAGATTACCATCACCAATCATACGCTCGACACGCTGCCGACTGATAGATTTAGGTGGCGTCAGACCAAAAGCATGCATTGCTAACGCGCTTGAGCTGTCTAAACTGTTTTGCTTATCAAGTGTATCATCTTGCAAAAATGGCTTCATAAAGCCCGCTTTGATACCGTTGTAATCAAGAGCGCGGATCAATCCAAGCGCTGCTGACGTTACGCCGATACCACGGCTGATGGGAACTAGTAAAATGGTTTGCATAAAGTATCCTACGGTTTATTATATTTTTAAAGCTCACTTCATCCTTGCTGGAATGAGTAAAACGTCGCGCTTCTCATCATAGGCTATGTATAAGAAGCGCTGGGCAAAAAAATAACTTAACACGTCTAATGAATAAAAGCTTATAAGACGACTAGAAGCTTATGAGAAAATTACAAGTAACTTATAATATAAGCAACTTATAAAAAGTGTCGAGCTTAGAGTAAGCCCAATGCTTCACGTGTTTCTTGAGCAATACGGCACTCTTCATCAGTTGGCACAACCCATAGCTCGATACTGCTATTGTCTGCGTGGAAGCTGCCTTCGCTACCACCAAACAAGCTCGCATTTTTGTCAGCGTCTACTTTTATGCCGAAATGACGCATCACTTCTAGGATACTGGTTCGGGTGGTGACTGAGTTTTCGCCGATACCACCTGTAAAGACAATGCCTGTGAATTCTGGTAACGCGCAGCTTAAGCTGGCAAGATATTTACCGACGCGGTAACAGAACATCTCGATAGCGAGTTTGGCATCTGCATGACCTTCGTTCGCCGCTTGTTCGACGGTACGTAAATCATTAGACAATCCTGAGACACCCAATAGACCACTTTCATTATTGAGCATGGCATCAATCTCTTCCAAGCTCATACCGAGCTGGCGCTTTAGGTGTATGTGTAGACTTGGGTCAACATCACCACTACGCGTACCCATCATGAGCCCTTCAAGCGGGGTCAGACCCATACTGGTATCAAAACTTTTGCCGTCATAAACGGCAGTTGCCGAGCAGCCATTACCCAGATGCGCTGTAAGCCAGCCATGTGGGCCTTTAGACTCAGTAATTTCACTGGCACGCTCTGAGACATAGGCATGAGAGGTACCATGAAAGCCATAACGGCGGATTTTGTGTTCTTCGTATAGGGCTTTTGGTAGTGGGTAGCGAAAAGCAACAGGAGGCATGGTTTGGTGAAAGGCCGTATCAAAGACGACGACTTGAGGAATATCAGGATAAATCGCCTGTACCGCTTCGATACCTAAAGCATGGGCAGGGTTATGTAGGGGTGCGAGTATTTTTAAGCGTTTTACTTCGTCCAGCACATGCTCATCGACACGGACTGCTGCAGAGTACTCACGGCCACCATGAACCACGCGATGACCAACGGCGATGAAATGATACTGTTCTAATAGCTCAAGGATTTTTTGTAGTGCTAACTGATGACGACCACCTGAGATAGAGATTTCCAGCTTATCTCCATTTAACGTCGTGTGTTTGATACGAGCAGTATCGAGTCCTAAGTTTTCGGCCAAACCAGTGATACGAATAGAATTGTCTTCGCTAATCAGCGCGTATTTGATAGAAGAGGAACCACAGTTGAGGACTAAGGTGGGATTGATTAGATTCGATGTTTCGGTATTTTTGTCATCAAAAGTGGTGGTTAGGCTGGCGCTCATACTCTGTCCTTAGATTGTATTTTGTAAAGGGTGACTCATCACAGACGAGTACCGGTTGAATAAACAAAAACCAGCCGCATCCATGCCGACATAGGTCAAGCAAGTACATTGCTGATTCTGGTCACTCTTGGGCTGGCACTATTGATCAGTGCTTGTTAAGTCGCATGCTAGCGCCTCAACACAGTCGCAAGGTCTACACATAATGTACCATAGTTTTAGGGCTATACCACGATAACTATAAGGGTTAAATCGATAGAATGTGGTATAGACAATACAACTGTACACCGAGTGTCGCTAGGGTTTGTCGGCTGCTACAGCCAAATATAATAGCTCATAATAAATTGTAAGAAAATTTGTCTAAGTAAATATAATAGACTGTTTTACCATTATAGCGATACATTAAGACCGCTAGTATCAACGCTCGCTTAGTAAATGGCAGTCGCACGGTCTAGTAAAACTTAGAAAAACCAAACTCGTCCAAATTTATTGATTAGGGATATTCAGTATGCACACAGCATTATGTAATAATGCTATTATCCAAAGCAGTCATATTGTCATTTTTTAGCGATGGCGATAGCTTTTATTTAGCTGTCTATAGGGTTGGATCTATCGCCTTTATGACTCGTGCTTTTTATCATTCTCATGCCATTGCAAAGTCACAGGTTCTCTATTCTATGTTTACTATTAACCGCTTTTCGAAAACTGAGCACACTAATGTCGCTGATCTTGGTCGCCGTGTTATCTCCACTTTTATTATTAGTGGGGTGGTTATAATGGGTTTGACGGGTTGCGGTCAAAAAGGCAATCTATACCTCGCCGACGCTAGTAGCCAGACGGTTCAAGGAGCTACGGATAGCGCTAACATACAGGGTAGTACCTATTCGACACAAGATGATGGTCATCAAGAAATGGATGATTTTAAGCTACCGGAACCCAGTGAAGACCCGAATGATTATTGATTTTTATTAAAAACTCAATGCCGTCAACGAGATTTCGGTGTGCACCCTAAGATTTTTTTAACTTTGTAACCTGATGAAATTAGAGATGTTTATATGAGTCATTCTGAGCAACAAACTGGCGAATCTGTCACGATCCAAACTGAGCAAGGCTTGTATGTTAATCCTCAAGCTTTAACCGCCCATTTACCCGCGCTAGATTATCGCGATGGTGCATTGTATATGGAGCAGGTGAGCATTGATGATGTGGTTAAACACTATGGTACGCCCTGTTATGTCTACTCAAAACAAGCCATTTTGGATGTCTATCAAGCTTATAGCGATAGCTTTGCCAGTTTAACGCACCAGATTTGTTATGCTGTAAAAGCTAATTCTAACCTTGCAGTACTTGGTATATTGGCGCAAGCAGGCGCAGGGTTTGATATCGTTTCACGCGGCGAGCTAATGCGGGTATTGGCGGCAGGTGGTGACGCTTCACGTGTGGTGTTCTCAGGCGTGGGCAAGACTTATAGCGATATCGAGTATGCCCTGACCCAAGGTATTGGTTGTTTTAACGTAGAGTCAATCAGCGAGCTGACTTTGATTAATGATGTGGCACAGAAATTGGATAAGCCTGCGCCAATTTCACTACGGGTTAATCCGAATGTCGACGCCAAGACGCATCCGTATATCTCAACAGGGTTAAAAGACAATAAATTTGGTATCACCCACGAAGACGCAGTTGCCGTCTATGAGCAAGCGGCGCAATTATCTCATATCGATATCGTCGGTATTGACTGTCATATTGGCTCGCAGTTGACTGAAGTTGCGCCATTTGTCGCGGCTTTGGATAAAGTGATTGAGCTGATATATAACTTACATGATAAAGGTATTGAGCTGCGTCATATCGATTTGGGCGGTGGTTTGGGTGTGCGTTATATCGATGAGACACCAGTATCTATCGACGAGTTTGCTCAAGCGTTATTACCGAAACTTAGCGAGCTTGGCTTAACGGTATTCTTTGAGCCGGGTCGCAGTATTGTGGCAAATGCTGGGGTATTATTGACTAAGGTTGATGTGCTAAAACCAACGGAACATAAGAACTTTGCCATTGTTGACGCAGCAATGAATGACTTGATTCGTCCGGCGTTATATCAAGCTGAAATGGCAGTCATTCCAAGTGCTTTGCCTGATAATGGCATCGACACTGATGGCACGCAGCCATGGGATATCGTTGGCGCTATTTGCGAAACGGGTGATTTTTTAGCGAAAGACCGTTTATTGTCGCTCGCGGCAGGCGATGTTTTAGCAATCACAGGCGCTGGTGCGTATGGCTTTACCATGAGTAGTAATTATAATTCACGCCCGCGTGCTAGTGAGGTAATGGTCGCCGATGATAGCCATCAACTGATTCGCAAACGCGAAACCATTGAAGCGCTATATGCAGACGAAGTATTGTGGCAAGGTAAATAAATCGGTGACCAACAGATTTAGCCATTTTTAGCCCATTTAGGCGTTTTCGTTCAGATTGAGGACATGCCCTAGATAAAAAGCCCGTTGTCTTTGATGATGGGCTTTTTTATGGCCTGCTCTAATGAGAGATGTCAGTTTGGCTGTACAAGGTGGATTTAGCATCGTGTTAACTTAGCATTTGATAGCGGTGATAGTTATGATTGTATCTGACAGCGTGCTAATATAAGACATACATAAAAATAGGATAGGATAACAAGGATATGCTAATAGAATTTACGAAGATGCATGGTCTGGGCAATGATTTTATGGTCATCGATTTGGTGACTCAGCGCTTAGATTTGACCAAGGATTTGGTACAGTTACTGGGTGACCGTCATTTGGGTATTGGCTTTGATCAGCTGCTCGTCGTTGAGCCACCGATGCGTCCTGACGTTGATTTTAGTTATCGCATTTTTAATGCTGATGGGTCAGAAGTTGAGCAGTGCGGTAATGGTGCGCGCTGTTTTGCTCGTTTTGTGCAAGCGCGTAAACTGTCATTTAAACAGCGCCTACGCGTTGAGACGGCAAGCGGCATCATTTCATTGACCACTGATCGTTATGGCTGGGTCGAAGTCGATATGGGTAAGCCGAAATTTGAACCAAGCGAGATTCCTTTTACCCCCAGAGCCACAACCAAAATTCAAAACGCCTATCATCTCGATGTAAATGGTACTCCTGTACAGCTTTATGTTGCCAATATGGGCAACCCGCATGCCGTTATCAAAGTTGATAACGTGCTCGATGCCGACGTTGAAACCTTAGGCAAAGCCATCGAATCGCATCCCGCCTTTCCTGACCGTGTCAATGTCGGCTTTATGCAAGTGATGAATCAGCGTCACATTCGTCTGCGTGTCTATGAGCGCGGTGTCGGTGAGACACAAGCCTGTGGTACTGGCGCTTGTGCCGCAGTAGCGGTTGGTATCCGCGAAGGCTGGCTCGATGAAGGCGAAGACGTGCGTGCGCAGCTTTATGGTGGCAGTATGATCATCAAATGGCAGCCGGGTTATTCAGTGATGATGACCGGTCCGACCGCCTTTGTTTACGAAGGCGTATTTAGCCCAGATGGTCTGATGGCACAAGCGGGCATCAAGCCCAATCCAGAAGGCTAATGGATAATAGGGCTATGTCTAATAAAAACAATCATACGATGGAGCCTACCTCAGATTCTGAGGCAAAAGCATGGCTATCAGTCGAGCACGCCGCGGCTATAGAGTCGGATGCTGCATTACGTGATTTGTTAGCGCCCGTGCATCGTTGGCTTAATGTCTTGTCGGTGCGCAATCATTCGCCGCATACGTTGACCGCTTATTTTGCAGGACTGAACCAATTGGCGCTATTTTTACGTGGGAAACGCCTGACGTGGACGCGCTGCGATAAGCGCCAATTAGCCCAGCATATTAGTCAACGCTTGGATGAAGATAAACTGGCACTTGCTAGCGTCCAGCAAGAGCTGTCAGCCATTCGCCATTTTTATGGCTGGTTGATAGAAGAGAACTTGGCACGTATCAATCCAACGACTGGCTATCAGCTCAAACGTAGTCCTCGACCGCTGCCGTCTATCGCTGATGTTGATTTGCTCACTCAGCTGCTTGACCAAGAGATGCCTGACACACCGGAACAAGCGCGCCTATGGCTACGTGATAAAGCGATGTTTGAATTGCTTTATAGCAGCGGTCTGCGCGTAGGTGAGTTGGTCGCGTTGGATGTGGTAGATGTAGATTTGGCTGATTTGCGCGTGCGAGTGACAGGTAAGGGCAATAAAACGCGTTTGGTGCCGTTAGGTATCAAGGCAGCAGAAGCGATTAGTCGTTATCTACCGCATCGTAATCTGTGGGTGGAGCAAATGGACAGCGCATTATTTATTAGTGAAAAATTGGGTACGCGTTTATCGACACGGGCAGTGCAGCAGCGTCTCAAAGTTGCGGCTACCCGTGCTGGCATCGCACAAAATATGTATCCGCATCTATTGCGTCATTGTTTTGCCTCGCACATGCTGTCGGGCAGTGGTGATTTGCGCGCGGTGCAAGAAATGCTTGGGCATAGCGATATCAGTACCACGCAAATTTATACCCATGTCGATTTTGCTAAACTCACGCAAGTCTATGATCGCGCTCATCCGCGCGCGACTCATGCAAGCACTGAAAAAAATACCACCTAACATCCGATATTCAATACTTACTATTCAGTACTCAGCATTGAAACTGACTTACGCCAAACGATGACAATCAAAAATGGGCATTTTTTGGCGGCCTTGCTGTTGAGTCTGTTTGTCTAAGATTGCCAAGATCAAAGCATAATTTTTATTATCTTTATGAATAGCATTGTTTAATTCACTATCCTCATAGCTGTTAATAATCGTGCCATCAAAAGCTGTGATAGTGGTATGCCCCCACGTTTGACGGATATCACCGTTTTTATAAATATGGTCGCCGCCTTGTGCTGCGCCAATGACCATGCACTGACTGTCTAACGCCCGCGCGCGAAGTAACAGCGACCAGTGTGCTTGCCCCGTTAAATAAGTAAATGCCGATGGCGCACTTAATAGGTCAGCGCCTGCTTGACGTAAGCGCTGTGCCAATGCGGGAAAACGCAAATCAAAACAAACCATCATACCGAGCTGATAAGCAGCATGATCACTCTCTACTGTTGCAACTACAGTCTGTGTGCCGGGCTCAAACGTCGCCGCTTCATTATAGCTGCCATGTTTATCTGCTACCGTCGCCGTGAATAGATGAATTTTGTCATAGCGTGCCACTCGCGTACCATCAGGGGCAAATAGCTGACTGACTTGGCGCAGTCTGCCATCAGGCACGATGACGCCATCAGGGCGATAAGGGCAGGGTAGTGAGCCTGCCAGCACATAGACACCGTAAGTACTGGCATAGTCTGCTATCGTCGCTGATAGCGCATCAAAGCGCTCTGCGGTGGTAAATTGCTCGCCCATGCTACAGCAGTTTTCAGGTAAGACAACAAGGTGAGCACCTTGATGACTGGCATCGCTGATGGCAGCTTTTATAGCCGCTACGTTTTTTTCGATGTCTTGCTGGCTATTCATTTGAATCGCAGCAGTGACAAGATGTGGTTTATTTGCTTGGTCATTCATCGTATTATTCTCGGTTAATGTTAAGAGTGGTTCAATTGGCTCGAAGGTTTTGTGTCATGTACCTTGTATTTTTTATATAGCCTTATTATTATCAACAAGATTTGGTTGTTTATTGTTTAGCAGTTCATGCTAAAACGGTCAAATTTATAGAGTTTTATAAGTAGAAAGTAATAAGCGTATTGGACCGTCTATAAATTATCATAGCAAAATTGCCACGAAAAATGCTATCGTCATGTCCTGATAACGTTAACTCGCTACTTTAAGTGGCAACATATATAGACTATCACCAGTATCGGAGTGTAATAAGCCACCCATGAGTATGTCTTTCGGATTGGCGACCACGCTGAGCACCTCACAAAAACTGACCCCGCAAATGCAGCAAGCTATTAAATTGCTGCAACTCTCTAGTCTTGAGCTTGCGCAAGAAGTTCAGGCCAAGCTGGATAGTAATCCATTGCTTGAACGTATTGAGGATGATGAAGATGAATACGATTATGGCAGCGGCGATAGAGTAGATGAGTCATTGACACTTGATAGCTGGAACCAGAGCGCTGATATTGACTCATTTAGTGCAACCTCTGAGAGTAATACCCATACCTCTGAACCAGATGAAGACTTTAGTGACAGCTTGGACAAATTACAGCAAGCCAGTATCGATGATGGTGCCATAGACAATCATACGATGGATAGTGACGACTATAGTAGCTTTGAAAGTAGTGCTGATAGCAGTAATTATGCATCTACGCCGAGCAGTTCGGGGAGCAAAAGTGACGAGGATTTTGACAGTTATCAAGGCGGCACTTCTGCCACCATACAAGACCATGTGCGCTGGCAGCTGAACTTTAAGCATCTCTCAGAAGCGGACATGTTGATTGCAACCTATCTGATAGACTCTATGGATGACATGGGTTTTGTGCGGCTTGATATCGATGAGCTGTTGCAAAGCTTCGATACGATGGCAAGTTTTTATCAATGGGACGAATCGGTTGAGCACGATGAAGTCATGGCTGTTTTACGTGTTATTCAGTCTTGTGATCCGCTGGGTGTTGGGGCGCGAAATCTCAGTGAGTGCCTAGCGATTCAGTTGTCCAAGCTCGATGCAAATACTGACCATCTAAAAGAAGCGCAAGCATTATTGTCAGCCAGTGAGCATTTGGTGAGCAATAACATCAAAGTATTGACTGAGCGGACTGGACTCGCGCCTGCACAGATTACCCCCGCGCTTAACTTACTGCGTACCTTGAATCCGTCACCTGGCCTGCTATTTCAAAGCAGCCAACCAGACTATACTCAGTCGCCAGCCAGCTATGATATTCCTGATGTTTTGGTCACGCCTATACGTCACCATCAGAGTCAGACGAGTTCAGATAAATCGACGCAAGAGGACGGCTGGAATGTGCGCCTCAATCCTGACACCATGCCAAAGCTAAGAGTCAATCAAGAATATGCCAATTTGGTGAAGCGCGGTGATGACAGCCCCGACAATCAATATCTGCGTGAAAACCTCACCGATGCCCGCTTGTTTATTCGTAGTATCGAAGAGCGTAATCAAAACTTATTAAAAGTGGCAACCAGTATCGTGCGTTATCAGCAAGAGTTCTTGCAGCATGGCGCAACTGCCATGCAACCGCTCATTCTAAAAGCCATTGCGGAAGAAGTGGATTTGCACGAATCGACCGTTTCACGTCTAACCACCAGTAAAACAATTTTGACGCCGCAGGGATTATTTTCACTCAAACATTTCTTTTCATCTCATGTCAGCAGTACCGACGGTGATATTTCATCGACTGCCATTAGCGCCATGATTAAGCAACTGATAGCCGATGAAGATGCCAAAAAGCCATTATCTGACAGTCGCATAAAAGATTGTTTATTATCGGAAGGTATCGATATCGCCAGAAGAACCGTGGCCAAATATCGTGAAGCAATGAATATTGGCTCGTCTACTCAGCGTAAACAGAAATATTAAATGTCACAATTCAATGAGTTAAGAGAGAAATCGTGCTATCGCTAATATATTTCTTGATAAATATAAAAAATAAAATTTTTTGATTATATAGAAACATTCAGGAAACAACCGTTTTTATTACATTTAATTACACTTTGCTGTCTTGCTACTATTTGATATTCATGACAAATTAGAGTCATACCAACAACGAAATCTAAGTGTCGATTTAGCGTATTTACTTATCTCATTAATCAAAATGACAACGAAAGGACACGTTCGATTTTTGCTAAAAGCATCGATTACTAAAGGCGCTGATCAATAAAGACACCCCATTCATTGTTGGTAAGGCAGGGTGAAAAAGCAGGAATGCTGGCTCATCTGTTGATTGTAAGCAACAACGTAGGCAACAATGTAAGTCATAATAAAAGGACAATAATATGAATGTTTCTATCAGTGGTCACCATATCAGTGTTACCGACGCTATGAACACAGCTGTTCAAGAAAAACTTGATAAAATTGGTCGTCATTTTGATCAAATACAAAGTATTCAAGTCATTTTATCATTAGATAACAGCGGTGCTATAAAGAGCCATAAGGCTGAAGCGATTATGCGAGTATCGGGTAAAGAGATGTTTGTCCAAGCGCTTGACGATGATATGTATAAAGCCATTAACGAGATGGCAGACAAACTTGATAGACAAGTACGCAAGTACAAAACTAAGTTGGAGAGCAAAAAGACTCAGGGTGCTGGGCGTGATGGACGCTATGAAGAGCTGATGACAGATGATGCCGCTCCAGCAGTCTAATGTTATAGAGTTTAGGATATTTAAAGGTTAATGATTACTGGCTGATGAAATAATAAATAGTATAAATAGCCGCATTTTTAGATATCTCTAAATGACATTGCCTAAAACGGAAAAAGACCTCGAACGTTTGCTACGTTGAGGTCTTTTTTATGAGCAATTATTTTTTAAAAACTCACCTTTAAATACATTTCTTTAAGCACATTCATTTTCAAATCAATAGATCATCATTTTAGCTAATTAGCCACCACCGACTGCTTGTACCACTTCGATATTCATACCTTCAGCGATACTTAATTGAGCAAGCTCACTCTTTGGAATCAGTTCACCATCGACTTCTACTGCATAACGACCTTGGCTAAGACCAAGCTCATTGATGACCAGTTGCACAGTCTGATGGGTAGTCTGTAGTTTCTTACCATTAACGATAATGGTACTCATAAAATATACTCCTTAATGATTTTTTATCCTTTTATGCGTACTAAGGCGTGTCCTCATTTTTATCTCCATTTTCAAAACGAGGATACGCTATAGAGTGCAACTTACTTATTGTTTGATCGATTGGTTATTTTGCGACCAATTTGTTCATCTTAAATGATGACAATGCTAGCCATAGCCAACCTGCAATCATTAGTACACCACCGATAGGCGTGATCGCGCCAAACCAAAGTGGTGCGCCAAGTGTCATCGCATATAAGCTACCAGCAAATATGATAATGCCAATTTGTAATAGCCATGCAGTGATTTGAGTAGCATATTTCATGCGAATAAACAGACCAACCAGTAATAAACCCAGCGCATGTATAAACAAATAAAGTGTTGCAGTGTGCCACCATTCGAGTTGTTGAGCACTGGCGATATTTTTTAGGCCATGCGCCCCAAACGCCCCTAAAGCGACGGCGATGGCCATATTGATCGCTGCAATTCCTATCCAATTTAACATGACAAACTCGTATTATTGAAAACTATAGCTGTTGAAAGTCAATTATTCCTGACAGGTAACAACTATTTACAGGTAGTAATTATTGACAAGTAATAACTACTGAATATCGTCTGGCAAAATAACGCTATCAATAGTCATTGCCTCGCGGATTTTGTCCATGGCATTTTTTTCGATTTGGCGTACGCGTTCTGCTGAGATAGAGTAGACGGCTGCCAATTCGTGTAAGGTTGATTTTTGCTCAGAGAGCCAGCGTTGCTCCACGATATCGCGTGAGCGCTCATCAAGGGTATCCATTGCCGCAATCAATGCAGATGAGTTGCTTTCTTCCCAATCTGCTTCTTCTAACTGCTCGGCAGGATCGATACCATCTTCTAAAAATAGCTGCGGTGCATAACGTCCATCGTCGTCATCGCTAGATTGCGCCTCAAACGAGGCGTCATAAGAGGTAAGCCGCGATTCCATTTCTAACACCTGCTTGCGTGTGACATTTAAGTCCTTGGCAATGGCATCAGCCTCTTCTAGAGTTAGCTGGTTGTTGGTTTTTTTGAGACTACGCAAGTTAAAGAATAATTTACGGTGCGCTTTGGTGGTCGCGACTTTGACAATGCGCCAGTTACGAATCACAAATTCATGGATTTCTGCTTTAATCCAATGCACTGCAAATGACACCAAACGCACGCCCTTATTCGGGTCAAAGCGTTTTACAGCCTTCATTAGTCCCAGATTGCCCTCTTGGATTAAGTCTGCTTGCGGCAAACCATAACCCGAGTAGCTGCGGGCAATATGAATCACAAAACGCAGGTGCGACATCACGAGCAGACGCGCCGCTTCTACATCGCCTTCATCATAATAGCGATGTGCCAGCTCTTGCTCTTGGATTGGTGTCAAAATTGGGATTTGGTGCACCGTGTTGATATAAGCGCCCAAATTGACCCCAGGCGCTGACAAATGAGTCGGCATCGCTGGCACTAAGTCACGGGTGCTAGTGTCGCCTAAGGCGCTAGCATCATAAGGTGGACGTTGGGCGGCAGCTTTTAATGCGGCATCACGTGCTTCGTTTTTTATAGGAGCTGCCTCATCTTTTTTATTCGTTTTTGCCGTATCAGTAGAATTATTAGCCATATTCTTGACCTTGATTAAATAGTGACGCAAATAGTCAGATAAAAATCTTTATAGTTGTAATTGTAAAGGATAGCGACACTTAGTTGCTATCAGTTTTAGTAATGATGAAGTGATATATTGTATCGAAACGCTGTGCTGATAAGCTATCCGCTGATGGCTGATCCGTCATGCTACTAACGATTAATCGCAGTTGACTTGCGGCATTTGTTTGCTGGTTTTGTTGACAAAAAGCGGTGATATCAGCCTGTGAGTTGGCATCAGTTGCGACCACGTATAATGAACCGCCAGCTGTGACGTCACGTAGTGCCACTTTGGTTTTTAACAGCGGCATTGGACAAGCAAGTCCGCGACCATCAACGAAACGTTGAACATGAACAGGCTGCGTTTCATTCGCCTCATGATCTGTAGTGACAGTATGCGCTGGTAACAAGTCTAACAGGTTGCTGATGTCTTGCTGCTCAGTATCAGACAAATCTGCTGATAAGTTTATAGAATAAGGAAAATATACGGTGGTTGACTGACGATCAGCAGACATAAAATAAACCTTATAAATATTTTGATTTGTACTAGATTGTATTGAACATTCGCAAACACGCAATGACAGTGCCTGTAATTCATAAAAGACACTCGGCAGTGGCCAGACCCTATAATCATGAAATGCCATTATACCAAATAGCCGATATGTAGTTGAAGTTGAATATAATCAACGTCACATTCAGTTCATTAGAATCACCTATAGTTTGTTCAAGATAATTTAGATACAAGGAAAACGAGCAAAAGTACTAAAAATAGTAGACTGAGCGCGCCTGACACCATATCTATTTTATAGGGGATTGACTAAAGCCATGTTGCACAATAGTGACGGACAGCTGAGTTATTGGTAGTCGAATGCAGACTAGAATTGACCTTATATCAGCAAGCTCGTATAGTCGAAAAACGTTTAGTCAAAAAATCATTCGAAAAGACCTTACTTCAAAAACACCTTATTTCAAAAACACCTTACTTCAAAAACAGTATCATTACTCACTTGCATAGGATACGTACTTGAACCATTTTAATAGACAATCGATACTTGGTAATGCGCCCATGACTCAGGGAAAAAAATGTAAAAGTGCCGCGCGTTCGATGGCATTATCGAGCGCTATTAAATTGGCGTTGTCGGCGATACTAATGACGATGACCACTGCTGCCATGAGCGAGAATAGTCTTAATAATGCTAATACGAGCAGCAAAGCGATGGCATCCAATTATAATTCATGGCAAACCACCGGCTCAGAAGAGCTAAATCTGCCCAATTTGCGCGGACAAGGCTTGAGCTTCGCTGAGCAATATCAAAATAAATTGCTCGGCGAATGGTCGTTACGGAACGTCAATGGTCGTATCAAAATGGAGCATGATCCTTGGATTCAAGAAACGGTCAAAGACATGACTTGGCGTCTCAATGCGCAAGCAAGGCAGCAAGCGCCGATGGGTTTGGTTATCATTGATAACCCAAGTATCAATGCCTTTGCAGCACCAGGCGGTGTCATTGGACTCAATACAGGGACGATTCTGGCCGCTAGCAGTATGGATGAGCTTGCCAGTGTGGTGGCGCATGAAGTTGCTCACATCAGTCAGCGCCATTATGAAAGTGGTGCTGATGAGCGCAAAAAGGCCTTGCTGATGCAGATAGGCGGTATGCTGGCTGCGATTGCAGCATCGGCGGTCGATGGTGATGCAGCGGCGGCAGTGATGATGGGTAGCCAAACGGCAACGATGAACAGCACGATGGCATTTAGTCGAAATAATGAGCGCGAGGCCGATCGGGTGGGCATGCAAATCATGACCCAAGCAGGCTACGACCCAAGTGCGATGCCGCGATTCTTTGCCACGATGAACCAACGTAGCCAGCTCAACCAAGTTGAAAATCGATTTTTACCAAGCTTCGTACGCTCGCATCCACTGAGTAACGAGCGCTTAAGTGAAGCACAAAGTCGTGCCCAGCATTATCCCTCACTGTCACTAAATCAGCAGCAGCGCCATCAGGCGTTGTTTGATCTGCTCTATTGGCGTGTCCAAAGTACGGGTAAACACGCCTCAGAGACAGTGCTAATGACGGCTGCTAAAAATAGCATAGGTGCCAAATTGGCTTTGATGAACTGGTATGGCGAACAGCAACGCTTTACAGAGGCAAGCGATTTACTGGCTGAAATCAATCGACTGCCGCCTACGCAGCGCCAAAATTTAGAGCCTTTACTATCGATTACTCATAGCCAAATTCTAACGGAGCAGAATAAATGGTCACAAGCGGCGGACGTATTAGCCAGCCAGCAGCGTGTTTATCCTGAGCGTCGTGATCTGCGTCTTTATTTGGCAGAAGCGCTTACCAATAGCAATCAGCCCATCAAAGCCCAAGCGTTGCTTAAACCACTGACCGAGCAGCAGCCAAGCGACCGTTATGCTTGGCAAAGTCTGCAACTGGCCAATGAAAAACTGGCAAAAATGACCGACTCTGCGTCCCTGAAAAATATTGCCACCATTAACGCGCTACGCTATCGCAGTCATGACCAACTATGGAGTAGTCGTTACGAGAGTGCGTTGACGTCACTGACCCAAGCCAAACAACTGGCGGAAAAACTACAAACCACGGCTCAAGCCAGTAGCGCCCGTCCATTGCTTGCCAATATCAATGCAGAAATCAAAGCAGTAAAAACCGCCAAAGACTTTGAGCCTTAGGCGGTTATTTTTACGATGTCGTCATTAGCTTTTGATGACACTAATTACTAGCCTTGCAGCGCATCTTTCACCAGCTTAGAGATGAGCGCAGGGTCTGCGCGTCCTGCGGTTTTGTTCTTTAATACACCCATCACACTGCCCATGTCACGCATAGAGGTTGCGCCTTGTGCAGCGATTTCCGCATTGACCAAGGCCGCAAGTTCAGCATCATCCATTTGTTTTGGCATAAATTCATTGATGATATCAATCTCAAACTGCTCTTTGGTTGCCAGATCATCACGATTGTTTTTGGTAAAAATATTCAACGACTCATGGCGTTGTTTTAGCTGCTTTTGCAGTATATCTAAGACTTGCGCATCATCAAGCTCTATTTGACGGTCAATCTCAATTTGCTTGATAACCGCTTGCACGTTACGCAGTACTTTGACACGCTCAAGCTCACGCGCTTTCATAGACACTTTGACATTGTCTGATAAAGTCTGTTTCAGTTGGCTCATTGTTATTATCCTTATTTGTTAAGAGGTATTTATTCAAATTTTTAAGCAATAATAATAAAAATTGTAGCATAAAAAACGCCACTGATATCAATGGATAACAGTGGCGTTAATGTAGCACTTGTACTTAATTAATCGAATTATCGATTAGTACATACGAGTGGTACGAATAGTTTCGCGTTGTAATTTTTTCTTATAACGCTTTACGGCAGCAGCTTTTTTACGCTTACGTACTTGCGTTGGTTTTTCATAAAACTCACGCTTACGTACGTCTGATAATACGCCAGCTTTTTCGCAAGCACGCTTGAAACGACGGATAGCGATGTCAACTGGTTCGTTTTCTTTAACCTTAACTGCAGGCATGAAGACTCCTCGATTAGGATGAGATATAAGGGCATTAGTCTGGCTGTGTATTAGTATTTAGCCGTAATATCTCAAGATTACAGGCATCAGCTCAAACTAGGATAATCTTGCGCATGAGCACAAGGGCAAGCATTTTAATAAAAAATGTCAGTTAAGTCAATGATTTTAGCACATTAATCCATATTTATCATTAAGTTGCAAGGTACAATACGCAGAGACAATTAGAAAAGTAGTTAGAACGCAGGTTTTTGCTCCCGCTTTAATGAAACTATAAATGCAAAGTATAAAATTACTATGAATAAAAAACCCTACTGTCTATAACGGTTTGGTTGGAGTTTATGCTATGATAATTTGCATATAATAGTCAGCATATTAACCATTTTATGTGTATTTTATTGAGGATGTTGGAATGAAAAAAACAGGACTAAATATAGCGCTAAGCACCGCATTTATCCTTGCTCTTGGCTTTGGCATTAGCGCTTGTAGTGGTGAAAAAGAAGGCGAATCACACGAAGTATTGGCAAAAGATCGCGTTGATGAAGCCGCTGAGCTGGCTCGCAAAAACGCACCTGAAGCTGAAAAAATGGAGTTCCCAGAAACGGCTCCAGCGCCAGTAACTGAAGCTGATGGCACAGTAGATGGTGCTGCAGCTGCTGAAGCAGGGACGACTGCTACTGATATGACAGATGCAACGGATAGCGATGTTGCTGTCGCTGACAGTGCAGTTATGCCAGCTAGTAGTGCAGATGTGCCAGCTGCTGATACGGCGGCAACGCCTACTGCTGACGCTGAACCAGCTACGAACTAATCACGGTTTGTGGGTTGATAGGTTTTGAATTTATGCGCTGTCATAAACAGTCGCTAACATGAAATATCGAATAGAGGTGTGATCATGATAAGTAAACAGCAGCGTATGAATAAACTGGTCTTATCTGCCATTAGTTTAAGTGCGCTATTAGCAATCACTGCTTGTAGTGGTGACAATGCAGCGGTTGAAGAGCCTGCTGTTGTCAATGAATCTGCCGATACAACGGCAGTGGTAGAAGACGCACCTATAGTCGAACCTGAAGTCGTTACACCTGAACCTGTGGCAGATACCGAGACGACGGTCATTGAAGATAAGCCAGTGCAGGAAATCTCCGCGGAGCCTGAAGTGTTGGCTGCGGATGCAGGCGCCAAGCTTTATGAGACCAACTGTAAGGTTTGTCATGAAGGAGGGCTGCTGAACGCGCCGAAATATGGTGATAAAGCCGCGTGGGAGCCGCGTCTGGCTAAAGGCACAGAGACGCTGCACATGCATTCGGCAAAAGGCTTTAATAAGATGCCAGCCCAAGCCACCGATAAGGTCAGTGAAGCCCAAGTTTACGCAGCTGTAGATTACATGATTGAAGCAGTTAGCTGATCCGGTATATTAAGAGATATTGACCATTGAAATTTGTTAAACTGACCGTCATTGTGACTGACAATGGCGGTTTTTTTATGCACGTTTTTTGGCAGATACTAGGGCGTGTCCTCAATTCAATCGATTAACCTCTAAATGGGTTAAAAATGGCTAAACTTTGTCAAACATCGCCAAACATCGCCAAACATTGTCAAATAGCTTATTAATATCTCGATAGTATTTACGCTGCTTTCCTTGTTTGACGGCAATTTATCTCATTTTTATCACCATTTTTAAAAAGACGACACGACCTAAAAGATAGCAGCGTTGTAAAAAATAATACGCAGACCAAAGTATGATAAAGGCAAAAATATGAAAGTATTGGGTTTAGAGACTTCTTGTGATGAGACAGGTCTGGCGATTTTTGACAGTGAGCAGATGAATAGTGACAATCAAGGGCTGGTTGGACAAGTCCTGTATTCACAAATAGAGCTGCACGCACTGTATGGTGGCGTTGTGCCTGAGCTTGCCAGTCGCGATCATATTCGTAAGTTGGTGCCTTTGCTTAATGAGTTGTTAGAGCAGTGTAATGTGAAGAAAAGCGAGATTGATGCCATTGCTTATACCAAGGGACCTGGACTCATTGGCGCTCTGATGACGGGCGCATTATTTGGGCGCAGTTTGGCATATGGTTTGGATATTCCTGCCATTGGTATCCATCATATGGAAGGACATCTGCTCGCACCGCTGATGGGTGCCAATCCACCCGCCTTTCCGTTTGTTTCGTTATTGGTCTCAGGTGGGCATACATTACTCATCGCCGCACGTGGTGTCGGGCAATATGAGATATTGGGTGAGTCGATCGATGATGCCGCAGGTGAATGCTTTGATAAAGCCGCCAAAATGTTAGGTTTGCCCTATCCGGGTGGTCCCAATATTGCCAGATTGGCTGAAACAGGCAACCCAACTGCTTACAATTTGCCAAGACCCATGCTACATCGCGGATTAGATTTTTCTTTTAGTGGTATGAAAACCGCCGTGCATAACCTTATTAAAGACACCGATGGTTCAGGTGGCTCAGGGAATAATACGGACAGCGATCCGCAAGTTCGCGCCGATATCGCCGCCAGCTTTCAGCATGCAGTCGTCGATACGCTAGTGCGAAAGTGCGTGAAAGCACTAAAGCAAGTAGAGATGAGTCGATTGGTGATTGCGGGCGGTGTCAGTGCCAACACTCATTTGCGTGAAACTTTGGAGAGTGAGCTTGCCAAGATAAATGCCACTGTGCATTATGCGCCGCCTGCATTATGTACTGATAATGGGGCGATGATTGCTTATGCTGGTTATGAGCGCTTGCAGGCAGGGCAGTCTGATGATTTAGCGGTGAGCTGTGTGCCGCGTTGGCCGATGACTGAGCTACCAGCAGTGTAAGATGGCTTTGCTCAATACTAATACTATCTCCGTTAACCTTTATTAAACCTAAGGATGAACTATGCAGTGGCTTGCTATTGGACTAGGGGCTGCCATTGGGGCTTGCCTGCGGGCATGGTTGGCTCGCTTTAATCCGCTGCACCACTGGATACCCCTTGGGACGCTTGGTGCTAATGTATTGGGTGGACTATTAATAGGGTTGGCACTGGTGTGGTTTGAGCGCGTGGGCAGCAGTTTATCGCCCAATGTCCGACTATTTGTGATTACCGGTTTTTTGGGCGGATTGACCACTTTTAGTACTTTTAGTGCAGAAGTTTTTACCTTTATCAATGCTGGTAAACTACTAGCAGGTTTGGGATTGGTTGGGCTACATGTGGGACTGACGTTACTAGCAACCGCTATCGGATTTTACTTCTTTAAGCTGGTTTTATAAGCTTTGATAGATGCCATTCGCATAATGGTCTAATATAAGTGGTTCCATTATACCAGTCTGTTTTAAGTGGTCTATTAATTGATTAATCAGCCTAATTAGGTGGTTCCGTTGGGGTATACCCAGAACTCTATTCTTGGTTCAGTAGTCGATAGTTATCACATCCAGCTTGATTTCCACCATCACAGGTCTTACCAAATATTTCTTTAGCTTTAGCCTTGTTTTGGCGAACCCCATAGCCTTTGAAGTACATCCGACCAAGGTTGTTTTGCCCATCAAAATTTCCTTGATTAGCTGCTTTTTGATACCACTTAAATGCCTTTTTATAATCTTGACGGACGCCAAGACCCTCGAAATACATAAAACCAAGATTATTTTGTGAGCTGGCTGCCCCTTGATTAGCTGCTTTTTGATACCATTCAAGTGCCTTTTTATAATCCTTACCTGCGCCATAAGTACCATAACCTTTGTGATATGTCACACCAAGATTATGTTGAGCTTTAACATTTCCTTGATTAGCTGCTTTCTCCCACCATTCAATCCCCCTTTTATAATTCTTAGTGGTTCCATCGCCATGAAAATACATTCCTCCAAGATCAGATTGAGCATCAATATTTCCTTGACTGGCTGACTTCTGCCACCACTCAAACGCCTTTTTAGAATCCTTGACACTACCAAAACCACCGAAATACTCTGCTCCAACAAGATACTGAGCCTTAGCATCACCTTGCTCTGCTAGTACTTCCAGTGGATTGCTAATATTTTTAAATTTCATAGATGTAGCTAGCTCTTGAGCTAAACTTGCTTGATCTTGAGCTAAATCTGCTTGATATTGAGCTAAATGTATTTCGTCTTCATTAGCTGTATTTGCTTGCGCTTGGGCTATATCTGCCTCAGCCCGAGCTATATCTGCTCGATCTTGAGCTATATCTGCATCTGTTTTTGGGTACGTTACAGGTTTCACAGGATTAAATATCGTTGAACCTTCAGCCGGTATGGTCGCTGATGCGAAGGCTAATATTTCAGCATCTGATAATGGTGAGGCAGTGGCTAATATAGAAAAAAATACTGATACTATAAAAATTACTAGCTTGTATATGACTGAGTTTTTCAGCAGTGACATGGCAAGTCTCTATTTATAAAGTTGGAAGGTTGTAAAGTTAATAACATGTTAGCAGGTATATTTTAGAGCTGTCGGCTCGGTGGCTTTTTTGTGCTAATTTTCATTTAATATAAGACCCATTATTGGAATATGTTCAATGCCTGTTATGTACACTACGAAGTACACTGGAATTATTTCCATAATTCAAACTCTTATTATCATTAGCACACAGCCGAACCTTCAAGTCCTCACTAGGGTACCGTTATTTACCATAACGCTCGTCATAGCGTAAGAGAGCGGATGATATTTCTTAACTGGAATAATTTAGTAGATAGTGAAATACTACACCGGCTTCACAATACCTTCTAATAAATTCGCAAAACCTTGCATATAAGCGGTATCTTGGCTTGATGTGCGCGTCGCTGCATATAGCTGACAATGCACACCCGTACCCAATGGACGCGAGACGACCCAGCCTTTTTTCTCATATTCAGCAACCACCCAATCAGGTAACGCCGCCACACCGCGTTCACTAGCAACCAATTGAATCAGCATCGCCGTCAACTCTGTAGTGCGAATACTATCAAAGCTTACTTGCGCAGGGGTCATAAAGTTGGCAATAATATCGAGACGCTTGGCTTCCACTGGATACGCAATCAGGGTTTCATTGGTTAAGTCATCTGGCTCAATAAATTTCTGCGCCGCCAAATCATGCGTTGGTGATAGCACCAAGCGACTTTCATACTCAAATAACGGCTGATAGCTGATACCGTCTATCGGTAAATCGCTGGTGGTAATGAGTAAATCAATATCACCTTCCATCAATAAGTGGTGCGGCTCTGGCTCAAAACCAGTCGCAAAATCTAGCTCTACATCAGACCATTCGCGGCGGTAATGATTGAGTATCGGCATTAGCCAATCGAAGCAACTGTGACATTCAGAGGCTAGCCGTAATCTACCCGCTTGACCGTGAGCTAAGCGTTTAAGGTTGGATTTGGTACGAGTGACCTGCGGCATGATGCTATCTGCCAATGCCAATACCGTCTTGCCAGCTGGCGTAAAAGTCAGCGGGCGTGTTCGGCGATTGACCAAGCTGATATCGTAATAATTTTCCAGCTCTTTTAGCTGATGCGAGACCGCAGACGCTGTGACGTGCAATTCATCGGCAGCCGCCGCCAATGAGCCATGCGCTCGTAGCGCGGTTAAGGTATTGAGATGACGAAGCTCTAACATAAGACAACCTAACCGCTAAAGTGAGAAAAATTCATTATAATCGATATAGCGCTGATTTTCATTCAAAGTCCGATTTTTAATCAGCAATATTAAATGAGCAGCGATAAATTAGCGTCGACGCAATAATAGCTGCGAAATAATGACCAATATCAGCGAGGCAACCAATAAAATAGTCCCAATGGCATTGACCTCTGGTTTGAGTCCTACCCGTACCATCGAATAAATTCGTAGCGGTAAAATCTCATAACTGGGCCCCGTGACAAAGGTAGAAACCACTACATCATCAAGCGATAAGGTAAAGGCGAGCAACCAACCTGCCATCACTGCGGGCAGAATGACAGGAATGAGCACGGTACGCACCATCGTTGATTCACTAGCACCCAAGTCGCGTGCGGCTTCCATCAAGCGTTCATCCAGACTGCTCAATCGTGCAAACACCGTGATGACTACAAACGGTAAGCAAAAAGTAATGTGCGCGAGTAACAGCGAGACGAACCCTAATTGCAACCCTATTAATAAGAATAATGCCAATAATGAAATAGCGAGTACAATTTCAGGCGACATCATTAATACAAATAACAACCCATTTAATAAGCCTTTACCGCGAAAGTTATACCGATGTAGCGCGAGAGCAGTTAGCGTTCCTATCAAAGTTGAGACGGTGGCTGCGACCAATCCTAATACAATAGAATGCCAAAAAGAATCGAGCATCGCTTGGTTATTCAACAGCGACTCATACCACTTTAAGCTAAAGCCGCCCCAGTTATAGCCGACTTTTGATTTATTAAAGGACATGACGACTAAGACGATAATTGGCAAATACAGCATGGTATAAATGAGACCAAGATAGCCTTTAGCCGCGATACTGCCAATCTTAATAGACGATCTTTTTTTAGTTGCCGAGCTATTCAGTTGATGATTCAGTGAACTATCAGACATTAGGCCACCTCATTAAAGTCGGTCTTGCCAATGCGGCGACTACTGGCACGGTAGGCGAGTAATAATACTGCCATTGCTAGTGTTAATAACACGCTGGCAGCTGCGCCAAATGGCCAGTCACGCGCATCCAAGAACTGGTTTTTGATGATATTGCCGACCAATAAATTGCGTGAACCACCCAAAATATCTGCCACATAAAACATACCCATTGCAGGCAGCAGCACCAATAATACCCCTGAGATAATGCCAGGCGTCGTCAATGGCAATATGATATGCCAAAAAGTCTGGGTCTTTGATGCGCCCAAATCCTGTGAAGCGAGTAGCATGTCATTACGCAAATCGGTAAATACTGCGTATAACGGCAACACCATAAATGGGAACAATAAGTACGTCAAACCAGCAATCACCGCCACTTGCGTGTATAAAATATCAATCGGGGCATCGATGATACCGATTGCCAGCAGCGATTTATTAATCAAACCATTATTGGCAAACAGTAACTTTAGTGCATAAGTACGCACCAAAGAGTTGGTCCAAAATGGTAGGATTAACAGCATCATGAGTAGCGGCTGCCAACGCGTTTTGGCCTTGGCTATCAGCCAAGCAAAAGGGTAGCCAAGTAACAAGCAGATGATGGTTGTGATACCTGCCATCCATAACGAGTGAATAAATACGCCAAAATATAGCGGATCAATCATGCGTATATAGCTGTCGATGCTGACAGGCAAGCTAATAAAAGCACTGCTATCACGGGTCAAAAAACTGACAGCGATGACTAAGATATTTGGCAATAGCGCAAATATCAATAACCAACCCCAAATCAGCCAAAGCGTTACGGTACGAAAAGGACTTTTGCTGCCTAAGCTATGACCTGCCATCAGCTAATATCCTTTTGAGTAGCTAAACTGGCAGCTTGATGATTGGCTTCATCATCAAGCGTACCGTCTTCTGGTAGTACCCACTCCCAGCCATCGACCCATGATACTTTGACACCTTCATATAACTTGTAATCAAAGCTTGGATCGTCCTCATCAAAGAATTCAGAAGCCTTAATAATGTGACCGTTTGCTAATTCAATAATCGAATCTAAGGTGCTACCTTTATAGTTGCTTTCAATCACTCGCCCGAGTAAGCCACCATGTTCTTTATCATTGGGGTCATAAATTCGCAAATCTTCAGGACGTAACAATAAATTAACGATATCGCCCACTTGTACGTCGTTAGCAAAATCAGGACGGCGTAAATTGCGTAAGGTGGTCGGACCATCTTGCGCTTGTGCTTCACAAACTTCGACTTCGATACGACCATTGGTCACGCGACCGTCGCGATCTGGTTGGTCAGGATAAACGCCTCTGACTTCCGCTTTAAACAAGTTGGTCTCACCGATAAACTTGGCGGTAAATAAATTCGACGGCGTTTCATAAATCTCAATAGGCGTGCCGATTTGCTGAAAAGTGCCATCTTTCATCACGGCGATACGATCCGACATCGATAGCGCTTCTTCTTGATCGTGGGTGACAAATACAAAAGTGATGCCAAGCTCTCGTTGCAGCCGTTTAAGCTCAGATTGCATTTGTAAACGCAGCTTATGATCGAGCGCAGATAGGGGCTCATCAAGTAGCAACAGTTTAGGACGATTGATGACGGCTCGTGCAATGGCGACACGCTGCTGCTGACCACCAGACAAGTCTTGTGGTCTGCGATTGGCTAAATGCTCCAGCTGTACCATGGCGAGCATCTCGCGCACGCGGGTTTGAATCTCATCTTTTGGTACTTTTTTGAGCTTAAGCCCGTAAGCAACATTTTGTGCGACACTCATATGCGGAAACAAGGCGTACTGCTGAAATACTGTGTTCACGGGACGTTTATCCGCTGGCAAGCCTGCCATCTGTACGCCGTCTAGATAAATTGCCCCAGCATTTGGCTGCTCAAAACCAGCGATTAGGCGCAGTAAGGTTGTTTTACCGCAGCCTGATGGACCAAGCAGCGTCAAAAATTCACCGTGCTTGATATCAAGATTGATGTCTTTTAATACTTCAGTTTGATCATAGGTTTTTTTTAGACCAGTCAGTTGCAGTAGTACTTTGTCATCTTGAGCTGATGCAGAGGCTCTGTGCATATTTGGCGGTGAATTGGTCATAATATTTATTCCTACGTGTCCGACATCGCAGTACAGCTATTTATTTAGGACACTGTGGTCAAGGTGATTTGATATGGATATAAGCGATGGGTGTAAACCCGATTTGGTCGCCGCGTATTATAACAAACCCTTGATATAAATCAGTGCAAGTTCGTTATAAGTTCTGCGAGCAACACGATTAAGCTGTCAATGGCTGTTGATGCTTGATAGTTCGGTGTTGTCTGTTTGATGCTCGGTTTTGGCTAATGCATTTCTGTTTTTCAGTTTCACTTCCAACTTTATAATTCTGTATGATTGGCAATAACTGCCATTCTATGACGATATTTAAACAAAATTTTTTATCATTTTTTGGTTTTTATTCCTATACAATCACGGTATGGCAGACAAACACAATGCGCCTGATAGGTTAGTAGCCATTCGCAAATCTATGTTTGAATACATGTGTGTAAAGCTGTTTACAACGCTAATATTATTAATGATAAAGGATGTCTTATGCCTAACGATACACGCCCGAAAACCGGTCAAGAAGCTCTTGCGCTTTTAAAAGAAGGCAATATGCGCTACATAGATAGTTTGACCACTACTGATCCAACAATGCAAAGACGACCTGAATTGGTTAAAGATCAAGATCCCTTGGCCATTATTTTGGGTTGCTCGGATGCACGAGTACCAGTTGAGATTGTATTTGATCAAGGCTTGGGTGATTTGTTCGTTATTCGAGTCGCCGGTAATGTCGTCGCGCCTTCACAGATTGGCTCGATTGAGTTTGCGGCCGAAAAGTTCGGTACAAAATTGGTGGTCGTGCTTGGGCACTCACATTGCGGCGCTGTTACGGCTTGTGTTGAGACACTGATCAATCCTGAGAAAAACTATTCGCCCAACTTGCAGTCGATTGTCGATCGCATTCGCCCAAGCGTTTATAACTTGCATGAGCTTGCCACTGCCAATGGTCAAGATGTCGACGCAGACGAGTTGGTCGATCGCTCTATCCGCGCCAACGTCCGTATGTCAGTTAGCCAGCTCAAACATGGCTCGCGGGCATTAGAAGACTTAACTAATAGTGGTCAATTGCTGGTCGTGGGTGCAGAGTATGATTTAGAGACAGGAAAAGTACGTTTCTTAGACAGCTAATTAATCGGTTAAATGGGTAGCACCCAGTGTGCGCTCTTACAAAACCCACTCAATGCTTTCGCGATTTTTTATTATGATAAAAGGGTCAAGCGCGTAAAAAATATTCACGCGCTTGCTTTTAAACTCTCTATTTTGTCAATATTAGGATGACTATGTCTACAGCAAATACTGGCTCAGCCACTGATAATAATAACGAATCACTTATCGCTCAACCAACGAGCAGCGTCAATACCGATGGTGTGCAGCCTATCTCAGTACAGACGACAGGTTTCACTTTTAACCACACCATGCTACGTGTCAAAGATCCTGCCAAGTCGTTGGCGTTTTATACCGGTGTCCTTGGTATGACTTTGCTGGCAGTCAAAAAATTCCCTGATATGGGTTTTGATTTGTACTTTTTAGCCAAGTTAACCGAAAGCGAGCGCGACAATTTGCCCGCGGGTGATGATTTGGAAATCTTTGCCTTCCGTCAACGCGGCATTTTAGAATTGACCCATAATTATGGTACCGAAACGAAAGCTGACTTCAGTTATCATGATGGTAATGGTGAGCCACAAGGTTTTGGGCATATCTGCTTTAGCGTACCTAGTCTCGATGAAGCGGTTGCTTGGTTTGATAAAAATAATGTCGAATTCAAAAAACGTCCAGAAGATGGCAGTATGAAAAACATTGCCTTTATCAAAGATGTTGATGGCTACTGGATTGAAATTGTACAAGCAAATTTAATGGGCTAGCTTGACAGGCTGGTATGTCAATACGTCAGTTAATCTAGGACATGCCCCAGTCAAACAATCAATTAATCGAGTGAATGGAAGCATAAAGCCAACCAACCAAAGGAGTGACGTCTAGATGCCTACCTCTGAGGCAGAAACGACAGTAAATACCAATATAGCGCCTGAACCAGTGACAACAGATGTGCTGACATATCAAAGCATCATTGATTCAGCAAATGAGATAGTGGTTGGCTTTGTTGAACGCATTCCCTATTTTGTCGCATCAATTATTGTTATTCTGATTTTTTGGTTTCTATCGATTGTCTTCAAAAAAGTGGTATACAAACTTTTAGGCAGTCGCAGTCGGCATCAGAATTTGGTTAAAGTGTTTCAGCGAGTAGGCGGCGCACTCATCATCTTTATCGGTTTTATGATTGCTATGGTGATTGCCGTACCAGGATTTACGCCTGCCAAGCTGATTGGTGCACTCGGTATTGGTTCCGTCGCTATTGGTTTTGCCTTTAAAGATATTTTTCAAAACTTGCTCTCTGGTATTTTGCTGCTGATCTCAGAGCCGTTTCGCATCGGTGATCAGATTGTCTCAGGCGACTATGAAGGGACGGTTGAGGATATTAAAATACGCGCCACGACTATCAAGACGTATGACGGTCGGCAAGTGGTTATTCCCAACTCTGATTTGTATACCTCAGCATTGACTGTCAATACCGCCTATAAGCAGCGCCGTTTGCAAGTGGCTGTTGGTATTGGCTATGAAGATGATATCGAAGCAGCAAAAGCTGAGATTCTACAGGCGTTAGATAAAGTCGAAAGCGTATCGAAGAAAGCGCAGCCAAGTGTGATTGCTACGGGTTTTGGTGATTCAACGATTGATTTGATGGTACGTTGGTTTATCGAAGATGGCACTCAAGCCAACAAAGTGACCTCGATTCATCAAGTGATCGTAGAGATTAAGAGCGCACTCGATGCAGCAGACGTCAACATTCCATTCCCGATACGCACGATAGATTTGAGTGATCCATCAGTGACATCGATTATGAATAAATTGCATGAGCAAAAGGCGATCGATGTTAATAACGATGTTAATAAAGCTGTAGCAGAGTAATTTGTTTAGCGCGTTATTTTAAAGAACTACCTTTTACACAATATTTTCGAAATAAAAATCCGCCATATCAAATGACATGGCGGATTTTTTTACGATATCAATTTATGACAATTTAGTCAGTTTTGACTTTAAAATCGGTATGACATGATTTACAGCTAGCGCCGACTTCACCAAAGGCTGGTTTGACATCGTCGATGCTAGTGGCTGTTTGTGCAGCAGCGTTCAGCTCAGCAGTGACTTTTTGAAAGTTCTCTGCTTCTGCGCGAAAACCATCGGCATTTGACCAAACGGCATCAGTCGCATTGCCAACGGCTTCTTTATTTTCAAAATGACTCCAAGGCGTAGCAGCGTCTTCTGCTAAAAATGCGGCTTGCTCTTTGAATACGGCGGCATCAAAGGTGTCAGGTGCTTTCATCATATCACCCATGACACCCATCGCATCACCATAGCTTTTCATGCTATCTTGGCGGGCTTTTACATCAGGGTCAGTGGCAGTGCTACACGCTGTTAGACCTAGGGCGGCTGCCATCAATGTGATGCCAAAGATAGATTTTAATGATTGGTTGGTATGAACCTGTGCCATGTGAATTACTCCTGTAAAATTGGTTAGTAGTAGGCGCGCTTATAAACGCTGGCTTTACATACTGTTTTTAAGTATCTGCACTTAAAGGCTTCTTTTAAATACTGCTTTTAAATAAAGCGTATTGTTATAAAAATTACCTCATCATCTTTTGGAAACGCATTCGCTTCTAAAGGATTTTTCCAACAATAGTTTTCATTGTAACGGTTATCTGTGCAGTGGACGTAAATTTAGTTGTTATATCATCGTAATTTTTGAGTCAGTGATTATCGTTCATATAAATTTGCGCCCATATAAATTTGCGCTCATATAAATTTGCGCTCATATAAAAAGGTCAGCGTGGATAGCTGACCTTCTTGATACTCTCTAAAGACAAGCTAACAAATACCTTAGCCTTTATTATATTCACACAAACTATAGAGTCAACCAATCGCGTGGTTTTAGATAAAAATCGGTCAATGCAAACTCAGGCGAGCCTTCAGTCGGCTCAAAGCGATAATGCCAGCTGGCAAGCGGCGGCATACTGACTAAGATAGACTCAATACGGCCATTGCTTTGTAGTCCAAATAGCGTGCCGCGGTCATAAACAAGGTTGTACTCAACATAGCGACCACGGCGATAAAGTTGAAATTCGCGCTGTGCCTCGGTATAAGGGGTATCTTTACGCTGCTCAAAGATGGGCATGATACCGTCAAGATAACCGTTGCCGACCGCCTTCATAAAATTAAAACAGGTTTCAAAGTCCCAGCCACGACTTTCTGTATTGACATCATCATAAAACAAGCCGCCGATACCGCGTTGCTCATCACGATGACGTAGGTGAAAATACTCATCACACCATTGCTTGAAATCAGGGTAGACGCTGTCACCAAAAGGCGCGCACAGATCATGACAGACTTGATGCCAATGCACGCAATCAGCGAGTACGGGATAAAACGGCGTCAAATCAAAACCACCACCAAACCACCAAATAGGCTCTTCGCCCTCAGCTTCAGCAACGAACAAACGCACATTGGCATGGCTGGTTGGGACGTTCGGGTTTTTGGGATGGACAACCAATGAGACACCCATGGCTTGAGCTTTACGACCAGCGATATGGGGATGGCGTGCAGTGGCTGAAGCAGGCAAGTTATGCACGTGAATATGACTGAACATCACACCCGCTTTTTCAATCACCTCACCATCTGCTAGGACACACGAGCGACCGCCGCCGCCTTCAGGACGTTCCCAGTCATCAGGGACAAAGGTTGCATTGCCGCCACCATCGCGTTCTTGCGCTTCTAAGGCTTGACAGATACGAGCCTGCAAATCGACCAAAAATTCACGCACACGCATGATGTCGTTATTGGCTGGCACTGTTAAGTCTGTCGCTGATAGCTCTGTCTTATTATCTGTATTTGAAATACTCATAAAATATCTATTTATTTAGTGTATTGATGTCTACTTATTAAGATGTAACGCGGTATTGAAATCTTTATCTAATAAATGGCCCATGCGGTCGCGCTTGGTCGCTAAATATTCAGCATTCATATCATTCACCCCAACCAATAAAGGCACGCGTTCCACGACATTAATACCGTGCTCAGTTAGATAAGCCACTTTGTCTGGATTGTTGGTGATGAGTCTGACGGCGTCAACACCGATATGAGCGAGCATCGGGCCGCACATATCATAAATGCGCGCATCCGCAGGTAAGCCCAACATGAGGTTGGCATCTAAAGTATCATGACCTTGGTCTTGCAGGGCGTAAGCGCGAATCTTATTGGTCAGACCAATACCACGACCTTCTTGGCGCAAATATAATATCGCCCCGCAGCCAGTCTCTTGTATTGCTTGCATCGCCGTGTTGAGCTGCGGTCCACAGTCACATTTTAATGAGCTAAAAGCATCACCTGTCAAGCATTCTGAATGAATACGAATCAATGGAATGGTTTTTTCTGCTCGCGTGGCGTCCGTCTGACTCGGTGAGTTGTCCGCCGTATGTTGATCGACGACAGGCAAACCAACAGTCAGCATCACATGCTCTTGACCTTCGTCGTTTTCAAAAATATGAATATCAAACTCGCCATGACGAGTAGGTAGTTTGGCACTGGTAATAAATTGATATGACATTAATGTCCTGCATAAGCCGATAAGCGTGGCGGTAGAGGGTCTTTTTTAACCATATTAAAACAGCGATGATATCCTAGCTGCATGATGAAAGTAGGATAATGCCAGTATAATTCATTCGTAAAGAGTGCATGCTGATTGTCTTTATTATAAAAACACACAAAGTTCACAAACGACGCACGATGATTAAAGCGACAATTAAAAATAAATGCTATTATGCCATACTATTTTGACGGATACAGTGACAAGTCTTTGCCCTTACATTACTATGTCGTCACTAACATCCGATATTGATGCAGAATAATAAGGCATAATATTATCCCTTGTTATGAAAGCGCCACAGCAAAGCTCCATCGCTGTCTATTACGGCAGCGTATGTGCTATTCGGCGCAGCTTCTATATGTTGATATAAAGACATAAAGGCTGCCTGAATAAATGTATGAACAGTTATATGGTCGATTACACCAGTAATGGTGTAGATATTATTGACGTCACTTAGGTAGCATTATGCACTAAGAGGCTGTCTTGTCAGCAGATTGGTAGGTATCGTACGGTTTATGCAGCAGTCACCTCATTCCCCACAGTCTCAGTCCGTATCTATGCCAGCTGTCGATTCTGCTGCCCAGCTGTCGAATTTACAGCAGACTTATACTGTGATTCCACGCGTCCGTCCTGATACGCCTTTGCTGGATAGCATTGCAGCGCCAGCTGATCTTAATACTCTGACAACTGCTCAACTTATCACCTTGGCTGATGAGCTGCGGCTATTTCTATTGTATTCAGCAGGTCAAAGCGGTGGGCATTTTGGTGCCAATTTGGGCGTGGTTGAATTGACCATTGCGCTGCATTACCTATTAGATACGCCGCAAGATCAAATCGTTTGGGACGTGGGTCATCAAGCCTATGCTCATAAAGTATTGACGGGTCGCCGTGATCAGTTGGCGACGATTCGCTCAAAAGATGGTTTGACTGCTTTTCCTGAGCGTGCAGAATCCGTTTACGATACCTTTGGCGTTGGTCATTCATCGACGTCAATCTCAGCTGGTCTAGGCATGAGCTTAGCACTGCGTTATCAAGGTCGCGCGCAAACAGTAGCTTGTATCATTGGTGATGGTGCAATGACCGGTGGTATGGCGTTTGAAGCGATGAATGATGCGGTGCAACAAGATGCGGATTTATTGGTCATTTTAAATGACAATGACATGTCGATCTCTTGTTCTATCGGTGGTTTTTCACGGCATTTAGCGATGCTGTGGGAGTCAGGATATCAGGTTGATATCTCTGATGCAGGCGAGCCAGTACTATGCCAACGCCCTGATATGCAAGGCTTTGATCGCCGTAAGCGTCACAAAGAGATGCGTGATGTGCCGCAGTTAGAAGACAATTTATTTAAAGCGATTGGTTTTACCTACTTTGGTCCGTTTGATGGTCACAATATCCCTGAGCTACTGCGGGTATTGTCACTTGCCAAGCAGATAAAAGGGCCTGTTTTAGTCCATATTTATACCACCAAAGGCAAAGGTTTTGCCCCAGCTGAGTTAGATCCCGTCGGCTATCATGCTATCAGCAAGCTTCCTGTCGAAGTCAAGAATGATACTCAGGCTGTCGCCACAGAAAAATCACTGTCCAACACCAAACCTGCGTTAAAATACTCGCAAGTGTTTGGGCAATTCTTATGTGACAAAGCAACCGCAGACGATAAGCTGCTTGCCGTCACACCTGCTATGGAAGAAGGCTCGGGGATGATTGATTTTGCCCGTCAATTTCCGGAGCGGTTTTTTGATGTAGCCATCGCTGAGCAACACGCAGTCACACTGGCTGCTGGTATGGCAACCCAAGGCGTCAAACCGATTGTGGCGATTTATTCGACGTTTTTGCAACGTGGTTATGATCAGCTGATTCATGATGTGGCTTTGCAAAACCTTGATGTGATGTTTGCTATTGACCGAGCAGGTTTAGTCGGTGAAGACGGTGCAACGCATGCAGGCGTATTCGATTTTGCCTTTTTACGCTGCGTGCCCAATATGCTGATCGCCGCGCCAAAAGACGAAAACGAATGCTACCATTTGCTCAATACGTGCTATGAATATCAAGGCTGCACGGCAGTACGCTATCCGCGTGGTGTCGGTACTGGCGCAGTTATCGCATCGCCAGCACAGACTTATAACGTTGGCGAGGCAGTGATAGAGTCGGTATTAGGTAGTGAGGATGCGCCTAAAAAGCTGGCGCTACTCGTATTTGGTACCATGGTTGCGACGGCTCAGCAAGCGGCAGAAAGCTTAATTGACAATGATATAGAATCAGATTGTCAGGTACATGTCATTAATATGCGCTGGGTAAAACCTTTAGACACGGCATTATTAGAAAAGTTGTTAGAGCAAGGTATTACACACATTGCGACTTTGGAAGAGCACATGATTATGGGCGGCGCGGGCAGTGCAGTAAATGAGTATTTGCTTAACGAATCACCAGCCTTTAAAGATAACCGTCCTGCCGTTATTAATATCGGCATTCCAGATCGCTTTGTCGCCCATGGCTCACAAGCAGAGCAAATGGCTGATTGTGGTTTAGATGTTAATGGTGTGGTAAGGCAGCTTGAAAAGTTGCTGTTGTAAGTTATACCTTTGAACATTTTTAAGATTTTTAGCTGTCATTTGGACAGAGTATTGGTTAAATAGATAAAAGCTCGATCGATAGAGCGAACGCCTACTTAGTCGTAGGTGCTGACTTTTTTACAACTTACGCAGTTTGTGATGACCACCAAAATTTGGGTTGGTTTGGCGAACGTCATGGTTTTTTTCGTTTTTTATCGAACAATTTTAGTATAATGCGATCATCGCTTTTAAATGGCGCATTTTTTTAATCGTATAAATACAGTGTGATGCAGCGGCTGATTGGCATGTTGTGGGCACAGAGCTCGTCTTATTTTTGACATTCATTCATCAAGCAAATAGGTTATTTATGGAACCCATGGTCGTCATCGCAGCACGTACTGCTGAAAAAGTTGGTAAAGAGATTTTATATGCGCATCAAAACCGCCATAAAATTGAATTGGATATTGAGTCAAAAGGGCTTGATGGATTGGTTACGCGTATTGATCGCTTTAGCGAAGAGCTGACGATTGAAACCCTAAAAGCCAGCTATCCAAATCACTCGTACTTGGGTGAAGAGTTTGGTATGCAAGAAGGTCGCGGTGAAGATGCAGACTGGTGCTGGATTATTGATCCGCTAGATGGCACCAAAAACTTCGTCCATGGTGTGCCGCAGTTTTGTGTGTCTATCGCCGTACAGCATAAAGGCGTAACCCAACATGGCGTGATCTATGATCCTGTCCGTGATGAGATGTTCTCTGCTAGCCGTGGTAAAGGCGCGCGCTTGAACAATCGCCGCATGCAAGTGAGCGAGCGCAAAACGATTGATGGTGGTCTATTTACCACTGGTCATCCGCTTGAGCGTAAACGCAATGGCGAAGTCATCTCTTATGCCAAGCAGCATTTTGAAAGCTTGCAAAAGATCTCTGAAGCAGGCGGTCAAGTTCGTCGTCTAGGCTCAGCTGCGCTTGATTTATGTTATGTCGCTGCCGGTCGTTTTGATGGCTATTTTGAGATGTCAATTAAGCCTTGGGATATCGCGGCAGGTGAGCTTATCGTGACCGAAGCACGTGGCGTGGTGGTTGACCATACAGGCGCACACAACTCAATGACTTCAGGCTCTATTTTCGCCTGTAACATTAAGTTATTGAAGCCATTGATGCAAGTGGTTGTTCCAACGTGGGGTGACGCATTTTAAGCACCACTTAAGCGTAATTATTAAGACAAATTAAAACAAAAAAGCTGGTTCCATTATGGAGCCAGCTTTTTTGTTTTACCATTAACTTTATAGCTACTTTTATCTTCAACCGTAATGCCTTGGAACTTAAGCGCTTTACTGGTAGTTTCCAACAGTTGCAACTCTTCTTCAATAAGCGTCAGCATTTCTTGTACATGCGGCAGTGCTTTACTACAAGCCGTAATCCCAAATTCAATCTTATCTAGATAACTAGCAAGGGTGATATTCATTGCTTGACCATTGAAGACAATAGACGCAGGGTACAACGATTGCAAACGTGCACCATTCCAATATAGTGGTTTTTCAGAACCAGGCACATTAGAGATAATCAGGTTAAACGCCTGCTTTTTGGGAAATAGACTGGTCGCTAAGTTGATACCTTCCCAAGCATAGGCAATCACGCTGTAGTTAATCACTTGGGCTTGATTCATGCGTCGAAAGCGGCGTTTGCCGTTATTCATACTGCGATGAATCAGTTTGATTCGGCTCAAGGGATCATCTAAATGCGTGCCCAAATTGGCCAGTACAAAGGATAATTGATTGCCTGCCACACTGTCATCTGTACGCAGCGACATCGGTACAAAAGCAATGAGTGGCTTGCTAGGCAGCGCATCCATGGAGATGAGATAACGACGAATAGCACCCGCACATACCGCTAGTACCACATCATTTTTACTGATATTTAGTCGCTCAGCAATATCGTTAAAACGCTGAATATCATAAGACTGCGCGGCTATACGCCGTGATGCTGAGATGCGTTTATTGAGCACACTCATCGGCGCATCAAAAGTACCGACATAACTGTCATCACCATAATTTTTCAAATTATCCAGCAGTTCGGTAAATACAGGTTTAATAGTAGATATTTGCTCTTTAATGATGCGTAATGCGGAGCGCTCTTTGGGTAAAATCGCATCGACTTGATTGCGATGGCGTGCCATTAATGACCAAATCGGTAGCGTTACTGGCTCAGTGGGCGATTGCGATAATGATTTTTTGACAAGGCGCATGGCAGCAATGCCATCAACCAATGAATGGTGAATTTTGAAGTATAGGGCAAAACGCTCAGGGTCGCCTTCGTTTTCTGGTTGAATACCCTCAATCACATGACATTCCCACAATGGCATGGCACGATCCAACAGCCGACCATGTTCTCTTGAAACATACATCAACAACTCGCGAACCCGTGCAGGCTTTGGTAAGGCAACATGATGCAAGTGATGCTCAACATCAAAATGCTTGTCCTTTTTCCAAAAAGCCAAATGCTCAAGCACTTGGTTAAAAGGAAAGGTAGGCGACACATCAGAATCTTGCATCTGTTTGACCAATTGGCAAACAAAGCCGCTACCCGCATTCTCTGGCAATTCGAATAGGAATAGACCTCCAACATGCATGGGCTGTTTACGCGACTCAAGAAGTAAAAACAACTGGTCGACTGCTGTGAGAAGCCGCATAATAAATCCTTTTATGACGATAAGTTGAGTAAAAGTTACTTCTTTTATTATTATTTTATAGCTGACTTTTTATTAAATACTATCAATTTAATAATGGTCATTAAATTTAAAAGCTATTGAAAAAAGTATCCTGTTTGCGGTGAGCTGGCAGTCGCCATTTTACGCATTGGCATACGACCCGCCAAGAACGCCGCGCGCCCTGCCCAGATGGCATGCTTCATGGCATGGGCCATCATGACTGGGTTTTGCGCATTGGCAATCGCCGAATTCATCAGGACGCCATCACAGCCAAGCTCCATAGCCAGCGCTGCATCAGAGGCCGTGCCAACGCCTGCATCGACCAATACCGGTACTTTGGCATTTTCGATAATAAGGCTGAGGGTGTGACGATTCAGCAAACCAAGACCTGAACCAATCAAGCTACCAAGTGGCATAATTGCCACACAGCCCATACTTTCTAATTCTTGAGCGACGATAGGGTCGTCTGAGGTATAAACCATCACCTCAAAGCCATCATCAATCAATACTTTGGCAGCTTTTAGCGTTTCCATCACATTCGGATAGAGGGTTTTTTCATCGCCCAATACTTCAAGCTTAACCAGATTATGCCCGCCTAACAGCTCGCGAGCAAGCTTACAGGTACGAATGGCAGTCTCGGCATCGAAACAACCAGCAGTGTTGGGTAAGATGGTGTATTTATCGGGGGAAATCACATCAAGTAGATTGGGCTCATTGCTGTTTTGTCCAATATTAGTACGACGAATAGCAACGGTGACAATCTCTGCTGCCGACGCGCCAATGGCGGCGCCCGTTTCAGTCATATCTTTATACTTGCCCGTACCGACCAACAGACGAGAAGAAAAAGTACGACTCCCGACCGTAAAAGTGTCTTGTAAAAGGGGCGTCGGATGAGTAGCAGTGCTTGTGTTCTCTGACATAACTGAAAATCCTAATGGCGAGTAAAACAAAATGCTATTATAACAAAATCATGCAATCTTACTTGCAGTCTTTTTTGGTTTAGCCAGTTAAGCATAATACGTTTGCCACGCTTTGACACGAGTTTCTTTCTGAGTTTATCTTTATCTATCAGGTCGCTTTTATGATGCAACTGCCGTACAGTTTTGCGAAACGCCATCAAATTTTGGCCATACTTGCCATTGATCCTGAGCTGCCAGCGACTTTGGTGCTGACCAAAGCCACGCCATTATCAGCGATTAATGAGGCAGTGCGATTTTTACAGCAGCAAGGTGTACGCGGTGTGCCCACTTATGAAAGCATCAGCGCCGATGACTTTGAAAAGCGCATGAACGCCGCTTATGCAGGCAATACTGGTGAGTCGCAACATATTGCCGCTGGGCTCGAAGACCATCCTGATCTCGATAGTTTGGCAGACAGTGTCCCTGAAACTGAAGATTTGATGGATCAACAAGATGATGCACCTATCATTCGTCTCATCAATGCGTTGTTGTCCGAAGCGATACGTTTAAACGCCTCAGATATCCATATTGAAACCTTTGAAAAACGCTTGGTCGTTCGCTTTCGCGTTGACGGTGAATTAAAAGAAATTATTACGCCAAAACGCCAATTAGCGCCATTATTGGTATCGCGTATTAAGGTCATGGCCAAGCTCGATATTGCCGAAAAACGCGTGCCACAAGATGGACGTATCAGCTTACGGCTGGCAGGGCGTGAGGTTGATGTGCGGGTATCGACATTGCCATCGAGTTTTGGTGAACGCGTGGTCATGCGTCTATTAGATAAGCAAGCAGGTCGCCTGAATATGACGTATTTAGGGCTGTCTGATAACGATTATAGCGAGCTCAAGCGCTTGATTCATCGCCCACACGGCATTATTTTGGTGACAGGGCCGACAGGTTCAGGGAAAACCACGACGTTATATTCAGCATTGACCGATCTCAATGACCAAACCCGTAATATCTTGACCGCTGAAGATCCGATTGAGTTTCAGCTCGATGGCATTGGGCAAACGCAGGTTAATAATAAAGTCGATATGACTTTTGCCAAAAGTTTACGTGCAATGTTACGCCAAGATCCAGACGTGGTGATGGTTGGTGAGATTCGCGATTTAGAAACGGCAGAGATTGCCGTACAAGCGTCGCTTACTGGACATTTGGTTTTATCAACTTTACACACCAACACCGCCATTGGTGCCGTCACGCGTCTGCAAGATATGGGTGTTGAGCCATTTTTATTATCGTCATCACTGATTGGTGTCGTCGCCCAGCGCTTGGTGCGTACATTATGTACACATTGTCATGGCTGGCAAGTGGCTGATAGCGAACAGGCTAAGTTATTTACTGAAATTGGTATTGTGCCAGTCTCAGAGAATGGCGCTAAAGTTTTGACAAGTAAACCTATCAATTTACCCAAACCAGTTGGCTGTGATAAATGCAATCAATCAGGATTTAAAGGACGGACGGCGATATACGAAGTGGTGCCCGTTGATGATACCTTGCGCCGTATGATTCATAGTAATACCGCCGAGTATGAGCTAGAGGAGTACGCACGTCAGCAGACAGCGTCGATTCGTGCGGATGGGTTGCATAAAGTCATTGCAGGTCGTACGACGTTAGAGGAAGTGCTACGAGTGACGAAAGAGAGTGCCTTAGCTGATGACACGATACTTGTATAAAATATTTAAGGTGTGTTGGTGATTGTTCAACGTACCTCAGCCAAAGGGTTTGTATAGCAGATAAAAGATAACTGGCTATGGTAGCCAGTTATTTGATGGTCATTCTTTACTGCTTTGAATACTTTAGTGTTTTGAATACTTCAGTGCTTTTAATAATTTAACGTGTGACATCGCTATTATTTTGCAGCGATGCATTCAACTTCAACGCTGGCACCAGCAGCCAATTCAGCGACGCCAAAGGCTGAACGTACCGGATAAGGTTTGGCCAATTCCGCTTTATAGACTTTATTAAAATCGTCAAAGTCATCCATGTCTGTCAGCATAGCCATACATTTGACGATGTCTGATTTTTGATAGCCATATTTTAACAAGGTTTCATTGATATTATCCAATGCTTGCTTGGCTTCGGCTTTGACACCACCTTTGACCAATTTGCCATCTTTAAAACCAATTTGTCCAGACATGTATAGCGTATCGCCCACCCGTACTGCTTCTGAAAAAGGATAATTACCGCCATCACCAAGAAACACAGGGCTAGATTTAGTCACACTTGCGGTATTTGCCATTGGCGCCGCATTTGCTGTCATGGTAAGGCCTAGTGAGCACGCGCCCACGAGCAACGCCTTAGTTAAATGGGCAGTCAATTTATGGGTAATCTTGGACATCGCTGTCTCCTTATTATACGTTTTTTTCACAATTTTTTTAAATGCACTATACAAGTTTAACAAACATAATGTCTCATCACACTAGATGACACATTATGTCTTACTTATGCTTAACCAGTTATTGGTCGTTTTGCTCAGCTTCGACTTCTGTTTTAGATTCAGTGTCAGCTTCTAGCGGCTTGTCGCTGGTCTTGCCCTGACGGCGCGCTTCTAACTCAGACTTAGGTATCCAAGCCCATGTCATCTCAACCACGATAGGGTCACGATCACTGTCAGATTCACGGTCATGAATGACGCACGGAATTACCATTTCGCCTTTTGGTGTATTTAGGATATCTAAGCGCTGCTCATCCGATAAAGATGCCACTGCTGCAATTTGACCTTTTTTAATCGGGCGATAAAAATTAACCGAGTACGATTTAATCAATAGTACGCGGTCAGAGGGTAGGTTTAAACCCAGAATAAAACCGGTTGCTGTTTCGGCAAGTAAGGTAATGGCGACCGCATGAATAGAGCCAATATGATTTTGCACCGCTTTGGTGTTGTTTAAGCTCACGACGACTTGGTTGGGTTCGACCGTTTCATAATAGACGCCCGTTGTGCCCACATATGGCACCACTTTACCAAAGGCTTTGGATAAGATGCTCGAACGTGCGCTGGCAGGTAAGTATTTGGTGATAGATAACAGTTTGGTAAATTGATTGCTGATGGGCTTGAGCGTGCTGTTGGGTTTTTCGACGGGCGATCTTGTGCTGTCAGAGGTTTTGGCTGGCAATTTATTGGTTAGCTTGCTAGGGAGTTTTTTTAATAATCCTGACATACAAAATTCCTTAATGTAGATAGATTAAATGATGCTTTGAGTGTTACATATTTCATCATAGCAGCTGATAGGATGCCTATTGTGCAAGCTGCCATGCTCACTATGGTACATTAACCGCCGTCTGCCTACTATTATTAGCATGAACTGCTGCGCTTATAAAATAGGGCTAACGTCATGATACTCTAGATGCTAGGAATGCTATCGCTCAAAGCACTATCGTATCACTCAGATGCTTTCATAAACAGTGCTGCTGGATGCCATAAAGACAGCCACGCTATAATGATGACATTTTAGTGTATCTTATTGATTATTTTTCTTATTTCCTTTTTCTATGCTGGATGAAGCTATGCCTGACACGTCAATTCATGTGCCGACCAATATCATTTATACAGGCGTTACTGGTACGGGGAAAACCTATCGACTGTTACAAATTGCTAAGCGATATACCGACTATCTGCCGAGAGCCGATGAGGCAGATTTGTTGGGGCAGCTATTGCAAGAGCTTAGCTGGCGTGAAATCGTATGCTTGGTACTTTTGGATTTCCAATCTAAACACCAAGACCTGGTAAAAGTGCCTGAAATCGTCAATCATGCGTTCTTTGTCGCGAAAGCGGCGCAGAATGCACGCGAAAAAAACTTAAGCAATACGGCTTGGTCTGTCCTTCAAATGCATAGCCCTACCAATTCAAAAACTGTGACTTATAAAAACCGTGCCAGCCAAGCCTATTTTGATAAAGATGAGGGTGGTGCGTGGTATTTGCTGCCAGAAAGCTTTGAGTTATTAACAGAGCTATCGCAGCAACTTGCCGAATTTCAGCAAGCGCAGCGTGATAACAGTGTCAACCAAAGCCAAGATAACCCAAATCAAGGTTTTAGCCAGCAGCGTTTTACCATGGTCAGCTTCCATCAAGCCTATGGCTATGAAGAGTTTGTCGAAGGCATTCGTCCTGTCATGGCAGCGTCTAATCATACAATGAATAGCTCATCTCAAATGAATTACGCCATTCAGGATGGTGCATTCTTAAAACTGTGTCAAAGGGCAGCAAATGATCCAGAGCAGCGTTATGCCATCTTAATTGATGAGATCAATCGCGCCAACGTGTCACGAGTATTTGGCGAGTTACTCAGTCTAATTGAGCCAGACAAACGGGCTGGCATGGCAAACGCGATGACCGTTCATTTGGCCTATTCTGGACGGGCTTTTAGCATCCCTGCCAATATCGATATTTATGCCACGATGAACACCCAAGATCACTCGTTAGCACCACTTGATATGGCATTACGTCGGCGCTTTCGTTTTATCGAATGTCCACCGCAACCAGAATTATTACCCATTATTCATGTACCCCAAAACTCAGAAACTGACAGTCCAGCGGCGATGGTAGATTTGGCAAAGCTCTTAGCTGGTTTGAACAATCGCATCACGCAAACATTGGGAATGGAGGCGCAATTGGGTCATGCTTTTTTATGGTCAGTGACGGATCTTGGACAATTGCAAGCGGTGTTGGTTGAACAAATTATTCCGCAGTTAATGCAAGCGACGGGTGGGCAAGAGGGTACTTTGCAATATATCTTTAGAGACGAGCAGCAGCCACTGCGAGCGCGGTTTATTCATGATAGCCACGCATCGATCAATAACAGTGTGAATGACCAAGTGAATGCTAGTAGTCAAAATCCGCTGTTTACTGGTCAAAATGCATTTTTCGGTCAGTCTATGAGCACAGCTGGCTATAAGATAAATGCCGACCTCATTGCGGGGATAGGTGAATTTGCCAAACCCTCTGTCTATCAACGTTTATATCCATAAGGTACTCAGCGTTGATAAATAAAAGTTTCAATCATAAAGTCATAGCCAATAATATTGACAGTGCTAACGTTAATGCGCTTGATGCCAATACCATCACTGTGTTTGAACACCAGCGTCTAACAGCGCATGATTTCTTACGGGTATCTGATTTCCATTGGTTGATGGCGCAAGAGTTTGCGGTCTTTAGCATTAAGCGCAGACAGGGACAATGGCAATTAAAAGTCGGACATTATATAGGGGTTATTTTACTGCCCAGCGGCATGACGCTTGAGATATTACCCAAACTCGCGGCAAAAACTTCTAGCGATCAAGTCGCGCAGCAATCATACCTTTCACAGAATGCCAGTCATCGCCCCGATATCGGGCAAACTCGCCAATGGGTGCAGGACATGCTATCGGATTTGACCAATAGCAGTCATGCCAAAAACAAGCTACCCCATACAAAAAATCTAGGTCAACTTAGCAGTCAATTGTCGCCGCTATCGATAGCTGTACTGCCATTGTCAGATTGGCTTATCACGCAGTTTTTGCAGCGGCTGGTACATTATCGACCAAGCAAACACTATCAGACGCAGGTCGATAATCAAGCATCGCTACAAGGTCGACTGCTCATCAAAGAACAATTGCGCCACAACAGCATGCAGCCGCATAAGTTTGTCTGTGAGAGCAGTATACTGAGCCAAGACATGCTAGGTAATCGGCTGATTAAGAGCACGTTGGTTTTGATGACACCTTTATTTTTTCAATCAACGCTATCGAAAGCAGCTGCGCCTAAATTTTTGCAGGCTTGGCAGCGAGTAGCGGCGTTGAGTTATCAAGAGCTGACACAGTTAGAGTCGATATACGAGCAAGCAAAGCGTCAGTTAGCCGTGCAACCGCTTCGAGCACCGCAATTACAAGCTGCTCAGCAGTTGTTAGATATGGCTTATTGGTTACTAAGGCAGTCCAATGTGGCAACAGGTAATGGTATTGCGCCAAATAAACCATTCAAGCAAAATCTGTCGTCTCCGCGTTTATGCTTGCTGATTGATATGAATCAAGCCTTTGAACAATGGGCAAGTATGCGCATTGCCTCGATGTTTCAGCAAGTGAGTCAACAATATCAGCCGTTATATCAAACGCAAAGTATCTGGCTAACGGATGCAGAAGGGCGCGCATGTTTGTCCATACGGCCTGATTTGCTCATATATAAAACTGATGCTGATGATAATTGTCAAAATCAGAGTAGCACTGCGGTTATTGAAGCTAGAGAAAAAGGTCACTATAGCCATGTCATCGATATTAAATGGAAATATTTATCACAGACAGCCAGCATTAGTGCCAGCGATGCTTATCAATTGATGAGTTACGCTCAGCCCTATCAAGCAGGGCAGGTGTGGCTGGTTTATCCAGTACAAGATAATGAGCGGTTGCCAGTTGCGCTCAGCCAACAAGTGCATGATTATAAAAAGACTGATGGCGCTAACAACCATGATAATAGCCATAATGCTACTGATGAAAAAGTGAGTCCTGCGCCATTGTGGCTCGTACCATTCAATGTTCTTACTGGTACGATAAACGGCAGCTTGCTTCCTGATAGGAATAGAGTATAATGAGCGCTGTCGATGAGTAAGTAGTACTTAGCATCGTGGAGAAAAGAATTTATCATAGTGGTTTTTATGATAAATGAGCGTTTTTTAAGTAATTTAGCAGTTTTTTTAAATTAATTAAAAATAGGTGTTGACACCATCGGCTTTTCCCCTTAATATGTGCACCTCGATAGCAAGGAACGTTAACAAGTTAGTGGTATTGTCAACAACGAGTTAATCAACAAACTATCGTGATAATAGAAATTTCGGAGTGTGGCGCAGTTTGGTAGCGCATCTGGTTTGGGACCAGAGGGTCGTAGGTTCGAATCCTATCACTCCGACCATCTATTTTTAAGAGCCTTACAGGCTTTTTTTTATGTATAATGGTTTAGTTTTAGATTTATTTAAAACTTGCTTTAGTATATAAAAGTCCTCTAAGAGCGCCTGTAGCTCAGCTGGATAGAGCATCTCCCTTCTAAGGAGGTGGCCGCAGGTTCGAATCCTGCCAGGCGCACCATTTAGCCTGCAAATCTTGCCTCATTAGGCAATAGTTATGGCGGTTGTAGCTCAGTTGGTAGAGCCCCGGGTTGTGATCTCGGTTGTCGTGGGTTCGAGTCCCATCAGTCGCCCCATATTTTATTCTGCATTATCCTCTCCTTGTTATACCTCATTATAAAAACCTTATTCTAAATAATAATACTTGCCATGTTTGGCTTTTTTTTGTGCCTGTATGATTGGTTTTAACCTATCTTACCTTCTGCGATTAAAATTTGTAGACTTATCAGCCCTTTGATTGTCTATTGATTTACTGGCCTTTTGTCTCATTTATTTTTATTATGGGTTCTCTTTTGAGATGCTCGTTACCTCTGTACGTGCCTTAAACCTGCTTTGTTATTCTTTAACTGCCTTTATATAGGATAACGAAATATAGAATAACAAAGGCAACGCTTTTAGTGATGCATCATGATAAGGTCTTAAAGCCCGTTGATATATTAGGTCATCCATTAAGAAGTGATCCATTGAAGATGATACGAGTGTTAAGAAAACCAAAGGTCAGTTAAAAAATATATTGAATAGATTAAGTAAGCCTAAGACCGTAGTAGGGATGTGAGTGCTTGTCTGAGATGCGCTGCTATGGATCTTATATTATTGAGGAAGTGATTGATGGACGCATTGAGCGTATTGCTACAAAACGTGCATTTGTTTGAAACCAAGTATTATCGTTTGAATGGGACTGGTAATTGGTCTTATTCCATCACTAGACAAGATACGATTTTGTTTTATTTAGTGATGTCTGGGAGCTTTTGCATCGATGTCGGCAATGGTTTGCGACAGGCGCACGCAGGCGATATGATTATGATTCCCAGTGCTCATAAGCATGTGAGCTATGCCTTAGATCATAATGGTGACGATGCGCTACCGCTAGATGAGTTGCTGACTCATTGTAAGGAAAACACCCTTGATATCGATGGCAACGGTGATCCTAACTCGTCTTTGATATTGATTGAATGCAAGTATGATAAAGAAATGATACGTCCTTTGTTGTCTGTGCTGCCTGCGATTTTGCCTGAAATCAACGATGAGTCTGACGGTAGGTTTGAGGTCATTGATGTCGAGATTAAGCTGCTGACCTTAGAAGCCGAGCGTGAGCGCATGGGCAAGACCGCAATCATCAATCATTGGGCAAGTATTATGATGATTGAATGTTTGCGGGTTTATATTGAAAGTTTGCCTGAGGCCACAGAAAATTGGCTAAAAGCCATGAAAGACCCGTTTTTGACCAAGGCGTTAGCAGCGATGCATCAAGCGCCCAATCAAAACTGGACCATTCATAAGCTGGCTGAAGTCGCAGGAATGTCACGCTCAAGCTTTGCGCAGCGCTTTAAAGATACAGTTGGTATGCCGCCGTTGACCTATCTCATTGATTATCGCTTGCGCTTGGCGGCCCGTTATCTACGCTTGCAGCAAAACAGTATTGGCCGTATCAGTGAGTTGGTTGGCTATGCGTCAGACTCGACCTTTAGTCAAGCATTTAAGCGCGTTTATGGAGTATCACCAAAAGCCTATCGCCAACAATATCAACAAGAAAACATCGCATAACGTATCGTTAATACACCATAAAAGCGTTAAGGTTGCCATTAGGCCCTTAACGCTTTTTTGTTTTCTCATAGCGAAGTATGAGACTTTTATGAAGATATTTCGTCTATGGTTGACAGGTATTGATAGGGAGTATTTTGACGATGGACAGCTGACAATGTGCTTGTGTTCAGGTACTATGGAATAATGAGTCATCTAGGCGCAAACGCTTGTTTTTAGCGTAAGATATGTCACTGTATGGTGGTCAGATCGTTTGTTCTAAATGATATTTATTTTTGCTGCTGATGGTATGTTATGACTGAACCGACCGCAAAGCCACGCGCAGGAGCCAATAGCCAACAAGGCTCAGCTGTGTCCGCTAAAAAACAAAGCGATATGAATCCAAGCAATGTCAAGCATGGTCAAAAAGACAAGGCGGGTGCAACACCTGACAAAGCGATGTTATTGGCACTGTTTACGCTGACAGATATTGAAGAGGTAGGTGTTAAAGAGGTCGTTAAAGGCGCAGCTGATGAGTTGTCTAATACCCATAGCACGGTGCAACAGCCTGCTGCTAGCGAGATGAATATTGCCGAGCAGCGTGTGGCACTGTATCGTACCCAGCATGAGCGTACGCGATTATTATATATGGCATCCGCTGCCACGCGACCTACTTATTTGGTACAAACGCTCAAATCACAATTCGCAGAACATCAGCAATACTTGCTGGCACAGCAGCTTGATAAACGCGGCTTGATGGATACCGATGGATTAGAGCGTCTTTGGCAGCAGCTGCATGTGGTCGATGACATTATCGCTGATATTGTCCGTCATATGCCAGCTCAGCAGCCAGCAGGTTGGCAACTGACTACTCAAGATGGGCGAAATCCGCTATGCTTTGCCACCGTTGGCAAATTAAAGAACAGTAAGCCTATTCGTGATCAAGGCAGTCTAAATAGCTATGTACTTGGGCACTTCGGTGTGAGTAGTTTTACCTATGACCGCGGCTATTATATTGGACATGTCGTTGGCTACTTATTCAGCTGTTATTTTTGTGCCCATCTATCTATTAGCTATGGTGTTACGGCACTTGGTTCGCAGGTTATAGCTGATTACGATTATGCCAGTCTTGAGACGCCATACATGGTTAGACTGCTACAAGGGCTGGATGGCTACTGTAAAAAACGTATTTATCAGTTGGCAGTTATCTGTGCACGATTGAGTGTCTTTGCCAGTGACAAGCGTATCGAGAGAATGCTCATTGCTGAGGTCAACGACTTCGATAAAAAACTGCAGCAGCAGCACTTAGATGTTTTGTTATTGCAAGGTTTGATGCCAGACAGTAGCGATTCTACGCCGCTTTTTTAAGCCATTAAATCTCGATAGACCTCCTTTATAAGTCCTTGTTTATTACCTTTTCTTATTGACCACTTTAGGATATTCGCTGCTATGCCCGCTTATCATTATAAAGCGTTAGATGACCATGGCAGTGTGCAAAAAGGCTTGCTCGAAGGTGATTCTGCTCGACAAGTTCGCCAGCAGCTGCGTGATAAACAATGGACGCCCGTTGAAGTCAGTGCCGTCAATGATAGACAAAACCAGAATAAAAACCGCTATAAAAAACCGTCTGCTTACGAGTTGGCATTGCTGACCCGTCAATTGTCGGTATTATTGGCAGCGGGTATTCCGTTAGAGGAAACGCTTGCCGCCGTCGCCAAACAATCACCAAAAACCCATATTAAATCTCTCATGCTTGCCGTGCGCTCGCATGTATTAGAGGGTTTGAGCTTGGCGCGAGCATTGCAGCAAGCCGCCAGTTTTCCACCACTATATATCGCGACCATTGCGGCAGGAGAAAAGTCAGGTCACTTGGATTTAATCTTGAACCAGTTGGCAGATTACACCGAAAACCGCTTTGCATTGCAAAAGAAAATCCAAGGCGCGATGGTTTATCCGATTGTGCTGATGGTGATGGCAGTCGGCGTGATCATGGGCTTGATGAGTTTTGTGGTGCCCAAAATTGTCAAAGTGTTTGAGCAATCTGAGCAAGCGCTACCGCTCATTACCCAAATTGTTCTTAGCCTATCTAACCTCATTACACAGTGGTGGTGGCTGATGCTGCTAGTATTGGCCGGAACGGCGTTTTTGTTTTATCGTTTCGCGCAGACGCAAGCGGGTAAGTTAGCGATAGACAGCATCGTGCTAAGACTACCGATATTGGCGCGGTTATCAAAAGGGCTGAATGCAGCACGTTTTGCCAGTACATTGGCGATATTGGTACGCTCAGGGGTGCCGTTGATTGAGGCATTGCATATTGGTGCGGCGGTGACGACCAATTTACACATTCAAAAAACCATCATCACTGCGGCTGATAGGGTGACGGAAGGCTCAAGCTTATCGAGTCAATTAGAAAAGTCCAGTTACTTTCCGCCGATGATGGTGCAAATGATTAAAAGTGGTGAAAACTCAGGCGAGCTCGAAAATATGCTCAGCCGCGCCGCCAATATGCAGGAAGCGGAAGCCACTAACTTTATCAGTACCCTATTATCGCTACTTGAGCCGTTGATGCTAGTGCTGATGGGCGTGGTAGTCATGATTATCGTAATGGCAGTGATGCTGCCGATTGTCAATATGAATGATCTGGCAGGATAATGAGCACTTAAGCCTTCTGAGCTTGTGTGCCTCCCGCTCACATTTCTATTGTAGCCATCTTACTAAATATTACGCTAGCTTTCTTAAGATTTGCTTACTGTTGTAGATTGTTGACTGAGTCACGTTTTTATTAGGGTAAAGCCAGCCATCAAGCTATAGTAAGCGTCAGTCAAAAGTTATCCTTATAAATATTACTCGTCATGCTGTGGTTCAATCTGTGGTTCAATATTGATGCTTATAAAAGTCAAGGTTCATAACAATCTACTTGCGATGCTAGGGCGTTTCCTTATTTTAAAAATTGTGATAAAAATGAGATAAATTGCCGTCAAACAAGGAAAGTAGCGCAAATAATATCGAGATATTAACAAGCTATTTGACGATGTTTGGCAAAATTTAGCTGTTTTTAGCCCATTTAGAAAGTAAACGATTGAATTGAGGACACGCCCTAGATAAAAATAAAATCATGGTTTATAGTGATAATCGTTTCAGTGCTCATTAATACGCCGATCATTAATGTTACTTGAACGCCACTTTTCCTATTTACATCACCCTGATGCCAAAAGCGATGATAAAAGCGATGACTATAATTGACAAAATTCAAGTAACTACTATGCCAACAAGTGCTATGAGTGCCAACAAACCAGCTCCTATGAGAGCCAACAAGCCACTGCCTATCCGTAATAACCAGTCTGGATTTACTCTGATCGAGATCATGGTCGTGATTGTAATCTTGGCAATTCTTGCAGGCTTAGTTGTCCCGAAAGTGGTGGGACAAAGTGATAAAGCTCGCGTCAAGACCACTGAAACAGCGCTTGCTACAGTATCCAACGCCCTTGATATGTATAAGATTGATAATTCGCGCTATCCGACTACCGCACAAGGTTTAGAAGCATTAACCACACCGCCAGCAGAGGCCAAAAACTACCCAGATGGTGGTTATATCAAAGGCGGCTATCCAACAGATGGCTGGGAAAACGAGATGCAATATGTCGCCCCAGGCAGTGAAGGTCGTCCTTATGATTTATTCTCGCTGGGTGCAGATGGTCAGCAAGGCGGCGAAGGTCAAGATGCTGATCTTTATGCCCAATTATAAGTACTAGCTTGATGAGCAGTTAAAATATGGGTAGCTAACGATCCCTTACTCCATAGTATATTTATTGGTGACGGTCGCTCTAATGCTCTTAAATATCAACCAATAAGACCTTATTGGTTGATATTTTTATATCAGTAAATAAATGGCGTGGCATTCCATAGATAATGTCAAACCATCCATTTTTCCAACAAGCTATACGTTTGATACCAGTCATATCGCCCCGCTCATTTGTCATTAAAATCAGCCAGTAGAGGTCATTACTCATGTTTACCAACAAACTCAATTTACAAGGCGCCATTACAAATAAACGAGTCTCTAAGTTGTCTCACGCACTTGCAATCATGAGTACTTCATTGATGATAGGGTTGTCGATGGCATCTATGAGCGCTCAAGCTGCAGGTTTGGGCGAGTTATTTGCTAATAACGGTGCCGAAAAATCGAAGTTTTTGCCTGTCGATAAAGCGTTTCAAGTTATCAGCAGCACTAAGGCCACGTCTAAGGGCACGCGCTTATCTATTAATTTTGATATTACGCCAGGTCATTATGTCTATAAAGATCAGCTTACTCTCAGTTTTCCTAAAGGCGTGAGTGCAACCCCTTTTACTTTTAGTCAGTCGCCGGTCTCCATTGACGACCCAACCTTTGGTAAGGTTCCCGTTTTTACCCAAAAAAATATGGTAGCAACCACGACTCTGACTACTAACAATGGTAAAGGCGCAAAAAATGCACCGATTATCATTGGCTGGCAAGGCTGTGCAAAAGCTGGGCTGTGCTATCCGCCAGAGAAAATCAAAACCACGGTTGATATCGCCGTGACACGCAAATAGACCACAAGCCGATCGACTCAAATATTGGTAATAAATAGCATATTAGGTAATAAATAGGTAGCTCTTCATGTCCATCAAGACAATAGAAAAAAAACCATCGCTAACGGTACATCGCTCGTCCAAAAAATCTTATCTACTAGCATTTGCGGTCTCTAGTAGCTCGTTGTTTACAGGACTGGCTGCGATGCCCATGATGACTCATGCGGCAGGGCTGGGTGATTTATTTAGCAGTGATAAAAGTGCGGCACAGACGAAGTTTTTACCAGTCGACAAAGCCTTCCAAGTCAGCGATAGCAGTAAAGCTACCAATAATGGCACGCGCTTAGCCATTAATTTTGACATTACGCCTGAGCATTATGTTTATAAAGCCCAAATCAAACTGACGTTGCCAGCTGGCGTGACCGCTGCGCCTTTTACCTTTAGTCAAAAGCCAGTGTCAATCGATGATCCGACATTCGGAAAAGTACTGGTGTTTGACCAAGCGAATATGGTGGCTACGACGACCTTGAGCAGTAGTAGTGGTAAAAGCGTCAACGATGCCGCCGTGGTGATTGGCTGGCAAGGTTGTGCCAAAGCAGGACTATGCTATCCACCCGAAAAAATTAAAACGACAATTGATATCGCTGCTGCAACGCCACAAATTCCAGGAAATAGCGCCAGTACTTCTACTCAAGAAGCTGCTAACAACAACAGTCTGACAGGTAATGACAATACCGCCGAGTCAAGTGCAACGGTTGCCGATAGTCTTGCAGCAGAGCAAGCGCTGACTGATGATGGGGTGATTGATTATGCCTTGTTGGATGATGAGGCTTTAGATGGAGAGCTTGGCGCTACCAATACGATTTCTGGCGCAGATGAACAAGGCGTCGATGGCACTGCGACAAGTGAAGTGCCAGCAACAACCAATAATACTGTTGCTGGAGCTAATGCCACTGATAGCGATCCTTTTGGTCTGGCTTCTCATCCTTGGTTGGCATTGGTATTATTGTTTTTAGCAGGGCTGGGTTTGGCATTGACACCATGCGTACTACCAATGTTGCCAATCGTTGCCAATATCGTTGCCCGTGAGGAAAACCCAACGGTGAAACGCGGTGTTATTCTCACCACCAGTTACGCTATTGGCGTGGCAACAGCTTATGGTATTTTGGGCGCAGTTATCGCCGTGTTTGGTGAATCATTAGGCATTATCGGCTGGCTACAAAACCCCATTATCCTGATTGGTTTTGCGATTGTTTTTGTCCTGCTTGCACTATATATGCTGGGTGTGTTTAGTATCCGCTTACCAAGATTTATTAGTAATAAAATGCAAGGCTTGAGTCAAGCAGGGGATAGCAAGCTGGGCAGTACGGGCGGTAGTTTAATCGCGGGTTTCTTATCTGCGCTCGTAGTATCTCCTTGTGTTTCTGCGCCATTGTTTGGGGCACTGCTTGCCGTATCGACGATTGGTAGTCCACTACTGGGTTTTGCGGCTTTATTTATGTTGGGTTTTGGTTTATCCGCACCGCTTATCTTAATTGGTGCCACCCAAGGTAAAATTATGCCGAAGGCGGGCGCGTGGATGAACTGGGTTAAGCAAGGTTTTGCCTTATTACTCTTTGCCGTTGCTTTATTATTAATTGAGCGCGTCTTTATCTCACCCGTGATGCTAATGGTATGGGCATTATGGTTTATGGTTGTAGCGATGTGGGCATGGAGTTGGTTGGGTAAAGGTCGTATGCTGACCCAAGCATTGGGGTTAATCGCTGGTATTTGGGCAACATGTTTAGTCATCGGCGCGGCGTTGGGTAACGATGATAGCTTGCATCCGCTGGCATCTTTGAGTGCTGCTCCGATGATGCAGACGACTGGTCAGCCAGCCATGAGTAATACAACAGATAAAACCGTCACAACGCTGACTGAATTAGATGCCATTATCGCCGCTAACCCTAAAGTGCTTGTCGATGTCACTGCTGAATGGTGTATCGAGTGCCGTATTATGGATAAAAACTTATTTCATAATCGTCCAGCGCAGATGCAGGATTGGCAGTTGGTGAGACTGGATATAACAGAAACTACTGACGATTCTAAAGCAATCTTAGCGCGCTATAAATTGTTTGGCCCGCCAGCATTGCTGTATTATCAAGACGGTCAGTTGACCAATCAACAAGTAGGTGAGATTGATCGTCCAGAATTTGAGCAAACGTTGACGATGCTTAATAACTGATACTTAATAAAATGAATAAGTCTTTTCTAAAGGCTTAACAATACAAAAGAGCCAATGTACTATTCATACAGTACGTTGGCTCTTCTATTTTTACCAATGGTTACTTATCATCCTGACGCTAAGCATTTGGTTTAGCGTTGATTATTGATATTTACATTGGTATAGGGCAGCGATAAGGCTAGTATAGTACACACATTTTCATTACAATAAAGCAACAATGCTGAAGGCGCATTACTCGTTGTAATTGCTGACTTCTATGTCTGAATGTCATTGGGTTTATTTTAGCGATGACGCTAATGGTCATACTCATTATCTTATATACTCTGCTGGCGATAATGTCAGTTAGATAAAGGACACTTATGTTTTCCCATATCACCGCACAGCGCCGCCCTATGCCTCTTATTACCGCGCGCAAAAACACTTTATTTCAGACAAGAAAGCATTATTTGAATATTGCTGTTGGTCTAGCGTTAACCTGCTTGACCGTGCAAGTCCAAGCTGCCGATAAAACTCAGAGCGATAATGAGTTACCAGTACCGGAGGCAGCGTTTGAGTTTGAAGATTATCAGGTGTCACAGGATGCCAATACAGCTGCGCAAGATCGCCAAGTAGTCAGTAAAGAATTTATCGCTCAGCAAGCAAAATTGTTTTTTGAATGTACCCAAGTACAGACCAGTGCCGCACGTTTGGCTTGCTTTGACAAAGTAGCCGAAGAAGGTAAAACACCGAGCTACACCACAACTAAGCAGCCAGTAGATTTGGCAAAAACCTTTCAAAGTACGCTTTCAGGTAATCCGCAAGTTGTCTTTGTAGAAGAAAAGTCTACCATTGCTGGTGCTAATAATGCCGCTACTGACTCAGTTGCGCGCGCACCTGCTACTAATGAAGGTTTAGACACCGTTGGGCTAACGCAAAGAGAAGCACAAGTTTTAGAAAATGTTGGTGTCACTCAAACAGATATCGAAAAATATACACCGCTTAGTTTATCCTATGATCTCGATAAAAACAGTGAGCGTGGAACTTGGACCGTCAGACCATACCGACCAACCTATGTATTGCCAGTATTTTATACCTTTGACCCTAACCTAGATCCAAGCACGCCGTCACAGGAAACTGAGTCCTTTTCTTCTAATGACATACGCAATACTGAACTAAAATTTCAGTTGTCTTTGAAGACCAAAGTTGCCGAAGACTTATTCGATACCAGTGCTGATTTGTGGTTTGGTTATACCCAAGAGTCACATTGGCAAGTTTATAACGAAGACAACTCGCGACCATTCCGTGCCACCGACTATCAGCCTGAAATATTTTTGACTCAGCCAGTGACAGCAGATTTACCTTTTGGTGGTCGTCTTCGTATGCTTGGTGCTGGTGCCATTCATCATTCTAATGGACAAGACGATCCGTTATCACGCTCATGGAACCGTGCTTATCTCATGGCAGGGGCAGAGTGGGGTAAGCTATCAATCGTACCGCGCCTGTGGGCTCGAGTGAATAGTGAAAGCAGCAGCAGTGAAGACAATCCAGATATCGAGGACTACATGGGTTATGGTGATATCAAATTCTTATATGATTTGCCTGATCAACAGAGCCTGAGCGGTACATTGCGCTACAATCCAAGCACCAATAAAGGGGCGGCGCAAGTCGATTATATTTATCCATTATCAGAAAATGTTAATGGCTTTGTGCAGGTTTTCCAAGGCTATGGCGAATCCATCATCGATTACAACCACGAAAATACCTCTATTGGCTTTGGTATCGTACTGAATGATTGGAAAGGTTTCTAATATCAGCGCACATTTTGACAATCGTCCATGCGACTTTTAGCGCCTTATCAAACCGGACTATGGCTGGCAGAGTATCTCGATATACGCTGCCAGTTGTGCCGTATTTATCGCAGCACGCCACAATCTCAGCTACTTCAAAATTACCTCTCATCAAGTTTTAGTAGCTTGCCAACGGCTGATCCTACACCGCACTCTCTAAACCCCTTGCCAAACAATCCTTCGTTTTTTGCTAATTTGCGCCAGCAATTTAACCACGGTTTTAACAGCGGACTACTTTGCTCACATTGTCATGACAGTATCGCGTGGTTGCCGAAACCTTTCAATGTTGACATTGCTACTGGTACGGTTTTATCTATCCAAACGGCGACTTATTATGAGTATCCGCTGCGTCAAGCGATCAGAGCTTTTAAGCACCATGAAGACATGACCAAATTGCCGTTATTGTTACATGCTATACGTCAGCTACCACGTCCTCATGGTTGTCATCATGATAATAGCGTGATTGTCGCTATGCCAACAACCGAGCAACGACTGGTCAAACGTGGCTTCGATCCTGTCAGTATTTTATCCGCGCAATTGTCTAAGCATTGGCAGATACCTTTATGGCATGGTGTAAAGCGTATTGACGACACTGTCAGTCAACAAGGGCTTACACGTGCTGAGCGCCTAAGTAATCTAGACAATGCTTTTGTTTTAATCGAAAAGCCTCCTGTGAAACGCTTATTATTGTTTGATGATGTTGCGACCACGGGTGCCAGTTTACAAGCATTGGGGCGTACACTGCTTACCCCGTCTGAAACAGTCACCATGTCAGATATTCAAACCAATTATAAATACCATCTTTCTGCCTATGCTTTAGCGCATGGAAATCAGTCTTAAAATCTGTTCCTCTCTATTGCTAACTACTAATATATTGCTAATATGTTGCCTTAACGCTATATTATTAAAATAATATATGTTTATTTGTTATTAATATTCCAAAATACTGTGCTTATCACTCAATAGCATTGCTTATAAAATGATATTTTCTAAATAGCTTGCATAACTGCTATGGCTATTGTTATTTCTATGCAAAACTTTTGTTAAATATTATGGAACAAAAATTGCATCATTTTTATTAAATAACAATAAAAAGACTGGCAAAAATGATACGAAAATATGAATTCATTGTTAGTTTTTTGGTTCAGTATTGGTATTAGACAAACAATAGTTATTATAAAATTGCCGTTATAAATAGGGATTTGATGTGAACGCATCTACAAATAATCTACCACTTACGCTACGAACAACCAACTCAGGATTTACCCTGATTGAACTGATGGTGACGATTGCTGTGCTTGCTATTATTGTCGGTATTGCCGCGCCCAGCATCAGTAATCAGTTGGCTAATCAAAGAGTGAAGTCAACGACTGCGACGCTCGTTAATGCACTAAAAGAAGCTAAGGTAGAGAGTGTGATTCGGCGACAGGAAGTTGAGTTTAGCTTCGATGATAGCACTCATTCTATGAACATAGAAACAAAAGCTGTTAGCCCCGATGAAGTGGCAAGCTATAGCTATAGCTCAAAAAGTACCATAAAAGCGAATAAATCTTCTATTACATTTAGTCCAAGTAAGCGTGCAGATGCAGTTATTTATAATATATGTGATGACAAATCATCTGCTACGATGCAGGTTATCGTTACTGAAATCGCTAATATAAGTACTATATTAGGAGGAAGTTGTTAATGACTCAGTTTAGTAGCCAGAATGGTATAGGTTTGATCGAGGTCATGGTGGCTTTGCTACTATTAGCAGTTGCTGTATTAGGATTTAGCGCTTTGCAGATCAATGCACTTAATGCTACAGATGAGAGCTTAGTACGTAGTCGTGCTATGAGTATGTCAAAACAGCTATCAGAAAATATGCGTTTGAATACTTTAGTCGCTGATGACTTTATGACAGAGTTAAATACTTTAAATCAAGGTACAGAGAATATTACTGAGTATTGTGCCAAAGTATCACAGGCAAGCAGCGGTTTTGATCAAGATAGCTGCAAGTCAGATGCGTGTAGCGCGGAAGAAATAGCAGCATTAAACACATGGCAGGCAGCTAATTTAGGTTGTGAGCAAGACATAATGCTAAACATGACCAACTGCCCAGAGATGGCTGATATAAATGCCAGACAATGCATTATTACCTCATGGGGTAACACGATACCTGTTTTAGATGACAGTGAAGACAATGCTTGTGGAGACAGTAATGGTTCGTACAAATTAGGTTCTCGCTGTTTAATAATGGAGGCTTATTAATGAGAATCTTAACGCTTCAAGATTATCGAAAATATCAAATAGGATTTACATTAATAGAGCTTATGGTATCGCTGTTTTTGGGCTTACTAATATCTGCAGCAGCAGTACAAGTTTATATGATCAATGCAAAAACAGCAGGTGTTCAAGCAAGCGCTTCAGAGTTAGTTGAGGATGCTACCTTCAATATACCTACTATCGAAAGAAAAATTCGTCTTGCAAACTTGGGGTTAGCAGATAAAGTTGCAGCTGACCAACCTGGTTCTGGTATTGTCTTAACGAGTGCTGATAACGCAATAGAGGACGAGGATGGGAATGAAACGTTAGATAACTTTCGTAACCCTAAAGATCTAGGCGGTGATCCAAAAGTACCTAAAAATATTACTTTAGGTGGCTCTCCTGTAGAGGTAGCTTTGTTGACTCGTACTGGTGATCAAACTGTGGGCACGAAGGAAAACGAGTGGACTGGGCTGAGTAATGTGAGCTCAAAAAGTGGTCAATTAACAATTCAGTACCGTGCGCCGCAAGACATGTATGACTGCGAAGGGAAACTGGCTTTAGGGTCAAGACAAGTTACTATTGGTGGAGTAAAGGAAGTCATTGACGGTCAAATTATCATAGAGCGTTTTTATTTAAAGGCACCTAACCCATCAAAACCTACAGAGCTCTCTTTATACTGTGATGCAGGCAAGTATATTACCGAAATAATGGATGATTATATTGAACAAAGCAAACCGGCAGAAAATCTTCCCCAGTCTATTAATTTCACCAGCAACAACGAAATAAAAGATTTCGGTGATGCCGGTCAAGAGGTTATGGCCAATGTAGATTACTTCGATATATTATTATCGACTAGAAAAGGTGATGAGCTACAGTATTATACGGTGCAAGACTACTTAGATTTAGACCTTAAAGATCAACCATCTATCATAGGAATAAAGTACGGTTTAATTTTGCGCTCTGATAATGCAGTGCTAAATGAAGAAGGTCCATCTGAGTTTACTGTATTAGGTAAAGTCTCTACCTTGAATAATGGATTGAGCAAAAAGTATCTGCGCACAGTAGTAGAGTCGTATGTGACATTAAGAAACATAAGTGTTATGGATGATTAAGCAGAACCTGATGTGTAAACCTGTCCCACTTAGGTAATAATATTATGAATAAGTATCCTAAATATCAGCTGCCAACTTCTCAGGATGGAGCTACATTAATCGTAGTTTTAATGTTTCTGCTATTGATTATTGTCGTAGGTGTCATTGCTGTACGAAATAGCATGACATCATTGCGCTTAGCAACTAGTGATCAGGTTGATACCTTACTATTAACCACTTCAGATACATCTAACAAGAATATCGAAAATATTATTAATGATCCAGCCTACAGCAGTGAAAAAGCTAATATCCTCGGGTCGCTCGGATTTTTTGGTTACTTTTTGAATACGGGTGCCACGTCAAACCGTGGTGATCAGGTACTGTTTTGTTATCGCCCACGCCAAAGCTATTTTTTTAAGATGTCTGAGGCAACTATTAATACTCCATCTGGGCAAAGTAAGTTGGTAGGGGGTGCGGGTTCAAGTGGTTTTTGTCGTCCTAGCCAAGCTGATGATTTTGTCAATGCTCGTCAAAATGTCATGACTCAGGTGTCAGTGACCAGACCAAATACTCAGTCGTTACCAGTGACGCCATTTGGAAATGTGCCGTTAGAGATAACTGTCAATTCAGAGGATGCAACTAGTAGCTCACCAAGTTTTCGAATACACTCCACCTCTTTCTTGCCAGCGATGTCAAACGTATCAGACGCAAAGATTACCGAGTGTCTTAAAAAACCTAGCGAAAATGCTGAATCATTTGTAGCTGGAACTGACGAAGATGACCCTACTCAAAATACATATTTTGGCGAGACGCGTAACGAGTGTTTGGCCAAGATTGGTGTACCAGCCAAGGTGCTAGTTAAAGAAGCCAAGCTAGAGAATGATGTCAATTCTGAAAACTGTATAGATGAGGGTTATGGTAAAGGTGACGGTACAATATCTCAAGCGTGTCAGGATTTATTAGGCTTAACGCCGAATGGCAATATCGCTCAATCAGCAAAGTAACGTGACCAATATCTATAATTCGCATATAGTAGGAGCTCAACATGAAACTCATTCAATCGACCTTTGCTTTACCATTACAGTTTCGTCCTGCTGCTATCACGTTGGCGGTGGGTGCACTCATGGCATCTTCAGTTATAACCCACGCTGGCACCTCGTACGATGTCAGTGGCAACGCAAGCTATAACAAGCTTGGCGACTTGACTATTTATCAACCCAGTACCGAATCAAACAAACCTACTCTTACCTTAATGCTAGATAAGTCAGGCAGTATGGGTGGTGATCATAGCTTCACACAAGATGAAGATTATAAATATAATACTATATATGAGGCTTATAGTAAGGTTTGTAATAAGTGGCGTTGCCGAAACAATGATGATTATACGTATACTTTTTATCAATATAATAACTATGGAGATATTCCATCCGGTCTTACTTACTATCGAAATTATGAAATGTATACAGCATCGGAATTAAAGGGTAAAGATAATCAAGTATGTGTTATGAGCAATAATAGAAATACATTCTACGCACCAACTTATAATCCTATTGTTGAAGATGTAAATGGTATACGCTTAGAGTACTGCGAAAAAGATGGTGAAAGAGTTTATGACCGTATGTCAAAGCTGAAGCTTGCGCTGATAGAGCTGCTTGAGTTTGAGAACCTCAATGAGGATATCGTTATGGGCGTAGGTGCTTTTGCCTATGGTGATAATGACAGGCAAGGCCGCATTAAGGTCGCAGCCAAACCTTTAGACACAGCCCAAAAACAAAAGATCAAAGACTTCTTAGGAGATCTACGAGCCTCAGGTGTTACACCGATGGCTACAGCCTTTACTGAAGCAGGTGCTTATATGTTAGGTAACAGTACATTAGGAGGGTATTCGTCTAACTCCTACAGTGGCATGATGGATACTTATGATAGCGATATTGTGCGCGGTAGTGGTACTAATAAGTCTTATATAGCCCCGCCAACGCAGGAATGCGGGGCAAAAGGCGTCTATCTGTTGACCGATGGCTCTCCTAATAACATGAATAATGAGACCGCATTAGGACGTATGATGGGTACCGCTCTAAACACCTCAGCATTGTCTTGCCCTAGCTTCAATGGGCTACTACAAGGTGAGTCATCGGATGGTAGATGGCAGTGCATGGGAGAGTTTGCAAAGCAGTTACGTACCAAGCGAAATGTGACTACAGCAATGGTTGGCTTTGGTGCAGATTTTAGTACAGTTAACAACCCTCGCAATTACCAATCTAAAGAAATCATTCTTAATAAATTTACAGATAGTAATGGTGCACCATATAAATATGAGAAAAAGTTTTATGACTGCTCGCAAATATCAGCTAGTGACAACCCTGACGCGCGCAATGCATGCAACCTAGGTATGGAATCGGGCATCTATGATGGTGTCGGTGGCTACGGACAAGGTGGTTTTTATTTTGCTAAAGATACCAAAGATATCGTCGGTAGTGTGCTATCGGTCATCGAAGACCTAAAGGCAGAGTTACCAAGTGTCCCAGCCGGTACCATCACAGTCCCCGCAGATCCGCTCAGTAGTTTGGGCGTGAAACCCTATGCTTATCTGCCGATGTTAGAGCCAAAGGTAGGTAGTAATGTGGCAATCTGGCCAGGCAATCTAAAGAAGTATCACGTTAAGCAAGCCACATTGTTTGGACAAGATGACAAAAGACTTTATATCGATGAGGATGGGGATGGTTTTCCTGATGACTTAAACCCAGATGCCCAAGATATTTGGAGCACAAAGAATGAAACTATGCTCAACGATGCTGGCGACAGCATTAACGTAAACAATAGAATCACAGCGGGTGGTTTTTATGCTCAGCTAAAGACTCCAAAGACTACAGATAATACCACACGTAATGTCTATGTCGAAAACACTGTGGGTGGTAAAACACAACTGCTTAAAGTAGGTGTCAAAGACGGCGTACTGCAAGGATTCGACACACTTGATAACTCATATAATACCTTGAGGAAATTATACCTATTAAGCTTCTTAGGTTATGATGCCAGCCCCACTCAGGCAGAAGCGAATCGTATCAATACTTCCGCTGTAGGCGTGCAAGCAGAGCTCAAAAAAATCATCATTAAGCCACCAGGTGACATAAAAGTGCTGGGTGGTGTCATCCACTCCAGACCGACAATCATCTCTTATGGTGCCAAGATTAATGCGAATGACAAAGATGCTGATGGTGATGGTAAAATAGATGCCGATGCAGGTATGGTGGCGACTGATGAGAGTAGCCGCGATGACTATGTGATGTTTGGCTCCATGGAAGGTGCTTTGCATATCGCTTCAGCAGATAGTGGACAAGAGAGTCTGGCATTTATCCCAAAGACTATTCTTAATAAGCAGATTGAAGCCTTGCAGCCAGAGGGTACTATCGCAGATGCGCCTGTCTTTGGCATTGATGCGCCGTGGGCAGTTCAAGGCAGTTATAAGTACGATTTTAGTTCGCCCACATCTGAGTCATCTGGCAAAATTGTTGCTGATAAAGTCTATGTCTATGGTGGTCTTCGCCAAGGTGGTAAAGGACTATATGGTCTAGATGTTAGCAACCTAAACAGTCCAAAAATGCTGTTTAGCCTCGATGCAACAGGTGATTATCAGGCATTAGGAAAGGTATGGAGTGAACCAGTCTCTGGTAAGATAAAAGTTGGTACGGGAAAAAATAGCATTAAAGATGTAATTATCTTCGGTGGCGGTTACGATGAGTGCTATGAAGACCCGACATTTAAGCTGAACAGTTCAAACAATGAGTTTGCAGAATGTAAAAGTAAACCAGTTGCAGATGGTAATGCAGTCTATATTGCAGACGCCAAAACAGGCGATATAATTTGGTCGATATCAGGCCGAACCTCAGGTGCCTCTGGCAAACATATTCAAGTGTCCGAGATGAAACATAGCGTAGTAGGTAAAATTACCACGCTAGATCGTGATGATGATGGCATGATTGATCATCTATATTTTGCTGATTTAGGTGGAAAGTTGTTTCGCGTAGATTTGCGTAATGGGCAGGCTATCAGTGGCAGTGCTGGTATCAATAACTTTACCCGCCGCATCGTAAAAGTACTTGATGCTAACTCAGGAACACTCGAAACAGAAGGGCTACAGCGCCGGTTTTATGGTCAGCCATCTGTGAGCTTTTATAAAGATCAAAGCGTTCTATTTGCGCTAGTCAACATTGCCTCTGGTGATAGAAGTAATCCAATATCGCGTTTACGCAATACGATCCCTAGCCAGGCTGATCGACTGTTCGGTATTATTGATCGAGATATCGCCAGTCCAGGACTGTATGGTAAGGATGCAATGATAACGCTAGCGACCAAAGACCTTAATTCAGACAATTTGATTGAATTGCCTTTTAATCAAAGCAATACCAGTGCAACTAAGGCAGGCGTGAAATCACCGATGCGGCCAAATGTCGCAACTTCACAAGGTTGGTTCTATCCATTGAATCAGTTTGACGGTAATAGTAAAGTTAAAAATGTTAAATCGATGGGTGATGGCATGGCCATTGGTGGTCTTTATTATATGACGGCATATAGCCCAGAAATGAAATATGATGATACCAGTGGCTGTGCTGCTCAGATCGTTGGTGGTTCAGAGCGTCAGATATACTGCTTGCCTTACGGTATCTGTGAGCAAGAGGGTGCTACAACAGACAAATCATCAAATGGTACAGGTGGGTTTGTACGTGCAGGTAAAGGTATTCAAGAGCTGGCTTTCGGTGCGTTCAATCCAGCGAACCCTACCACGCGCATCATGCTAGGTACTCAGTCATTTAGTGAGTTAGTTAACTCAGATAATCGTCTCGAGTTTGGTGGTGCTTGGTCATCAGATAAAGATTCAGGATTAGATACCAGCTGTCCTAGCGGTAGTTGTAAAGGATCGAGTCTTGATGCAAACAATGAAAACGCTAGTGGCTCTGGCGGTGGTAATGTCAGTATTATGGACTACCGTTTATTTACTACCAGATGGTATGAGCAGTTATCGGAGTCAGTGAATGACTAGACATGGCAACAGCTTTCAGCGGTTATTGAGCGGTGTGTTGGCAAGTCGCTACGGAGACCCAACTGCCCAAAAAGGCTTCACGCTCATTGAGGTGATGATCGTTGTGGTTATCTTAGCTATTTTGGCAGCTATCGCTGTCCCAAGCTATAGACAATATACGATCGTTAATGCTGAACGTGACACCCAAGCCAAGATGCTGCAGTTACAGTTAGAGCTAGAGCGTTGGCGTGCTACTGCTCTCACTTATAAAGGCTTTGTACCACAAACAGTTGATAGCAATGGTGATACTGATTACAGCTATGCAGACACGGATGATACCATCATCAATGTGCCTGCGGGTAGTGGCGATGATTACACCTATCGCATTACCCTAGTTGATGGTGATACATCAGGCACGCCTAAAAGCTTAGTCGCAGCGATAGGTGTGGACAATGTCACAGGACGCACATGGAAAATGCTTGCAGTACCTAATCCTACTGGTTATATCAAAACTGGCAGCAAAATCATGCTTACTAGCTCTGGTATGAGATGTATGACAACGACGACTATCGCGATTGGAGCAGTAGACTGTGGTAATAATGCTCAGGTGTGGTAATAATGAAAAATAATACGACAAAGATAAACCAGACACGAGGCTTTACGCTTATAGAGTTGCTGATAGTCGTTGCTATCATCGGTATCTTAGCGGCTATCGCTTACCCAAGCTATCAGGGATATATTGAAAGAAGTCATCGTGCCGATACGATGAGCGAGTTACAAAACATTGCTGCTACTATCAAAAGTCGCAAGCTGGCACAAGGGCAATATAGCAACGCGTTACTCACTGGTCTCGGTGGTAATTTCCCACAAAGTAATTCACTTTATACGATCAGCTTTGATCCAGATCCGCTGACTTATGAATGGACAATTATTGCGTCACCCATAGCAGGTACCCGAATGGCTGGTGATGGCGATCTAACTTTTGACTATCGTGGGCTGAAATGTCGCGACGCAACCTGTGGTATGGATAATGAATGGCGATAAAATGGATATTTAGGGCTGGTTGACAAAAAACGTCAGTTTGATTTACTATCTACTCTCAAAATAATATCAATTGACAATATTTAGTAGGCTAAGCGTAATATTTACTGTCGGTTAATACTGGATTGAACGGCTTAAAAGCTTAATAAAGTAATAAAAATCAAATAATCAGCCTAAATATATACTATAAGTAGTAATTTGGCACATTATATGCAGAATTTAAAATAAGAAAGAAATTTTATTTATAACTGACAGTAAGATTATTAATCTACTGTCAAATTATCCTAAAGGACAAGTCTATGAACACACAAAAAGGTTTTACTTTAATCGAACTAATGATCGTTGTTGCTATTATCGGTATCCTAGCTGCAATCGCTATTCCTGCTTATCAAGGCTATACTCAAAAAGCTAGAGATAACGCTTGTTTATCTGAGTTTAAAGGCTATTCAAACAACCTTTATAATTGGGCTGTAGATCCAAACCGAGTAGACGCACAAAAGCCAGACGTGGCTAAAGCAAATATGTCTAACTGTTCGGCTCCTGACGATGCGCTTACAGCAGCTATTAAGGGTATTAAAGACACTACTACTTTAGCGGCTATCAAAATTACTCCGAAAGAGGGTACAGGTGGTACAGTGAAATGTGACTTACCTAATGGTGCAACATGTGTGGTTGTCCCTAAAACTTAGTAATCAAATTTAGTTTAGATTATAAGCATGGAATTGTTATTGAAGTTGTACGTAATTTTGAACTAGTTTAAGAATTCTAAATATATAATACTTAAACTAAGAAATATGAATATTTTCTAAAAAACCAAACGCCTTGTTTGGTTTTTTTTATCTCCAAAACAAATTTAAAAATAGCAAATATGCTAGTGAAGTATGCATGTGGCATAGGGTGTGCAATATAGAATTACCTCTTGCTATAAGGTTATCCTTATGTCTTATACATCCTTTGGCTACACGGATCGCCTTGCCGAATACTACCTTAAGTTCTATCTCTATTTTTCTAAACTAAAAAACCACCTAACAGCATCTCGCTACTAGGTGGTTTTTTATGATTTTAGTATAAACATACTGAGCCGTTTTAAAGAAGTTACTACTTCTCTAAATACTGAATCTTGCCTTCCACGCCATCCCACTTTTCAGCTTCTGGCAACTGACCTTTCATTTCTGTGATGTTTGGCCATTTTTGTGCCAGCTCTTCATTGAGCTGAGTGAACATCTCTTGTCCTTTTGGTACTTCATCTTCTGAGAAGATCGCATTGGCAGGACATTCAGGCTCGCATAGCGCGCAGTCGATGCACTCATCAGGGTCGATGACGAGGAAGTTCGGGCCTTCATAAAAGCAGTCCACAGGACAGACTTCCACACAGTCGGTGTATTTGCAAAGAATGCAGTTATCTGTAACGACAAAGGTCATAGTGAGGTCTACCTGTTATTGGATTGGCTGATATAGTTCATCCCTTTTAAAAGAGTTACTGTGCTCACCGTGCTTGACGTATTATTGGTACATCTGCACTTGGTTGCCATGATTTTCTTTTAAAGTGAATCAACGATAAGGGCTACATAGAATAGTTGGAAAATAAGGCACATTTTAACGCCTTTACGACTAATTGACAATTCCCTTTAATGACTAATGATTTTCTTCAAATGATAGAGTAAATCATGCGCTTGCTTTGGCGTTAAGGTATCAGGATCAATCGCACTTAGCTCATCCTGTAAGCTAAACAGCTGATTTTGTTGTGGAATATCAGCCATTATTTGAGATTGATTGGTGGTTTTTATATCAGCTCTCTCTATTTCATGACCATTCATATGATCGCATTTATCATTTACTGACTTAGCTAATTCATTTTTGTCATCAACGGTTCTTACGCTTTCTGCCTCAATAGGGTCTAATTTTAAGTTATCTGCTAAGTAGCGCTTGGCATCATCCAGTACTTGGGTAGGAATCCCTGCCATTTTTGCCACATGCAGACCAAAGCTAGAACTTGCTGCACCATCTTTGATTTGATGCAGTAGTAACAGTTGACCGTCGATTTCGCTAGCAGCGACATGGACGTTGCGGATAAGTTTGTCATTGCTGCCACTGCTTTCTTTATAGTTTTCCGCCAATTTTGTCAGCTCAAAGTAGTGAGTGGCAAATAATGTCAGGCAGCCAATCTCTAGCAATCGATTAACGCAAGCATGAGCAATGGCCAAACCGTCAGTGGTCGCTGTGCCGCGTCCGACTTCATCCATCAGCACCAACGATTTGTTGGTCGCTTGATTGAGAATATTAGCCGTTTCAATCATTTCTACCATAAAGGTGGATTTGCCGCCCGCCAAATCATCAGCTGAGCCAATACGGGTAAAGATACGGTCGATATCGCCGATATGAGCACGCGCTGCTGGCACAAAGCTACCGCAATGAGCGAGTAGAACAATCAGCGCGGTTTGGCGCATATAGGTTGATTTACCACCCATATTAGGACCAGTAATCATCAACAGTCTTTCATGATTTTTATGACTGCCTAATGCACAATCATTAGCGACAAAATGGCTGCTATGCTTGGCAGGAGTATTGCTTTGAGTATGAATAGGGTTTAGTGCGGCTTCGACGACGACATGACGACCTGCTTTGATATCGATACTGGTTTGATTGTTATTATTCAAGCCATTTTTTAAGTGACTGTTTTTTAAGCCGCTATCTTCTTTTGAGTCGTTACTCATGACTGGACGCTGCCAGTTATAAATAATTGCAAGCTGTGCCCAATTACTGAGCACATCTATTTGCGCAACCGCAGCGCTCAGTTGTTGCAGTTCGGCTAAATGGTTGCTGAGTTCAGTTAAGAGTTCGTGATACAGCTGCTTTTCACGGGTCAATGCTAAGCTTTGCGCGCTGAGATATTCTGTCTCAACTTCTTTTAGCTTATCAGTGATAAAGCGCTCGCTGCTTTTTAGCGTTTGCCGACGGATAAAATGTGCTGGTGCATTCTTTGCCTGCATTTTAGGCAATTCAAAATAAAAGCCGCTCACTTTATTAAAACCTACTTTTAGACTGGGTAATTGGCTCTCTAAACGCGCGCGCTCTACCATCTCATCCAAGGTTACTTGGATATTGTCATGGAGATGAGTCAGGCGATCAAACTCTTCATCATAGCCAGCGGCTAGCATGCCACCATCGCGAATATGAGCAGGCGGCTCGGCAATAATAGCGCGCTCAATCAGCTCAGCGACGGACTGTACGGCAGGTAACTGCGCAGGCAATTGCTGCATTAGCATCGGCAACAGTCCTGCCTGCTCATGGCGAATATCTGCATTCGTCAGTAGCGTCGTAAGCTGGGCGCTACTAGCAATACCCTCAGCAAGTTTACGCAGGTCACGCGGTTTAGCACTCATTAGTCCAATACGGCTACTAATACGTTCCATATCACCAATAGCGTTTAAGGTTTCGCGTAAGCTAGTAACTAATGAGATATTTCCCGAGCTTTGCTCAGGCTGTTTATCAGTATTTAACAAACTGGTTATCGCATCTAAGCGCATATTAATGCGCGAATGCTGACGCAGTGGGCGTTTCATTTGCTGCACCAGTAAGCGTCGACCCATCGGTGTTTGACAATGATTGAGGACAGATATTAATGAGGTTCCATTGCTGCTAACGGGTGTAAATAGCTCAAGATTTTGCTGACTATTGGCATCGATAATTAAATAATCGTCACTGTACTCAACGATCAGCTGATTAAGTTGTGGCACATGACGCTGCTGAGTTTGCCGTGCATAATGTATGAGCGCCGCACAGCTAGATTGGGCAAGAAGTGCGTCATTGATTCCTAGTCCATCAAGGCGTTGCACGTCAAACTGTTGGCAAAGGGTTGCGCTGGCATGCTCACGATGGAAGTCATTTGCCGCCACTTGGATAATAGGACAGTCGAGATGTTGACGTAGCCACAGCATCCAATCTTCGCCGATACGGTCGTTAAGTGCTTCGCTAACGATACATTCACTAGGCGCAAAGCGTGCCAGCACCGTCAGCATTTGCGTTTGCAAATTTTTAACATCATCATGGTTGTTATTATAGCTGGCACTAAGCGTTTGCGTCGTTAGTGTTCCAGCAGCTAAATCCATTTGGCTAATGGCAGCTTGCATAGGTTGTTTGCTGTTCGATTTAGGTATCTCGATATCAATGGCGACCACAGTTGGCGTATGATTGGGCGCAATTAAAGCATCATCAGTAATTGTCCCTGCGGTCAGCGTTTTAACCACTTCACGGCGCATAATACTGCCAGCAGCAGATTTGCTTTTATCTTTTTTCTGCTTATCGCCCATCGTCGGAGCATTGGAAGGGTTATTCGTGTTGTCAGTGCCAGTGGCTGATTCGTCAATTTGCTCACACACAACGACGGTTTGCCCAGCAGCTATCAACCTTGCCATGTAGCTATCGGCCGCATGAAAAGGCACACCTGCCATGGCAATGGTATTGCCCGCTTTATCCGTACCACGGCGAGTCAAGGTGATGTCTAATATTTGTGCCGCGCGCTTGGCATCATCAAAAAATAACTCATAAAAATCACCCATGCGGTACAGCAGTAACGCTTGTGGATAGTTGGCTTTCATGGTTAGATATTGCACCATCATCGGCGTATGATCTGCCAAGTGATAAACGGCATCGCCTACCATCAACTGATCGGCGGTCAAAGGTGTCGCGGTCTGTTGTTTTGATATTGCGTACTTTGACGGAGTAGGTTTGGCGGCGTTAAGGTTTTGAGCGGATGGCTTAGCGGTCATGCAGAGTCTCTTATAATGCTTAAATGGGTTTTTAGTCGGCTGGCGTTAGATGTACGACGGTATATACATATCAGCGTAAAAAAATAGATGAGAAAAACACTCGCTTATGAGTGGTTAATTTGCAAGATTCTGGTTGATTTTTACCAAAATAGCTTTATTAAAGGGTCATCATAGCGCGCAAATTTAGCAGTCGAAAGACTAAGAAGTGTGAAAGTGTAAATACTATTCTAGCACGTCCTGCCGCGCTTTTACGTCGGCAAATATCTACTCGCTGCCCTTGTATCCATCGGCGTCATAACCATATATAATGACGTCACACTTAATTGGGCGATACTTCATTAGGCGACACTTCATTAGGCAGTACCTTATTAATCAGTGCTTTGTTAACAAAAGGTACTTAGTCAGGTGATGACTGTAATGACAAGGCGGCAGCGGGCGAAGCTTTGGCTAATGCGCACTAATTATCGAATATTTCCATAGGTCAAAAAATTATGTTATCAAAGATTATAGGCAGTGTGGTTGGCACTAAAAATGACCGCGAATTAAAGCGCATGCGCAAAGTGGTCAGCAAAATCAACGCACAAGAGGCTGCGGTACAAGCCCTGTCTGATGAGCAATTACAACAAAAAACCGAAGAGTTTAAAGCACGCCACCAACAAGGTGAAAGCTTAGATGCATTACTACCAGAAGCATTTGCCGTCTGCCGTGAAGCGTCATTACGCGTCAATGGCATGCGTCATTATGATGTGCAGCTGATCGGTGGTATCACCTTGCACGAAGGCAAAATCGCTGAGATGAAAACCGGCGAAGGTAAAACCCTAATGGGTACTTTGGCGATGTACCTCAATGCTATCAGTGGTAAAGGTGTCCATCTGGTTACGGTCAACGATTATTTGGCGGCACGTGATGCTGAATTGAACCGTCCATTATTTGGCTTTTTGGGCATGACCGTCGGAGTCATTTATTCACAGCAACCACCGCAAGAAAAAATCGACGCTTATCAAGCGGATATCACTTACGGTACCAATAACGAATACGGCTTTGATTATCTGCGCGATAACATGGTCTTTAGTTTAAAAGAGAAAAAGCAGCGTCCATTAAACTTCTGTATTATCGATGAAATTGACTCTATTTTAATCGATGAGGCTCGTACGCCGCTGATTATCTCAGGTCAAGCCGAAGACTCTTCACGTATGTATGCGCTGATTAATACCATTATCCCGGTGCTGATTCGCTCAAAAGACGAAGAGGCCAATAAGAATAACGAAGAAGAAGATTTCTGGATTGATGAAAAAAATCGTCAAATCGAAATCAGTGAAAAAGGCTATGAAAAAATTGAGCGCTTCTTAATCGAAGTCGGTGAGTTGGGTGAAAATGAAAGTTTATACAGCCCAAGCCGTTTGCCATTATTGGCGCACGTACAAGCTGCCATTCGCGCCCATCATGTATTCGTTAAAAACGTACACTATATCGTCGATGATGGTGAAGTGGTTATCGTTGATGAAAACACCGGTCGTACCATGCCGGGTCGCCGTTGGTCAGAAGGTCTGCATCAAGCGGTAGAAGCCAAAGAAAACGTCGAAATTCAAGCAGAAAACCAAACGCTTGCGACCACGACGTTCCAGAACTACTTCCGTTTGTATGAAAAATTATCAGGCATGACAGGTACCGCTGATACCGAAGCAGCAGAATTTAAATCAACTTATGACTTAGATGTCATCGTGATTCCAACGCACGAGCCGATTGCTCGTATCGATATGGATGACCAGATTTTCTTAACCAAGTTAGGAAAATACAAAGGTATCATTCGCGAAATCAAAGAGATTCAAGCCAAAGGTGCCCCAGTATTGGTTGGTACGGCGACGATTGAAGCCAGTGAAGAGTTGTCTTACTTGCTCGATCAAGAAGGCGTCAAGCATAACGTCCTCAACGCCAAACAACACGAACGTGAAGCCGAAATCATCGCGCAGGCAGGTAGTCCAAAGGCTGTGACGATCGCGACCAACATGGCTGGTCGTGGTACTGATATTATCCTTGGTGGTAACTGGCAATCGTTTATTGAAGATATCGATTCGGTCAGTCCTGAAGAAATGGCACGCCTAAAAGCAGAATGGCAAGTGAAACATGACCAAGTGGTTGCGGCTGGCGGTTTGCATATCATTGGTTCTGAGCGCCATGAATCACGTCGTATCGATAACCAGTTACGTGGTCGTGCTGGTCGTCAGGGCGATCCTGGGATGTCGCGTTTCTTTTTATCGCTCGAAGATGACTTGATGCGTATCTTTGCTGGCGACCGCGTCGTAAATATGATGCGTGCCATGGGTCTTAAAGAAGATGAAGCCATTGAGCATAAGATGGTCTCAAAATCGATTGAAAATGCCCAAGGTAAAGTAGAAAGCCGCGATTTTGATGCGCGTAAAAATCTGTTGAAATATGATGACGTCGCCAATGAGCAGCGTAAAGTGATCTATGGTCAGCGTGATGACTTGCTAGCAGAGATGGATTTACTTGAAGCCATTGAGATTATGCACGAAGAAGTTTATAACGCCATGATTAACCAGTTTATTCCACCAGGTTCTATCGATGATCAATGGAATGTTGATGGCTTAGAAGACGAGCTTGAAAATGAATTTAAGATTGCGATGCCGATCAATGATTGGCTCGATGAAGATCGCCGCTTAGATGAAGAAGGCTTACGTGCCAAAATCATCCAAACAGCTATCGATCGCTATCATAGCCGCCGTGAGCAGATGGGCGAAAAAGATGCTGCTCAGCTTGAGCGTCACTTTATGCTACAAAGTTTAGACAAGCATTGGAAAGAGCATTTGACCCAAATGGATCAGCTACGTAAAGGGATTCATCTGCGTGGTTATGCACAGAAAAACCCTGAGCAAGAATATAAGCGTGAATCATTTGAGCTGTTCCAAATGATGCTTGGCGCAATTAAATCTGAGACCGTTCAAGATTTATCACGTGTCCATATTCCGACCAAAGAAGAGCTAGAAGCGCTGGAAATACAGCAGCGTGAGAATGCTGCTCATATGCAAATGCAGTTCGAGCATAGTGATATTGATAATATGGATAGCGGTGCTGAAAAATCCGCCGCGCAAAATCGCAATCTTGCTGGTAGTGCAGTCGCAGGTGCTATTGTGGGTAGTGGTAATAATGCCAATGAGGCAGACCCATATGCTGGTATGAATATCAGTCGTAACGCCCCATGCCCTTGTGGTTCAGGTCTTAAGTACAAGCAATGTCATGGTAAAATATAGCATTCATAAGCGAATATTGATAATAAATACTTAAGCATTGCTGCTTATATATCTTTAATATTCCTTAGTCTCAAAAGCCCTTATCTAAAGTAGATAAGGGCTTTTCTGTATTTGCTCGTATTCTTTGTCTCTAAATCATCTTGAATCGACTATATTATTTGTAGATAGTAAAGTTGACTCTTCACAAACGTGTTGGCTATATTTCGTATTGATTACTTACAAATTCAACATAGGCGTGAATTTATGGACACGTTATAGTGTTTAACATATTCATTGGGGAAAGTGTTATGACTATAGAATTATTAAAAAAATTGCGTACTTCTGTGGCGCTGACTGGCTTACTTGCTGGCGTTCTGACGCTTAGTGCTTGTCAACAACAGTCAGAGACAGAAGCGGGTATAGATGATGGTGCTCATAGCGAAGAAACGGTACCGATGTCCGCTGAACCTGCTGAGCCTAATGAGGTGGTTGTCGATACAGCGGATGCATCGCTCAGTGAAGTACAGGATGATACCGTAGCTTCGGTAAATAGTGGCGTCAGTCAAATAGCTTATCTTTGCTCACCTGAGCTGAAAGTTAATGCAACTTATAAAGAAGATGCCAAACAAGTAGTCATCGCGACTGATACGGGTACGGTGACATTAAATAAAACCAATGATGCCAGTAATCCAGAAGTGTTTGAAGTAGCAACTGCTATTGATGGCAGTCAGGGCTTTACCCAGTGGCGTGTAGCACACGAAGCGCGTGAGACGGGTGTGATGCGTACAGCAGGTACAGATGCGGCGAATGTCAGCACTTATGAATGTAAAAAAACCTCATAATAAGTAAGCAATCAAGAAAAAAACAACGATAACGTTGCTTTTTTTATGTCTGGTTTTAATGAGTCAGCAAAATTATTTATGAGGATTGGCGCTAGACTCATGTGCCAAGAACCCTTCTTCCTTCACATCTAATTCTTCATGCTTAAGCACTACTTGGATACTATCTGTATGGGTATGAGTGGTTTTATTGATATCGATTTCTTGGATAGCATAAGTGTCTTTAGTAATAGTAGCCACTTGACGTGATAGGACAATTTCAATCGGTTCATCACCAATTTCGATCTGTTTGCCATTCACGGTAACGACCGCATTGCTATCTAACGATGGCTCGACATGGCGCAATATATCCTTTTCATCATAATTGCCTGACAATAAGTCCTGACTTTTCGCATCGTGGTATTCGGTGCGAATAGTAATATATTCTTCTACCAACTCAATAGGCACGTCAATAGTTTTGGTACGAGCATGCTTGGTCACCGTTACTTTACCGACATCTAAACGCTCTTTGTTGATGACAGGACGCTCTTCTAATAGTTCTAAGTGTCCAACATTATGATTGCTCTTATCTATGTTATTACTACTTATGTCATTAGCTACTGTGCCATTATGAGTATCAATTGGGGCAGTTATAGCGTTTGGTGTTACTTGCTTGTTATGTAAAGCCTCTTGTAGAAAGCTATCGTTCTGGATGCTGTCGTCGTGATTGCTAGTCATCATAATGTCCTTATCTTTATCAAATAATCGTTATACAATATTTTAGAGCCATTTTTGCAAATTTTGCAAAGTTAGCCTTATCAGATGTCATTAAGTATTTTTAATTCCTAAGTATTTTTGAGTATAATGAGCAAAAAAAGACCAGAGGGATGCTCTGGTCTTAATCCACTAAGTAAAAATACTTAGCTGCTTATTACGGTCATGTATTGTTCGGCGTTCTTACTTTTTAATGAGAGCCAAACAGTCTGACGGTTTAGCGTATTACATACCACGAGCGCGGCGTACGTCTTCTGCAGTAATACCATCACGGTCGATTATGTTGCCTTCGCGGTCTACTACGTTGCCATCGCGATCGATATCCAATTCTTCACGTTGGATAGTCTCAACGATAGTTTCAGTATGACGTTCAGTGGTTTTACCGACGTTTACTTCTTCAGATACATAAGTGTCTTTACCAACGCGGGCACGTTCAGCCTCTAGTTCAACTTCAATGGTTTGATTGCCATCAATGTCACCGATGCGGCGATCTGTTGGACGATCTACGTTAGTACGCTGGATATTAGCATGCTCTTCTTCTAGCTCAACATCGACATTGCGCTCTTCGGTCACTATATGCTTACCAACTTTAACCAAACCTGCCACGATACGATCTTTATTGACGGTCAAGCGCTCTTCTAGTAGCTCTAGTGTGTTTGGTGCGTCATAGGCATGGTCTGCAATCTCCATACGCTCTGCAACTGGAACTGTATCCGCGACAAATGCTTGACGATCCTTTTGATACTGGTCTTTATAGCTATACTGATAATCATGGTCATATACTTCCATGGCATCGACTTGAGACTTGGTCAAGCTGTCAAAGAATACGTCATCACCAACGATACGTGCCAAACCTGCTGGTACTAACACTTCTTTTGAACTGAACCAACCGCCTGCATCAACGATCAAATAACGAATGCGACCAGTGGTATCTTCTACTAATGCACCTTCAATTTTACCGATTTTTTCTTCATTGACGCCATAAGCAGTTTTACCTGTTGGGTCATAATAATCATCACCGATTAAATCTTTATGAGTAGCTTGGATATCTTTTAAACGAATTAGTTGGCTCATTGTTGTCTTCCTTTTTTATGAGTTAATCATTATTAATTATTTTAAAAACAATCGTTGTTTTGGAAAAGTTAAATTTCTAGTAAAAATATTTTTATAATAAAATGTGTAGCAAGCCATGTGAGTAGCCTCTACATCGACTTGTAAGAATCTTAACATCATGATTTTCGATGAGATATATGAGCAAGGTAGCAAAGTGTGCGCTTGAAGTAATTGCGTGTAATACGCTGTAAGTGGCATAACATAGCTGGGGTCAAAGATTAACGTGTCTTTACACAGAGCAATATTTCTAGCTTATTTAAGAGTCATAGACACAGAAAAACCGCAAAGCAAATAGCGATGCGGTTCCTGATATGTTGAAAATTTTATAATAAACGATAATGATAGAAGCTAATTTAACATAGCAATCGATTAATTAATCTACTTGAGTATCAAGCAAGTTCAATAGCAACAGCCACGGCTTCACCGCCACCAATACAAAGTGTTGCAACGCCTTTTTTGCCGCCAGTACGCTTGAGAGAGTTGATAAGCGTGATCAAGATACGAGCACCTGAACAGCCTACTGGATGACCGAGTGCACAAGCGCCACCTTCAACGTTTACTTTGGCATGGTCAATTTTTAGCTCGTCCATCGCCGCCATGGTTACCATTGCAAACGCTTCGTTGATTTCCCATAAGTCAACATCAGCGACTGACCAACCAGCACTAGCCAGTACTTTTTCAATTGCACCAATCGGAGCAATGGTAAATTCGCTTGGGTGACGAGAGTTTGATGCGGTTGCAACGATACGCGCTTGATAATCAAGGCCTTCAGCTTTTGCTTGCGATTCTTTCATGACCACAACCGCTGCCGCACCGTCTGAGATTGAGCTGGCGTTTGCTGCCGTGATGGTACCATCTTTGGCGAAGGCTGGACGTAGAGTAGGGATACGCTCAGCATTAGCAAGCGCTGGTTGCTCATCGGTATCGACGGTTTGCTCGCCTTTACGGGTTTTAAAAGTCACTGGCGTGATTTCATCTTTGAAGTGGTCGTCTTTGATAGCAGTGAGCGCACGATTTAGCGATTCTATAGCAAACGCATCCATTTGCTCACGGGTATAGCCTTTTTCATCAGCCATTTCCTGTGCGAACATACCCATCAGTTTGCCAGTTTCAGCATCTTCTAAACCATCTAAGAACATGTGATCTTTGACTTCTTTATGTCCCATACGGTAGCCACCACGTGACCCTGGCATAATGTATGGCGCATTGGTCATTGATTCCATGCCACCAGCGACTGCCACATTGAAACTACCTGCTTTGATGCCGTCATGTGCTTGCATGACTGCTTTTAGCCCTGAACCACAAAGCTTGTTAATAGTGACAGCGCCAGTTGAATCAGATAAACCTGCATTACGCATCGCTTGACGCGCAGGGCCTTGACCCAAGCCTGCGGTCAAGATACAGCCCATAATGACTTCGTCAATACTATCGACCGCCACACCTGAGCGTTCGACAGCGGCTTTAATAGCAGCACCACCAAGTTCCGTTGCGCTCATGTCTTTTAGTGCGCCTTGGAAGCCGCCCATTGGAGTACGTGCGCCGTTTAAAATTACAATTGCATCATTTGACATCGTTATTATTCCTTTTTACGTATTTTAAATGAGTTTGTTTTAATTAAAACCAAACGCGGACTAGATAGCATCTTTTAGGCTCAATAACTGCAGGCTTTATGCTAGCTCATCTAAGCGAATGCGTACTACTTTATCAGTAATGGTCTCTAATTTTTCAATTTTTTCGATGGCTAGATTCATCTGACTTTCGACCACGGGCAACGTCAAAATAATAACCGGAACTTGACCAACTTTGTGCGCAGGTTTTTGTAAAATCGCATCGATATTGATACCAGCATCGCTTAGAATGCGAGTAATATCTGCCAACACACCAGGGCTATCATAAGCATGTACGCGCAGATAATAACCGGTAATCATCTGCTCAGCGCGCAATATGGGCGTGTCTGATAGCTGCTCAGGGATAAATGCTAAATGCGGCACATGGTGACCGTGGTTGTTTTGATTACTGTTGCTTTCATCGTTACTGTCTTTGCTACCTAGAACACGCACCAAATCCATCACATCGGCCATTACCGCAGAAGCGGTTGCGCCAGCACCAGCACCATCACCGCAATATAGCGTCTGTCCAAGCGGATGAGAGTTGACCAGTACGGCGTTTTTTACGCCATTGACGTTGGCGAGTAACGCATCCTGCGGAATGAGCGTTGGGTGCACGCGTAGTTCGATACCAGAAGCCTCATCATTACCTTGACCATCACGGCGTACGGCAAAGCCCAAATGCTTGATACGGTAGCCAAGCTCTTCCGCATAGTTGACGTCTTGTAAGGTGATACCAGTGATGCCTTCACAGTAGACCTTGTCAAATTGCAGCGGAATACCAAAGGCGATAGAGGCGAGTAATGCCAGTTTATGAGCCGCATCAATACCTTCGACATCAAAAGTCGGGTCTGCTTCTGCATAACCCAATTCTTGTGCTTCGCTCAACACGTCTGCAAACGGGCGACCTTTGTCACGCATTTCGGTCATGATAAAGTTGCCAGTACCGTTGATGATACCTGCTAGCCAATCGATTTTATTGGCAGCGAGCGCTTCACGCATGACTTTGATAATGGGGATACCGCCTGCGACTGCTGCTTCATAAGCGACATGGACGTTATGCTCTTCAGCAAAGGCAAAGATTTCGTTGCCATGTTCTGCCAATAGCGCCTTATTTGCAGTCACCACATGCTTACCGTTTTTAATGGCGTGCATAATTACGTCTTTGGCAAGGGTCGTACCGCCAATCACCTCGACGACGATATCGACATTGTCGCTTGCAGCAGTTGCCATCAAGTCACTGTTTTGCATAATATTGGGATTAATATCATCACGATGACGGCGCGTACCAACTTCGGTAATGATAATGTCGCGTCCGCTACGGCGTTTTAGCTCATTTAAGTTGTCATTGATTAGATTGATCACGCCCGTTCCGACGGTGCCCAGACCAAGTATCGCTAGTTTGATGGAATTACTCACAGTATCCTCAAGAGGTTAAATATAATGAACCAATGATAACGCTGTCACAGAGTCAAATGCACATGCGCTACTAGCTGTAGTATTTGCGTGCATTTTGACAGTCGCAGCTTTATCGATTTCTCATTACAGTTGAATAAAAAATACTCAAATAAAAAGTATGCTGCTGATTTTTCATAGCGCTTTATCGTATCATACCGACAAGCAGTTGTGACGTCTACACAATGTCGCCATCGTCATAGGTATCACAAATACCTGAAACAATAACAGATTTTAGCTAGCACCGACAGCTTGAGCCAACTCCGCCGCAGGTAGATAGCCACCTACTTGCTGACCAGATTCTGTAAAGATAGCGGGAGTACCACGCACACCAAGTTTTGCACCCAGTGCCATGTGTTCTTGTACAGGGCTGGCACAGCTAGGCGCTTGTACATCAGCGCCCATTTTTCCTTGATTCATGGCCGCCTTACGATCTTGACTACACCAAATGGCTTCCATTTTTGGCACTGATTCCTGACTGCGCGGCCATGCCAAATAACGTACTTCGATACCACGTGCATTGATATCATCCATCTCTTCATGCAATTTACGACAATAACCACAGTCTGCATCGGTAAAGGCATAGACCACTGACTTCGTTTCGCCTATTGCTGGATAAATCACCATGTCTTTTTTATCGACGGCTTTTAGGGCTTCTTGTGCGGTACTAGCAACCAATGCCGCACTGATATCGACAGGCAGAGCCTCGCCAACAGCAATAATCTGACCTTGGATAATGTGTTTGCCAGACTTATCAGTAAAGAAAGAAGGCAGTCCTTCCGCTGTAACCCAATAAATACCATCCATATCTGTTGGTACGGCTGAAATGATATTTTCTTCAATACCAGACGTATTTAAATTCGCCTGCAACGCCTTTACCACGGCAGCATCGCTATCAGCAGATACGTTACTTGTACTGGTTTTAGCATCGGTATTATTGACGATACTGGTGTTGCTGGTCGCATCTGCTGCATTGTTTGAGCAGCCCGCAGCAACCACAACAAGCAGTGCACTCATCATAAAGCGAGATAAATTATTTCGAGAAAAGCGGTTATGAGCAAAGATGTTTTTTGCAATCGGGGATGACATATATAGGTGTCCTGTAGGCATCGTGCCTAATCGTGAGGTCGTTTTAAGAAAAATGATAATAAATTTCTATATAAAGCAATACGTATCGATATTGTCTTAAAGGTTTAAAATTAAAAGGTTTTTTTACAATTTAATAATTATAAAAGGTAAGTAATCATGTCGCCTATATTAACATATTTATGGCAAATAACAGCCACAGGCTATGAGGTGGTATAGGGAGGTGAGGGCGGTGATAATAGTAGTAGAAATAAACGTCAATTCAAAAAAATAAGATACATTTGTACTATTTAATATCAACGCTTGCCCTTGTAGTCTACGGCTAATAACAGTGTTTTTATAAAAATTCATATAAAACTATTGGTATCAGTTATTTTTAACCCTTTATTTCAATAAATTTTTGCTAAGGAGCACACATGGCAGGTGCCAGTTTATTAACCCTACTTGATGATATCAGTGTGATATTGGATGATGTTTCCGTCATGACCAAAGTCGCTGCTAAAAAAACCGCCGGTGTATTGGGCGATGATTTGGCGCTCAACGCAGAACAGGTCACGGGTGTCAAAGCCAATCGTGAGCTACCAGTGGTCTGGGCGGTCGCCAAAGGCTCATTTATTAATAAGCTTATTCTAGTACCAGCGGCACTCTTGATTAGTGCTGTTTATCCACCGCTGGTCACTTTTTTACTAATGTGTGGTGGTTTGTTTTTGGTTTACGAAGGCGCTGAAAAAGTCATTCATCGATTTTGGCCACATGCTTTGCCGCATGATGAGGAGCAAAATGCTCGTCGGCAAGCCAATGCTGATGAGACTATAGATTTGGTCGCTTTTGAAAAGGAAAAGATCAAAGGTGCAGTACGTACGGATTTTATTCTGTCAGCTGAGATTATCGTGATTGCCTTGGGATCAACGGCAAGCGCCACTTTATTAGAACGAAGCTTGGTGCTGTCTATTTTAGCCATCGGTATTACGATTGGTATTTATGGCTTGGTTGCTGGTATCGTGAAGATAGACGATGCAGGTCTGCATTTAATGGAACAAGAAGGGGCGTTCAAGCAAAAATTGGGCAAGTTAATGTTTGCAGCGGCACCCAAACTGATGAAGTTTCTATCTATCGCTGGCACGTTGGCGATGTTTTTAGTAGGCGGTGGTATCTTGGTACACGGTATCGGCTTTTTACATCATGGAGTAGAGGATATCGCTGATTTAACGGGTATCTTTGAAAGCTTAACGACAACGATATTAAATGGCGTCATTGGTTTTATCATTGGCGCTGCGGTTGTGGCTATCTTCACAGTTATTAGTAAAATTCGTGGAAAGGACGACACAGCGTCATCTGCACACTAAGTCAGTTACCTGTGCTTTAGCTTTATATTGATTGTGACTTTATTTCGTAAAAAAGCCCCAAAGTTGCTGACAACTTTGGGGCTTTTGCGTTGGGAGTTATACGATTAGCTTTCGCTATCTGAGTCATCAGCCTCTAGCTTTTCAGCTTGCGTGGGCTTTTTATGCTCCGTTTTAGGCTTACGGCTACGTGCCTTTGGTACTTTTGGTGTGGTCAAATTAAACATACCAGTCTGTGGCAGCAGTTGTTCAGCCACATTCTCAATCATGTTTTTATAACTGGCAATCGTGGTTTTTGACTTAGCAGCCTGACTGTCGTCTTTGCCCGCTTCTTTGGTATTGATAGGTTGCTCTACCTTAGGCTCATCTGCTGGCTTAATTTTTTCAACGTCAGCTTCTTGAGTATTAGCCTCTTCAATGTCAGCAGCTTCGCTATCGTCATGTGCCCCGTCAATCTTTTCAGCTGCTACGTGCTCAGCTATAACAGTGCCTTCATTCGACGGCTCGTTAGTTGCTTCTACTAGCGCCTGATCCACTTCTAACAACTGCTCGCTATGAGCACTGATATTATCAGCCTGAGCTTGATTTGCTAAAGCATTTGCCTCAATATCATGAGCATCCGCATTGTTATCATCATGTTCAATAACCGCTTGCTCAGTATAAGCCACTTGTTCGGTCGGTAGACTCAACACTGCGGGCTCCTGATAACTAGGATGTTGACCACGTGGATCGTTGCCAGCACGCTTACCAATGGCGCGTGGTTCGACGTCTGTTTTACCTTGCGTTGCCGCAAACTGACTGACCGCTTGTGTCATCGTTTCAAAGCGCGTCAGGTAATCTGCCGCCAATGGCTGATAGCCATAGTTGCTAAAGTCGAAATTGCTGTCCTCAACGTTAGTATCAGCAGTCGGTGTGACGCTCGTTCCAATGTTGGCTGATTTGTTAGCTGATTTTGCTTGCTGCGTATGTGCATCGATAGCAGCAATAAAGCAACTAATGACACCGTCATTTTTCAAACGACTTTCTGCATCTGTTAATGCTTTACGAACAAAATCACCAACGGTGCCACGAATAGTCGATGGGCTTACCACTACAGGCTCAGCTACTGATGGTTGTTGAGTTACTTGCGCTTGCTGACTACGAACCACACGTGGATCATTACTAGCCTGACCAAACTTCTCAGCAGTCACGTAGCGCTTGGCAAATAATGCTTCGTGCGTTAGTGCCAGTGCTGAGTTGTTCTTATCATTTGCGCTATGACCACTTGCGCTATGACTGTCATTGGTATTGCTAACATCGGCGTCACTGTCGGTAGCGTCAACAGTGTCACTATTCGCTTTTTCTGTCGATTCTGATTCGGGCTGTTTTGGCGTTATTGCTACGCTGTCCACGTTAGTATCCACAGATTTTGAATGGTCAGTTTGGTCTTTGGTAACGCTGTTAGATGTTGGTTGCTCATCTACAGCAGGTTTTTTGTCAGTAGTGTTACTGTCTGTTTTCGGGGCATTATTTTGTCCCTTGTCCTCAGTGGTGCTAACGTTAACATCATCAACATTAACATCATGTGTTGCTACAGTGCCTTCGTCGTTACCCTTCACAGCAGCTGTTTCAGGAGCAATTTTTTTGTCATTGCTCTGCTGATTATCACTTTGCTGTGTATTAGCTTCTTTTTTACTGCTTTCTTTATTAACATCATTCGCTGATTTTTGCTTTTCAGTAGATTGAGGTTTTGTCTGTGTAGACTTACTGTCATCTAGAGACAAGTGTACGACTTCTGGCGATTTCAGCTCAACAGGTGCTTCATTGACCTGTAGCACGACTTCATTAGGATCTTGATTTCGACGCGTGTTAGAGTGATTTTTTCGGCCGTTTGCACCTGTCGTCGCTTGCTGATTGGGTTGCTTAATATTTTCAGCTGTTAGTGTCTCGCCGCGCTCTAACTTGCCACGTGAACCGCGTTGACTATGCGATTTACGCTTCGCACGAGTTTGCTCATCTGCCGTATTACTGTCTTTATCAGCATCATCATTGCGCTCGTTTGCATGGTGGCTACTGTCTTGACGATTACTGTTTTGCTGGTTATTGTCTTGACGATTGTTGCGGTTACGCTCATTCGTGCGTCTGGTCTCCTGCTGACGTTTGTTTCGATTGTCAGCCTGCTTGTCATCAGCGTTATTTGCCGCATTATTTGAGGTGTTGTTCTCGGTATCGCCGCTTACTTCATTGCTCGACTCTTCTGCCTGATCTTTTCTTTGACGAGGTTTAGATGATCTAGATTTACGTGGCTTACGTCTTCTTCTATCTTCATTACTGCTATCATCATCGGTGTCGCTGTCTGAGCTACGACGCGCTTGTTGACGATTGGCGTTGTTGTCGGACGGTTGTTCGTCATTTTTCTGACTGTTCTGCTGATTTGCTGGTACATTGTTCGATGCACCCGTTGATGAATTACTCAGGGCACTGCTATCCACTTGTCCAAATGAGCCTAAGCTTTGTGCGCCATTATTTACTAGTGCTTCAATGGCTTCCGCTGCATCACGACTACTGACGCTAGGCGTCGTTGAGGCTTGTGGTGCTTGCGCAAATAGGTTTGATAACCACGCCACTGCTTGTGGCTGAGCTGCTGTCTCAACATGTGCAGGAGCTGTAGTTGCTGCTACTGGAGCAACAGGGGCAGGGGCTGCCACACTCTGGTTGTTGTTTGCTTGTGGCGCGCGCGCCGATGAAACGTTGGTCGTATTCTTATTGTTACGATGGTCGTTACTGTGTTTACTATGCTCAGCTGTACTGGTCGGTTTGTTTGATTGGCTAGCAGTATCATTGCTCGCTACCTGACGTGGCTGGCGCGTTGGCTGTTGCTCTGGACGCTCTTTTTCAGCCGTTTGCCAGTCAACTTCATAACCCAAATCGCTATGTTCTTGGGCTGTATCCGTAATACGCTCATAGCTTGAAGGCGCAAAGCCATCACGGTTAAAGTGTAGTTTAAAGTTAGGCGACTCTAAATGCGCGTGTGGCAAAATCGTGATACGCGTGCCACTGTCTTGCTCAAGATAAACTAAGGCATCACGTTTTTCGTTTAATAAGAAGGCGGCGATATCTGTTGGAACTTCTGCTTGTACTTCGCCTTGACGTTCTTTTAGCGCGATTTGTTCAATCTGACGCATAATTGATAGTGACAATGAGCGCAAGTCACGAATCATGCCGTTACCATGGCAGCGTGGGCAGATATAACCAGTTGACTCTTCTAGCGATGGACGCAGACGCTGACGGCTCATTTCCATCAAACCAAACTTAGAAATATCACCAAATTGCACACGTGCACGGTCATATTTGGTGGCATCAATCAGACGTTTTTCGACTTCTTTTTGATGCTTATTGTCATTCATATCAATAAAATCAATGACAATCAAACCACCCATATCACGCAAACGTAGCTGACGGGCAATCTCATCGGCTGCTTCAAGGTTAGTATGATAGGCAGTCTCAGCAACGTCTGAACCTTTGGTCGACTTGGCTGAGTTGATATCGATAGAGACTAGTGCTTCAGTTTGATCAATAACGATTGAGCCGCCTGATGGCAAACGCACTTCACGCTGATAGGCAGTTTCGATTTGCTTTTCGATATTAAAGCGCGAAAACATCGGCTCATAATCGGTATATTTGCGTAGCTTTTCTGCTTGTTTTGGCATCACTGCATCGATAAAACCTGCCGCTTCAATATAAGCGTTTTCATTATCAATCCAAATCTCAGCGATATCATCACGTAGATAATCACGGACAGCACGGGTTACGACGCCTGCTTCTTGATGTACCAAGCGCGGCGACGGGTATTTTTGATTTTGTTCTTGAATGGCTTGCCAGATATTGAGAAGGTGGTTTAAATCGTGCTGTAAGTCCTCTTGAGTTTTACCAATACCCGCAGTACGAATGATGACACTCATACCTTTTGGCAAATCAAGATTGCTTAGCATACGCTTCATGTCTTCACGAAGTTTGCCTGAAATTTGACGTGAGATACCGCCGCCACGAGGGTTATTTGGCATCAATACCAGATAACGACCAGCTAATGAGACATACGTCGATAGGGCAGCGCCTTTGTTACCGCGCTCCTCTTTTTCGACTTGGACGATTAATTCATCGCCTTCTTTGATCAGCTTTTTGATGTTTTCGTCACGTGGATTACCGCTTAAGTATTCAGCAGAGATTTCACGAATGGGTAAAAAACCTTGGCGCTGTGAGCCATATTCGACAAACACCGCTTCAAGCGATGGCTCGACACGGGTCACATGACCTTTATATATATTGGATTTTTTTTGTTCACGAGTACGGTTTTCAAGATCGAAATCGTAAAGATGGTTGCCTTTACATAAGGCGACACGAATTTCTTCGTTTTGAGTAGCGTTGATCAAAATGCGTTTCATATTTGTATCCTATGAGTACGCATAACAACGACGAGACGGGCTTTAGAGCGCAATGGCAAGTATGGCTAATATTTAAATTAGCATGGGCAGATGTTAATCAACGATAGAACGTAAATCATGGGTTAATAAAGCACTTGGGCTTTGTCAATGGCTTGTTTTTTACCTAAAGTGTGTTAGCAAAACTAACGTAAATATAAAATTTATAGGGTGTAAGGCTATCTATTTATATCCTATTATTGATAGGTTTGGTACAAATATTAATGCGTCAGCATGCGATTCAGTTTTACTATCAGCAAGCTTTATTGGTAGTCATGCCAGCTTACTTTGTAAGAGCAGGCGACGGGCAATGACGAGATTCAATATACTGATATTCAAAAGGCGTTATGCTGCTGCAATCCATCCATCAAAGTCTAGCAATAATATCGCTGTTATAAATACCATTATATGAAATGGTGATATTCAGCAATTATTTGTTTAGGTAAAGCAATTGGTCACTCTTTATTTATCGTTCTTTCTGGTATAACGTCAATAATATCTTGGGTGTTTTACGGTTAGGTGTCGCGGCTCCGGTGATCAGCGGGGCGTACTTGGCAAACAGAATAAATGACCAAACTATCGGTGTGGTGCTGTATTCATATCTTTTTTATCGTTATCTGTTTGACCACCAATACGTAGGCAGCTATCGATATACTTCTCGATCCTAATGCTAAACAACCCATACTTGCTCAACTACACTTGCCTAAAGGACCGCCAGATAACCAGTCATTAAATCATGAATAATTATCAAATAAAGTCGTTGTCATGCAGGTTGTGAGTCAATGTAGTGTCATTATCGGTCAATAAACAGGCGCTTAGCCAAACTTATCAACGCTGAATTTATGAACACAAAGGTATTTAGTGTCACTATTTATTCTATGGTACTGAGTAAAGTCAGTACGATACTTTCATTTTACAATTTATGGGGACATATCTATAAATATCTACAAGTGATATTTCTAAACAGATACTGCGCCCTAAAATCCGATTAAACATACAATGTTTGCAGGGTATACCGCTAATACCTTTTCATTAAAAGTTCGTAAAAATGGTAATGCGCTATATGGTAATGCGCTATTTAGAACAACAACAACGATTATTGCTGCAGTCTCTGCTTAATTGTCGCTCAACATGCTAAACTATAGCAAATCTTTCTGTAAATACCTAACTAAAAATGACGAAGCCAAAAATGACTGACGACGCACCTACCCATGAAGCCCCTGCTATTTTTAATAGTAAAACACGCCCGCAAAGCGCTGATGATGAAATCAGCAACTTTGGTAAGGTAAACTATCTTGAAGTAACCCGCCATCAACACGATCAGCGCTTGGATAATTTCTTACTGAACCGTTTAAAAGGTCTGCCAAAACCGCATATCTATAAAATGATTCGCTCAGATGAGATTCGGGTCAATAATAAACGCTGCAAAGCGCACGACAGAGTACAGCGTGAAGACGTGGTACGTATCGCGCCAGTGGTACTTGCTACCCGCGAAAAACCAATTATCAGTGCCGAGTTTGCTAAAAGCTTGTTAGCGCGCGTAGTATATGAAGACGAAGGAATGTTAGTACTGAATAAGCCTTCTGGCATCGCCGTTCACGGTGGGAGTGGTTTGGACTTTGGTGTTATCGAAGCCATGCGTGAAGTGACAGGTAAAAAATACCTAGAGCTGATACATCGCATTGATAAAGACACCTCAGGTCTATTGATGATTTCTAAAAAACGCTCAGCGTTAAAAGCGTTGCAACAGCATCTCGTCGATAAAACCATCCAAAAGCATTACTTATGTATCGCTAAAGGTCAGCCAGCATTAAATGAGCAACGCATTGATGCATCATTGCTACGCTATACAGTTGCTAGTGGTGAACGCCGCGTCAAAGTAGATGCGCAAGACCCACAATCTAAAGAAAGCCATACGGATATCGTCGTTCATGGTCGTTTTATGATTGCTGATCAGCCAGTTAGTTTAATTGAAGCCAAACCACTGACCGGTCGCACTCATCAAATCCGTGTGCATTTGGCTCATATTGGTCACGCTATCTTGGGTGATGATAAATATAATGTGCATGATAAATCAGGCGTCCATCGCCTGTGTCTGCATGCGTGGCGTTTAGACATTCCAGGCTATGAAACTATTACTGCACCGCTACCAGATGACATGGCAGATTGGTTGCCAGAGCAAATTAAATTGCCTGAATAAGTCGCCAAATAAAATTTTTAAGCATTAACTTTAAACGTCACGAACGCTTATTTTTCTTAATAAGTCGCCGTGACGTTTTCGTATCTACCATTTATTATTGATATTCGTTAAGGTCTATTTATGAGCAATCAATCTGTCGCTAGTATCTCTAGCGCTTCCAAAGGAACTCAGTTATCAGCCAGCCATCGTTTAGCGGATAAGACGCTGATTATTTTTGATTGGGATGGGACGCTGATGGATTCCATTGGATTAATCGTTGAGTCAATGCATGTGGCAGGAGAGGCGCATGGGTTCCAGACCACCGATAAAGCTGTACAAGACATCATTGGGCTGAGCTTAATGAATGGCATTGAGATTTTGTATCCGCAAGCCAATGACACGCAAAAGCTTGCGATTCAGCAAAACTATGCAGACCACTATATTGCCAACAGCCACAGTACACCGCTTTTTGCGCCGATAGAAGGGATGTTGCAGACCCTACAAGCCCAAGGTAAAAGTCTCGCGGTTGCAACTGGTAAAAAGCGAAAGGGCTTAGACCGCGTATTAGATGCTTCAGAGAGCCACCATTATTTTGTGATGACCCGCTGTGCCGATGAGGCAGGCTCAAAACCTGACCCGCAGATGTTGACCGATATTTTGGATTATACGCAGCAGCAAATCGCCAATGCTGTTTTCATCGGTGACAGTATCTACGATATCCAAATGGCAACGAGACTGGGCATGACCAGTATTGCGGTGAATTATGGTACAGCATCACCTACAGAGCTCGCCGCACAGCAACCCACTTATCAGGTTGACACGCCACAAGCGTTGGCTGAGCTTCTATGTGCTTAACTAAAAGCACTTAAATAAAGGTGCTTCAATAAAAAACTTTTTGAATGCTAAAAAATGATAATAAAAAAAGGGCTTATCGATAATAATGATAAACCCTTTTTACTTGGAGACGATGATATTTATTTGTTTTATTTTTGAGCACTATCCTTATTGAGCACTATCCTTATTGAGTGCTATCCTTCTGAGTACTTTCCTTTTCAATAGCGTCTTTTTCGATGTTATCTTTTTCGATCGCTTCTTCCAACTCAGCGCCTTCTAGTAACGCAAAAGAGGATTCAATGATTTTGTCTGCATCGAGCTGATACTCATACCAGTTGCCCATGACACCAGCCAGCTCATCAAGACCTTCTTTTCTTAGTGCTGAAAATAGCTGAATGCTACAGTTCAATCCCAGTTCTTTTAGTCTTTTACGAGTATTAAGTAACGCATTTTTAGATGCGCCATACTTTAGCTTATCTGCTTTGGTTAATAAGATATGCACCGGCAGTTCACCATCATTTGCCCAACGTAGCATTTGCTCGTCAAAGAACTTCAATGGATGACGAATATCAGTCATGAGCACCAAACCTGCAAGGCTTGAGCGCGCCACCAAGTATTCTTCTAGCTCAACCTGCCATTCTTTTTTCATCTCAAGCGGTACGGCTGCGTAGCCATAACCTGGCAAATCCACCAAACGCCTATCAGCATCACCAATACTAAAAAAGTTAATCATCTGCGTGCGACCAGGCGTTTTAGATGAGCGTGCCAGTTGGCGCTGATTGGTTAAGGCATTAATAGCAGAGGATTTACCTGCGTTTGAGCGTCCTGCAAAGGCAACTTCTAAGCCCATATCGGGTGGGCAGAGACGAAAAGTAGGCGCTGACATCATAAACTCAGTTTGCTGAATTTTTTGACGAGATTTAGTGTTGAACAATGCATGTTCGGCGGCGACATCAGTAAACGGGGTACTCATAAATGGCTCATTAATCTTTAAGAAATTGGATACGGTTATAAAATTTTAATCAACTGGTTGTCGAGAAGACAGTGCATTAGACAAAAAATCGTTACGAAGTTATTCATCATAACTTTCAATGTTTATTGGTCATAAACACAGTCATTTCAAGTTACCGACTATTCTATACTATTACTTATCTTACTTATTGAAATAACTATGATTAGCATCACATAAATGACAGAATACCATTAAAATAAGCGCTCATTAGAGCAAGTTGCCGCTTTTGTTCATACGTTACCAAAGCCAAACTATATTTATCTATATTTATACGACATACATTGTTACAATGTTTAATAAGATATACTGAACGAACGACGTTTAATAGCAAGATTGATTAAACGAGAGAAGCATCAAAAGGAGGTGTTCTATGGTTTCAATCAATGCACTTTTTAGCCAGACCTACCGAGTGTTAGTAGGTAGCGGAGCGGTATTACTGCTCAGTAGTGCTATCATGACTAGCGCTAATGCTGCTGATATTGCAGCCACCTATGATAACTCATGTGCTGCCTGTCACGATAGTGGGGCGCTGAACGCCATCAAAAAAGGTGATAGTGCCAAATGGCAACAGCTTATCAAACAAAAAAGCATGCCGACACTTATCAATTCCGTCAAAAGTGGTATGACGCAGATGCCTGCTGGTGGTCTTTGTAACAGTTGTAGCGACGATGATTATCGTAAGTTGATTGAGTACATGAGTAAGTGAGATGCTGACCGATAAAGCAACACAATACGACACACTATAAAACAACTTAAAAAAGCGCTGGGTTTTTTAGCCTGTAAGCGCTTTTTGTTTTTTGTTGGCATACTTGTCTATGTGTTAGAAAAACTGATGGATGTGACGATTAAGTAGGCAAATGCTACAAAGTCTTGCTATAATAATCGAAAATAAACCCTGATGTTAGTAAGTACTTTCAGACTGCTTGTGGCCAAGACCTTAAAACATATACCTACCTAACCAATAGTAGGGTGGTTTATATGAGGTATCTTATCAGTGCAATCACTCTAAATAATGCTTACGCCGAGCTAGTAGGATTTGTATCAATGAAAAAGTTAATCGCTGCTGCCAGCTTATGCGTTGCAAGTTTCAGCGTACAAGCTGCTATTATTGTTCCTGAGTACGACGTCAATGCCGGTAAGCAAATTGCAGAAACGGTTTGTGCTGCTTGTCATGGTGTTGATGGTGTCAGTGTTGTCCCTGCGCAGCCTAACTTGGGTGGCCAAAACGTAAAATACCTTTACAAACAGTTGGTCAACTTTAAAGCAGGTTATCGCAAGAACGGTATTATGCAATCACAAATTGCAAATTTATCGCAGCAAGATTTAGCCAACGTGGCTGGTTATTATGCTAGCCAAGCGCCTTGGGGTGTTGGATTTGGTAATCCTGCGACCAACCAAGAAGCCACTAAGCTATTCTTAGGCGGTGACAAGTCACGCGGTGTCATCGGTTGTGCAGGCTGTCATGGTCCAGACGCTGCTGGTAATACTTGGGCGGCATTTCCACGCTTAGGTGGTCAGCATGCACAGTACATCTCCACTCAGCTAAAACTCTTCCGTGCGGCTGGCCGTGTTGATGATGTTGACAGTGATGAGCAAAAACGTGTCAATGATGCTGCGAAAGAAGGCGATATGGGCATGATGCAGACAGTCGCATCGAAACTATCGGATCGTGATATTCGTATCTTGTCAGATTATATCAGTGCTGTTCACTAATTGATTGGTATCAGCTACGAGTGCCTAATGCACGTTACCTCGCTGAAATTAATAAGCACTTGACCATATATCCGCCATTGTTTCATTATTAAACCCCGATTTCGGGGTTTTTTTATAACTGTTCATCCCTTATATTATAGAGACCTTATAGTTATTCCATTATAAAAGAGTCGCTGCATTAACCTCTCTTGAAGTATTGAATATATATTTGCTTCTGGTTACCTTGTGCTTCTTTTAAATGGAATCGACTATATAAAATAAAACTGCTTACAGAGGCCTATCGTTGCTCTGTATCATGATAAATTATCGTTATTCACTTTATACCAAACCCACAGAGTATGATTGGCGGTGTCAAACTTGTTTCGTCTACAATGCGTAGTACGGACACTCGTTTTCCTAGCTATTCTCATTTTTGTGAAAGGTATTAGATCGTTTGGATTTAGATTATGATGATCCGTTATGCTTCTTATTTTATCGCGGCACTGCTACCGCTACTGCTGTTTCGTTGGTTTGCACCAGCATCCATTGGTGAGATTGACTTTTGGTTACTCTGGCTATTGGCTATGGTATTGGTATCCTTGCCCGTCGTTTATGCGGAAATTGCCTTAGCCTATCGTAGTGTCGATGCGCCATTAGCAGGGATGCAAAAGCTTACTCGCGAAGCAGATGCCAGCCCAATATGGCGTAGTTTTGGTTGGCTCGCCGCGCTGGTCTCTATTCTGATTGCGGCGTTAGTGATCTCAGGCGCGAGCACAGGTATTTTGGCGGCATTGACGGAGCTTAATAGCGCTCCTGCTATACCAGATTTTGCGATCGCTGCTGGCCTGATGGTCATTGCTGTGTTACTCAGTTTATTGGGCGTTGCGCCATTACCGATTGGCCTGGGATTAATGGTGATAGGCTTGTTGCTCGGCGTGGCAAATGGCCTACCCAATATTGACTTTGCGATGACTGATATCAGCTTAAATGAATGGGCGCGTGCAGTCGCGTTAGCGTTGGTTAGTGTGGGTGCAGGCACAGGTTTATACTGGTTTGGTCAAAACTTGGTAACGAACCAAGTGGCAACAGCAGTAGACACGGATAATATCAATGCGCAAAAACCTGCTCGCAGCCGTGCGACGAGTGAGTATCGGGCAACCAAGTTGGTACTCCCGATTTGGATATTGCAATTGATCGTTGGGGTTGTGGCGTTATCTATTAGTGGCATGGCATTGCCACCGATTGGACAGCTATCGTATTGGATAGGGGTGTTATTTGTCGCCAGCTATTTGCTGCATTATAGTACCCAGCAATTAGCGCACAAGTTTGGATTGCTGGTCAGTTTGGTATTAACCTTTGTCTTGGCGCTTTTGTTAGTCGTTATCATACCAACTGTTTGGCTGGTCGGACTTTTAGTGATTATTAGCAGCATAGCGGTATTGTTGCTGTCTATCTTTGCGGGTTGGCAGATGAAAATTAGTCATCTGCGTAAGTCATTAAATTTTGGCAATGAAGCGTTTTATAACTTATGGCGAATAGCGATTCGTTTGATTGTGCCACTAGCACTGTTATTGGCATTGATAGGTTGGGTGATGCAGTGGTTGAGTTAACTGCTAATGGCGTTCAATCTGATAATAATTGTGCGCCGTCATCTGAGCAGACCATGCTAATGACTGTTTATTTGGCATACGCTGAAGATGCAAAATGTCAGCATTATTTAACCCTACAAGTTAATGATGAAACAAGTTTGTATGAGGCATTGAGGCAGGCAGGGTGGTTGGTGAAATTTCCAGCGTTAGCACGTTGGTGTGAGCAAGTGGCAGATATTACCACGCCAACGGCGAAGCGTTGGCATGTGGGTATCTATGCACAAAAACAGCCGCTCAGCTATCGCTTGCAGCCTTTTGATCGTATCGAAGTATATCGCAGCTTAAGCGCTGATCCCATGTCTCAGCGCAAAAATAAATCTCGAGTTTAAGCGATGTTGCGCCATCTATCATCAAAGCCAGTTGCCGTTCTTGATTATGAGGCAGGCAGGCTTTCGATACCTTCAATACGATTGACCAAACCATTATTATCAAAGTAGATAATTAAGTGCTGACTGGCATTTTTGACATCAGCAATACCCTTGCGGCTACCTTCTGTCCCTGCTTTGTAATCGTAAATATAATCCCAACGCTTAGGTTCTAAGGTGTCTCTAATAGCTGGGCTACCAAGGATATAAAGGACTTGGTTTTGATTCATACCCACTTGCAGTTTTTGCGCTTGTGCTTGAGTGATGGCAGTGCCTTGTGGCAAATCAATCTTATAAACACTCAATAATGAGCAGCCAGACACAGCGACAGTAGCGCTAAGCATACTGGTTATGACAATCTTGCGTAATACGCTTGTAGGGCTTAACGGACGAAAAGTTAATGTCTTTATCATGGTAAGATGACTCATAAGAAATGAATTAGGCGCAGCCAGAGGTTGTTAATGCGAGTCTGGCTGACAATCTTGGACAAATGATACGTCATTTACTTGCAATTTCCTACCACTTACGACATTATTTACCAAATGCTACCTGAGTCATTTTATTATTTATATTTTAAATTCATAGACTTGCGTTAGGATTATTATAGAGAATAACAGGCTTGGACATGAGGTCAAATCAGCCAGTCTGCTGTTATTAAAATGTTTCATATACTATAAAAAATAATCGTTAACGATTATTTATCTCATATTTTTGGTTCTTTATTTGCTAAGACTGTCACAGTCAGAAGGGATATTATGGCTTCTTTTACCAATCAAGATTTACGTAAAGCGGGATTAAAAGTCACGTTACCTCGCATCAAGATTTTAGAGCTACTAGAGAGTGCAGAGTTGCATCATATGAGTGCTGAGGAGGTTTATAAGGCACTGATAGAGCAAGGTGAGGATGTGGGTTTAGCGACTGTCTACCGAGTACTGACGCAATTTGAGCAAGCTGGTATCGTCGAGCGTCATAACTTCGAAAATAATTTATCGGTGTTTGAGATTACCCAAGAAGGGCATCATGACCATCTGGTTTGTGATGTTTGTGGCAAGATTATAGAGTTTCATAACGAAGTCATCGAAGAAGAGCAACTTAAAGTCGCAGAAAAGCACGGATTTAAGTTATCAGGTCATTCATTGGTGCTATACGGTATTTGTAATGACCAAGAGTGTCGGGATAGCATCAAGTAATTTTTTAATTGGTGAGCATGCTCTATATTTGATATCGTTTTTAGTACATTATCGCCATATATAAAATAAGAAAGCCCTCATAATAATATGAGGGCTTTCTTATAAGTTTTTATGGCAAAAACGAATAACAACGCTCAAAAGCCATGCTTAACTGATATCTAATGATAAGTTATCCGCACCTTCATCCAGATTGGCGGTGCCATTCTTACTGCTGAGTTTGATTTTTAGGCGCAAATCATTAGGAGAGTCAGCATGAAGAATCGCTTCTTTATAGGTGATTTCTCCTTGCTCATATAAGTCAAAAAGAGCCTGATCAAAGGTTTGCATACCGCTATCCCGCGATCGTGTCATGACATCTTTGATTTCATGAACCTCGCCTTTACGGATATAATCACTAATCAGCTGTGAGTTCAATAGAATTTCGATAGCCGCACGGCGTCCTTTACCATCAGGAGTGGGAATGAGCTGCTGCGCAATAATGGCTTGCAAGTTGAGCGACAAATCCATAAATAACTGATTGTGGCGACTGGTTTCAAAAAAGTGAATGATACGGTCAATCGCTTGGTTGGCGTTGTTGGCGTGCAACGTTGCAAACACTAGATGGCCTGTTTCTGCGTACTGAATAGCATAACTCATGACTTCACGGTTACGAATCTCACCGATTAAGATGACATCGGGTGCTTGGCGTAACGTGTTTTTTAGCCCTGCCTCAAATGAATGGGTATCGATACCAACTTCACGCTGGGTAATAATACAACCACGATGTTTGTGGACAAACTCGATAGGATCTTCGATGGTAATGATGTGACCATGCGAGTTTTGATTACGGTGTCCGATCATAGAAGCAAGAGTCGTTGATTTACCTGTACCTGTTGCACCCACTAGCAGAATGATACCGCGTTTTTTCATTGCCAGCTCTTTTAACGCGGGCGGCAAACGCAACTCTTCGACAGTCGGAATTTTATTCTCAATTTTCCGTAAAATCATCCCTGCCATATCACGCTGTATAAAGGCACTGACCCGAAAACGTGCTTGCTGTGCTTCATCAGCAATGGCAAATTGGCACTCGTTGGTCTCTTCAAACTCTTTTTGCTGGTTTGGTGTCATGACACCTTTGACCAATCGCATGGTTTGCTCAGCAGTTAAAGGCGTTTTACCGACAGGCAAAATTTTGCCATTCACTTTCATGGAAGGCGCTACATCAGCGGTAATAAAAAGGTCCGAGCCATTTTTATTGATCATTAACTGCAATAGTTTATCAATGTCCATATCGTACCTGCATTCGATGTAAATCGACTAAAAAAGTATTTGAAATCATGTTTTAAAAATCGCCAGTAGCAATAGAATTAAGGCATATCATGGCTTATGAATGCTTGTATTATTGACTCACACATCAATCAAGATAAGCCGGTGACGCACGATGAATAATATTACAAGAATGCCTCAGGCTGTTTGGCATAAGGACGGGCTACGTCTTTACTAATGGTGCCTTTTGCTACTAGGTTTTTGAGCGTTTGATCCAGCGTAATCATACCTTCACCTGCACCTGTTTGGATAGCAGAGTACATTTGAGCGATTTTATTCTCACGTATCAAGTTACGGATAGCAGGTGTGCCGAGCATGATTTCATGTGCTGCTACACGTCCGCCTGCTTGACGACGCAAAAGCGTTTGTGAAATAACGGCTTGTAGTGACTCTGATAGCATCGCCCGAATCATGTCTTTTTCTGCGGCGGGGAATACATCAATGACACGGTCAATGGTTTTAGCGGCAGAGCTGGTATGCAAAGTGCCGAATACCAAGTGACCAGTCTCTGCTGCTGTCAATGCCAAGCGAATGGTCTCAAGGTCACGTAGCTCACCGACCAAAATCACATCGGGATCCTCACGTAGCGCAGAGCGCAATGCAGGCTCGAAACCTAAGGTATCGCGGTGCACCTCACGTTGGTTAATCAGGCTTTTCTTGGAGTCGTGGACAAATTCGATCGGATCTTCAATGGTTAAAATATGCTCTTTACGGCTCTCATTAATATAGTCAATCATGGCAGCCAGCGTTGTGGACTTACCAGAACCTGTCGGACCCGTGACCAATACCACGCCACGTTTAAAGTCTGACACGCGCTTGAATACATCACCCATACCGAGGTCTTCCATTGTCAAAACTTTGGACGGAATGGTACGAAAGACAGCGCCTGCCCCACGGTTTTGATTGAATGCGTTTACCCGAAAACGTGCTAGATTGGGAATCTCAAAAGAGAAATCCGTCTCATAAAATTCTTCAAAGTCAGCGCGCTGCTTATCATTCATGATGTCATAAATAAGCTGATGCACAACCTGATGAGTCATCTCTGGCATATTAATACGGGTCATTTCACCATCAACACGTATCATTGCTGGCATACCGGCTGAAATATGTAAATCTGATGCTTTATGCTTAACCGTAAAGCGCAGCAAGTCTTCGATGCTTAAATTGTTTTTTTCAGCCATAATCGGATATTCCTATCAATCAATAAGGGTAGGACAAAAGAGCAAAAAAGGGGAGTGATTATCAATCGATCAACGATCTGATTAAAGTCGGTCACGTTAATAAAGGAGTAGCGATGGTCTTTACCATTACTATTATATTCAGTAGCATATGTTAAACCATGTAACAATATAATAACAAGACTACCGACAATTAACCATCTACTACACCAATAAAATGTAAAATTAGTCATTATGAGTATCGATTTATAGATCGATCCTTGTTGAGTTTATCTAGATTAGAAGACATTTATATAAAGTTTAACCCTAATTAATAAAAGTTCATTATAGAAGTGAGTAAAAATAGAAGTCATTAAAAGTGACTGATTAAAAAATGGATTAAATTATTCTCGTGAGTAATATATGAAAGAAATAGAAAATAACATTGATAGCCAAAATCTGATTGCGAGCTGGCAGCAAGTGAGTAAGCAAATGACTCAAGCGTGTGAGCATGCGGCACGACAAGCAGATAGTGTGACGTTGCTGGCAGTTTCCAAGACCAAACCAGCTGATATGATTGCTACTTTGGCTCAGCAAGGACAGCAGCACTTTGGTGAAAATTATTTGCAAGAAGCCATCGAAAAAATCGATATGCTAAAACGACAGCCAGAAACTAAAGGCATTATTTGGCATTATATTGGTAGTATCCAACGCAATAAGACCCGCGATATTGCTGAGCATTTCGATTGGGTACAAACGGTTGAGCGTGCCATTATTGCTCAGCGTTTAAACGACCAGCGCCCAGCTGAGCTGCCACCACTGAATGTATTGATTCAGTTGAATATCGATAACGAAGAAAGCAAATCAGGCTGCCTGCCAGCACAGCTACCTGATTTGATAACTGCTATCAAGGGGTATGACAGGTTACAGCTGCGTGGTTTGATGATTATTCCTGCTAAGGGAGGTACGGACGCTTTTACCCGTACCAAGCAGTTATTTGATGAGATTAAAGAGGCTCATGCAGAGCTAGATACTTGGGATACACTGAGCATGGGCATGAGCGGTGATATGACAGAGGCGATAGCCAGTGGTTCGACAATGGTGCGGGTTGGTAGCGCCATATTTGGCGCACGAGCTTAAATTTTTATTTATCAGGCAGTCTCATCCATTCTAGTCACCAGCATCTGAGTGATTTTGAGATTGTCCGTTGCGATAATCTCAAATCGATAATTGGCATACTCGATAGTATCGGTTTTCTTTGGAATCTTGCGTAGCATGTACATCATAAAGCCACTAATGGTTTCATAGTTCTGACTGCGTGGCAGATCAACGATATCTAAAGCGCGTACGACGTCTTCGATAGGAGTCATACCATCAATCAACCATGAGTTATCCGTACGCTGAACGATAGGCTGCTCCTCCAAGGTGACAAGCTCCCCCATGACGATACTCATCACATCTTTAAGAGTAATGACACCCACTACCAATCCATACTCATTCACGATGACGGCAAAGTCAGCGCCTGTCGATTTAAACATCTCTAATACTTCAAACAAGGACAAGGTATCAGGAACGAAGAGTGCAGGTTTTAGTAGGGCTTTGTCAGTTAAGCTGACCTCTTGCTGGTTAAGAACCAATGCCAAAAAGCTGCGCGACTCTACATAACCAATAATGTGCTCTAGATCGTCTTCCTGACAGACCAAAAACTTGTTATGTGGTTGTTCAATCATCACTTCAACGACTTTTTCAGTGCTGGTTTTGGTATCAAAATAAACAATATTCTCACGTGGATTCATCACCGACGTTACGGTGCGCTCTTGCATATCAAAGATATTTTCTATCAGATGATGTTCTTGTTTTTTGAGCACACCAGCTTCAGCACCAGCATCCATGACAGCATAAATATCTTCTGGCGTCATATCGTCTTGTCGTATGGTTGAAATACCCAGTAATTCAAAAATGACATTTGCTGCACCATCAAATATCCAAATCACGGGTTTGAATATAAAAATCAATAGCATCATTGGTCGTACGAGACGTACAGCGATAGCTTCAGTGTTCGACATCGCCAATCGTCTGGGCATTAAATCAGCGAGCAGAGAAAACAAGCTGGTGATCAGCACAAATGATATGACGGATGACACTGCTTCATTCTTCACCAAAAGCTCTAGATAAGGGCTAATAGCTGACTCACCTACCGCACCAGCCGAGATAGCGACGGCATTCAAAACCACTTGTACGACAGTAATAAAACTGCCAGGGTGCTCTTGCATTTTAAGGACGTCAAATGCGCGGACATCCCCTTCTTTTGCCATGATTTGCAGCTTAATTTTGCGACCAGCAGCGATGGCAATTTCGGCAGCGGATACAAAGGCACTGAGGGCAAGCAATAAAAGAAGAAAGATACTAGCGGTTAGCAAACTCATGACATACTCGGTAAAAAAATATAGGGATTAAAATAATTGAAGTTAAAGAAGAGGTTAGAAGTACAAAAAGAAAGTGTTGTTTATAACAGCTTGGCATTAAAAATCGGTTTATAGAAACTAAAAAAGCTGGGTAAGCACCCAGCTAATCATAAGAAACTTGATTTTTTATAAAAGTATTAAGTTAGCCATGTTGCTCGCGTTCTATATAATAAAAGTAGGGCAAGCAACAATGGTTAATTTAATTTAGCCTTTTACTGACCATTTATTCACTAATGGATAACGACGTTCACGTCCAAAGGCTTTATGGCTAATTTTGGTACCGATTGGCGCTTGTAAACGCTTATATTCGCTATTGTCTACCATCTGGATGACTTTTGCGACCAGTTCAGCGTCAAATCCTTTATTAATAATGTCTTGATAGCCCATGTCTTCATCGATGTATGACATTAAGATGCCATCTAATACATCATAGTCAGGCAAGCTGTCTTGGTCTTTTTGGTCTGGGCGTAACTCAGCAGATGGCGGGCGAGTGATTACGCGCTCAGGGATGACAGGAGTGTCTTCCAAACGGTTGCGATAACTGGCCAATTTATAAACCTGCGACTTATAAACATCTTTTAACACATCAAAGCCGCCTGCCATATCACCATATAATGTCGAATAGCCGACTGCTAACTCAGACTTATTACCAGTGGTGATGACCAAGTGCCCAAACTTATTGGACAGCGCCATCAGTACCACACCGCGCGCACGCGCTTGGATATTTTCTTCAGTGGTGTCTGCTGGCGATTTGTTAAATAGTGGGGCTAAGGTATGACGGATACCTTCAACTGCATCGAAAATAGGACAAACCGTATAAGAAACATTTAAGCGGCGAGCCTGTGCTTGAGCATCTTCTAGACTAATCTGAGAAGTATATTCATAAGGCATCATCACTGCATATACCTTGTCAGCACCCAAAGCATCAACAGCGATACATAGCGTTAAGGCAGAATCAATACCACCTGATAGCCCAAGGATAATACCAGTGAATCCTGAATGGTTGACATAATCACGCAGGCCAACGACCAGTGCTTGATACATCTCTGACTCACGGCTCAGTGTTAATGGCGCTTTAGTTTGACTATTAAACTTGGCAGTTTTGACGTCTAAAGTGGCAAGAAGTAACTGATTCATAAAACGTGGTGCTTCGTGGGCAACGCTACCATCAGCTTGCACCGCCATAGAACCACCGTCAAATACCAAGTCGTCTTGACCGCCAACGGCGTTGACATAGACGATAGGCAAATTATTCTCACGGCTACGCTTGGCCAGCATCGTTTTACGATTGTCTTGTTTTTCGATCTCAAAAGGTGAGGCGTTCAAGCTAATAATCAGATCAGCACCTTGCTTTTTGAGCTCGGCAATAGGGCCTTTTTCCCACAAGTCTTCACAGATGAGCAGACCGATTGTGATGCCTTTATAGTCAAATAAAACTTGGTTGCGACCTTTATCAAAATAACGACGCTCATCAAATACGCCATAATTTGGCAAGATTTGCTTATGATAAAAGCCTTTTTGATGACCATTATGCAAGATAGCAGCAGAGTTGAAAGTACCATGATGGTCGACATGTGGATAACCGACAATCATCACGATGTCATCGATATCACTTAAAGTAGACAAGGCGCTTTTGATGCGACCAGATAAACTTGGGCGTAGTAATAAATCTTGCGGTGGGTAACCTAATAAAGCAAGTTCTGGGAAAATAATGACATCCGCACCTTGCTCGCGAGCTTGCAATGCGAGTGCACGCATTTTTTCAGCATTGGCAGTGATATCACCAACCAAAAAATGCGACTGAGCCAATGCAAAAGTAACAGTTTCTTGGGTTTTATTGGTCTTACTGGCCTCAGTTGAGGGAGTTATATTGGGATTATCATTGTCTTTTGACATTGTTATTGTTCCTATCGATATATGGTTTAAAATTTGTTGGGTCATTGTTGATTTAAAATAAAATCAAAGTAAATCCGAAATTCACTCAAAATAGCACTCTGTCATATCGAATTCTAATAGTGAACCGAGATGATGAGCTTGCTTACGCACAGTGTCCAACGTTGTAACACCCCTCTACAGGTTTGATCTTATGATAGTCTATAGAAGGACGATAAAAGAGGGCTGTAGCGCATCGTCTGAAAAATGTTATATATGTAGAATGATCCAAATAAATAAGAACAAACGAATTTAATGCTATTAAAAAGCTTAAAATAATTGCTTTAGTATAGCATCAATTATCGTTGCAAATAGAACGCGCCAGTGAATTACCTTTCAATAGGTCAGTTTACAGTATGAATGTAAAATATCCTTTTAGTGCCTTGTTTTTACATGTTAAATCTATGTGTCAATTTCTATCTATTAATGTCATCATCTAGTAAGCTTACACAGAGAAAGTTGTAAGTAAAGATTACAACATATCGTTATATCATTGTCGTGTTTTGCGGCATAATAAGCCGTGATAATCGTTTGATATTTATCTTGCGTTAGTCAAAACTATCGTCCGTAAGTATGCTACGATTTGATGCTCTCAAAGCAGATTTACTGGCACTGATTGTTTACACCCCTCGCTAATGAATACCGCTAATGGACAGGGTCTTTTTATGGGCACCGTCTGTGAGTTGATATTCATCACACATTTATAAACTTGCCAGCAAGGTCGCGATAGATCTTCGCTGTCTGCTCTTGGTTTATACGCTATGATTGAAAATTGGACAAAAGAATTTATTATTCAGCGCTTATTGGCTATTACTCTGTTGGTGGTGCTGTTCGTACTGTGTTTTCAAGTGGTACAGTTTTTTATTGTACCCGCACTATGGGCGGCGATTTTAGCGTATGTGACCTTTCCTATTTATAACTTTTTTTATGAAAAAGTAAAGCTGAGTCCTAATTTTAGCGCTGCTATTATGACGGTGAGTATCTCCTTAATGATAGGTGTGCCACTGGTTATAGGTGTTTTTATTCTACAGCAAGAAGCCTTAAGCCTAATCAGTAACTTGATTTATCGTATAAAAGTGGGCTATTTAGATGTGCCTGATTCTATTAAAGATATGCCTATCATCGGTCAGCAAGTGAAAGATGTGCTGTGGAGAATCAATAAAAACCCAGAAGGGACGTTAGAGGCGTTTCGTATCTGGGTACAGTCACATTTATATTATGGCAAAGTAGCATTTGATGTGGTGTTTAGCGGTCTTGCCAAGTTAGGTATGGCGCTGATGACGTTGTTTTTCTTTTATCGTGATGGTACCAGTTTGGTGCGTCAAATTCGCCAAGCACTGCGTAATATCATTGGCAATCGCATTGATGGTTATATTGATTCTGTGGGTACGACCACGCGTGCGGTGGTTTATGGCATTGGTTTGACGGCATTGGCACAAGCACTGCTTGCAGGTGTGGGTTACTACTTCGCTGGTGCACCAAGTCCTATCTTACTCACTATCGTAACCTTTATTATCGCCCTGATTCCGTTTGGCACGCCATTTGTCTGGGGCAGTGTATCCATTTGGTTGTTAAGCCAAGGTCATACTGTAGAAGGGATTGGCTTGGCACTATGGGGCACTTTGGTTATCAGCTGGGTTGACAATCTCATCCGTCCTATTGTGATTAGTGGCGCGACCAAAATCCCTTTTATTATTATTTTTATTGGTGTATTAGGTGGTCTAACGGCTTTTGGCTTTGTTGGTTTGTTTATCGGTCCTGTGGTGCTAGCCATCGGATTGGCGGTATGGCGAGAATGGATATCGCAGCATAAAAATGAGATATTTGCTCCGCAGGATTTGGTGTTGTCTGACAACCAAACGTTGCCACCAGTCAATGAATCAGAGTAGAGGCACGTAGAGGCACATAGTCATGTTAAATAAGAATACTGCAAACGCTATGCAAAATAGAGCGAACTCTATTGACAGCATTACTATCGTGGCCGATAGCAATATCGCAAGCTTGGATGCGTTTTTTAATGCTTCGATGCTTGGGCAGGCGTCTGAGCAGACGGTCAATATAATCACCGTCGCCGGACGCGATATCAATGCGCAATTACTGGCAGACGTTGAGCCTGATGTGCTGTTGATACGCTCGGTGACGCCAGTAGGCGAGGCACTGCTAGCCAATAATAACAGCGTAAAATTTGTCGGTTCGGCGACTATCGGTACCGATCATGTCGATCAAGACTATTTAGCGGCGCGAAATATCACTTTCGCCAATGCGGCTGGATGTAGTAAACATTCTGTTGCGCAGTATGTCTTGACGGCGATTTTGACGTTGCGTCCGCACTATTGGCAGCAATCCACGAAGCCATTAATATTGGGCATCATCGGACTTGGTAATATTGGTAGTACGCTAGCTCAGTATGCCATTGATTTAGGCTGGCAAGTACTAGGCTATGATCCATTACTGCCTACATCGAATACGAATAATGCCAGCCTGGAGCAAGTGCTTAGCCAAAGCGATGTAGTGAGCTTACATGTGCCTTTAACCGATAAAAAAGATAGTAAAAACCCTAGTGGCAGTGATTATCCAACAAAGCATCTGATTGACGCAACTACGCTGGCAGTGATGCCTGCGCATACCTTGTTGATTAATAGTGCGCGCGGACCAGTCATTAATGCGCGTGATTTAGAAGCAGATATTGAGCGCACAGATCGCCAAGTAGTGCTTGATGTGTTTGAATTTGAACCAGAGATTTCTGAGAGTTTATTGTCCAAACTGGCTATCGCCACTCCTCATATCGCAGGTTATACGGTCGAAGGTAAGTTGCGTGGTACGCAAATCATCTATGATGCGCTCTGTGAAAAGTTAGCAGTCTTGCCTGTATTGTCGATGCATAGTTTGCTATCGCTCAATACTTATCTCTGGTCTGAGCTAAAAGCACATCCAGACAGATTACAGAAGTTTTACGATATCATGCACGATGATGCTGCACTAAGAAGCAAGCTGGCTGACGGTCAAGTAAAGGGTGCTGACTTTGATCAGTTGCGCCGAGATTATCACTTACGCCGCGAATGGCAGTGGTAAAAGTTAGGCAGCCTTCAACCCTAAAGTAGCATCTGAGAACTTATTCTTATCCTTTAATTGCAGTAAATAATAATGACCCAAGCAAGTAACTCTTCTTCAAAACCCAGCTATGCGCCGACCATGACATTGGCAATGGCTCAGCAGCGTGCGCAATTGATGATCACCGTTCGTCAGTTTTTCGCCACGCATCAAGTGCTTGAAGTGCAAACACCGCTCCTATCGCAGGCTGGTAATACCGATACTTTCTTACAATCAGTCGCCGCACAAGTGACTTACCAAGATAAACCTTGTACTTATTATCTGCATACTTCACCTGAGTTTGCTATGAAGCGTTTACTTGCCAGCTGGCAAGTGCCTATATATCAAATTTGCTCCGTATTTCGAGATAACGAAATAGGCGTACGCCATAATATCGAATTTACCATGCTTGAGTGGTATCAGCCGAATTATAGTCTGGATGATATGGCGGCTGAATTAGGTGAATTATTAGCGGCGCTTTATGGACATTCAGTGGTAATGAGTCATTACCGCTATGTTGATGCGTTTATGGATTTTGTCGGCATACATCCGCTAACAGCTAGCCTTGATGCCCTGCAAGCAGTAGCAGAAGATAAGAGTTTGACAGGTTTTGATTTTAATAGCGACTTGGCTAACACAGAAGATGGCGAAGCAGATATTCGTCAAAGCTGGCTGGATTTGCTGTTTAGTCATGCGGTCGAGCCAAACTTGGGTCACGACTTACCGACCTTGATTATAGAATATCCACCTGCCACGGCTGCACTGGCAAAAACAGCAGTTGATAAAGAGGGCAATACAGTCGCTAAACGTTTCGAGCTGTATATCAATGGCATTGAGATTGCTAATGCTTATGATGAGCTAGCAGATGGACAAGGGTTAAGAGAACGGTTTGAGCGAGACAATCAACTGCGTAAGCGTCATAACCTGCCACAAATGCCAATCGATGAGCATTTATTAGCAGCATCTGATGCTTTAATACCCTGTAGCGGTATCGCCGTTGGTATCGATAGATTACTCATGGTGATTACAGGTGCGAATAGCTTAGAAGATGTGATTTCTTTTCCAAGCGGTTTGGCCTAGTCGATCATTGGTAGACTTAATATAGTTGCCACTTATTTGACAAGCCTATTAGAAAAAAGCGAGTAACCCATCAGGCTTACTCGCTTTTTTCGTTTTAATCGCTGTAAAGTTGCTTCTTATAATTTTGCAATCGCTTCATCAATCGCAGTCTCACCGTTATGCATACTAAAGACTTTCTTGATGGTATTATTGGCATTTAAGACGGCTGCCAGAGTAGTCGCCACATCGGCAATTGAATTTTCACCAGCATTATTATCGTTGATAGTGATTGTACCAGTCGCTTCGCGCTCTTTTAGTGCCCCTGCTTGAACGATGGTGTAGTCAAGGCTACTGTTATTAATCAACCACTGATCCGCATAGTGTTTGCAGATATAGTATTCTTTTAGGTCAGCAATACCAGCATTGTCCCATTTGCTGGTGTCTAACGAAAAGACGGTACTGAGCATGATATAGCGTTTAATACCTTTATCTTCTACAGCTTGCATGGTCTTGACCGCCCCATGCAAATCTACTTCTAAGACGTCTTTGCCGCCAGACCCTGCAACGAAATAAACAGCGTCAATGTCTTGATCAATTTGCTTTTGTATAGCCTCTTTTTCGGCAGTGATATCTAAATCGAGTTGGCTATAATTGTCATCGGTAAACAGTTTTTCTTCTTGGCGTGTCGTGCCAACAACTTGATGGTTATCCGCTAATAGATTCTTGACCAAATCCGTTCCCACTCGACCACTTGCCCCAATTACTAAAATTTTCATTGTCATTCCTATTCTTATATACGTTATCGTTGTTGTAAAAACTGACTATAGCGTATCAAGAAAAAAAGGCACACTTCGTTATGAAGCGTGCCGATTGCATAGTGTTTGGTTATGGCGTGTATACGGTTTGCAAAGTGGATAAGATCAAAAAATCAAAGACAAAGCGTGTGAAAACTAGCGTACCAACTTGTTTAATCCATCAGCAAAAGCTTTTTTATCACGATCGCCATAAGGTTTTTGACCACTCATTTCTTGTAGCTCGAGCACGCCAGTACCGCGCATGGTATCCATGAAATCACGCATATTGAGTTTTTGCTTGATGTTATTTTTATCATAAACCATACCGCGTGTCGTCAAGACCATACCACCTTTGTCCAAAATGTCATTAGCCAAAGGAATGTCGCTAGTAATAGCCAGATCGCCTGGCTGTATTTGCTCAACGATATAATCGTCGGCTTTATCAAACCCTGATGGCACCACCGTCATGACCAGCAGTGGTGACTTACGCAGTTTGATCGCCTGATTGGCGACGAATATTGCCATGGTTTGTGTGCGTTCAGCGGTTTTGATAATCAAATCTTTGGCAATCAATGGCACTGAATCGGCATCTACCCAAATCTGCATTATTTCTTAACCTTTTCTGTTTTTGCCTTAGCGTCGATAGACTTAGTTGTTTGGCTGTCATCGATATGGACTTCTATACCCTCTAAAATATTGTCATTGTTATTGTCAGTAGTGGTTAGACTATCTGCCGCTTTTGGCTGGCTATCAATCGCAGATGGTTTTTTCTCAAGTCCCATTTTATTGGGTAGCGTAGCGACGAGCTTGGCCAAAGCAGGCTCTAAGTCGGCAACATCATTAGGCATCAAGGTAATATGCGCAATTTTGCGGTCATCGCGTTCTGCTTTATGGTAGCTATGATAGTGCGCACCATCGATATTTAGCACCGCGCTAATATCTGGATATTGCCCCAGGACATTGAGCATAATGGCTGGATGCACGTTGTCGGTGTCACCTAATGGCAGATTGACGACGGCACGAATGTGGTTTTCAAATTGGCTGGTGACAGCGCCTTCAATACTCCAATGTCCTGAATTATGCACACGCGGCGCAATTTCATTAGCGAGTAGCGTGTCATGACCACGCGCATCTTTGGTCACAAAGAGCTCAAGTGCCATCACACCAACATAGTCTAAGTGGTTCATGATCTTGGTGATGGCATCGGTTGCCTGTTTGAATAAATGACTGGTGCCAACGGCAGGCGCTTGGGTCTTGGCTAAAATACCATTATGATGATGGTTTTCGACCAAATCGTAGCAACGAACCTGACCATTTTGTGCGCGTGCGGCGATAATAGAAAGCTCGCGGCTAAAGTTAATGAAACCTTCTGCAATCAAAGGTGCAGGCGTTGGCGTTAGTGAGCCCTTACCCGTAACTGCATCTTTAAGATCTTGCCATGCCGCCTTGATATCACTGTCTTGTCTAATCACAAACTGACCTTTGCCATCATAACCACCACGGCTGGTTTTTAGGACAATAGGCAGTCCTAATTCATGACAGGCTTGCTGCAAATCCGCTTCAGAGTTGACAGCCATAAAGGGTACAGTGGCAATATCAAGCGAATTGAACATTTGCTTTTCTTTCAAGCGGTCTTGAGCGATATCAAGCGCAATCAATGGCGGAAACATGCCTTGTTTGCTACCTGATTTTGACAAATCAGTAAGCTGTTCGACTGTCGCCGTCGGTGTGTTTTCAAACTCTAAGGTGAAAACGTCTGCTGCGGCGATGAAGTCTGCTAACTGATCACTATGAAAGACGCGGCCGTATAGGCTAGCAGGGCATTCAGCGCTGTCTTCTAAAAACACACATTGGTAGCCCAGTGGCATCGCTGCTTCGGCAAGCATCATACCAAGCTGACCACCGCCTAAAATACCGATGGTACGAATGGTTTGGGTAACAGGGTAAGCGTTCGCTGTAGTCATGGCAGGCTCTTTGAGTTAAAAATGAATAATATTTTGGGTGTAATAAAAGGTAAAAAGTCATCTATTAAAATAGGAAAAGGTGCATTACATGCACCTTGTATTAAGTAAAACCCATCTAAAAATAAATATCAAGTAAATAGCAGCTATGTCTCAATAATGGGATTCAAGAACCGTTATCAAAGACAGGTAATTAGGTATTGATAATGCCTGGCGTTGGGCTAGCAAGGATAGTATCAGTTTGCGTTTGGCGCAGATTGTCCAGCTTAGCCGCAATGGTCTCATCATTCAATGCTAACACTTGAATCGCAAGCAGAGCAGCATTGTAAGCGCCTGCTGAGCCAATCGCTAATGTGCCAACTGCGACGCCTTTAGGCATCTGTACGATAGACAAGAGACTATCCCAACCGCTGAGCATGGAAGACTTTACAGGAACACCAAACACAGGTAACGGCGTTTGACTGGCACACATGCCAGGCAGATGAGCAGCACCGCCAGCGCCAGCGATGATAACTTGTAGACCGTTATCTTTTGCGCTTTTTGCATAGTCAAACAATCTATCAGGGGTGCGGTGTGCTGACACCACTTCACAATCAAAGGCGATATCAAAGTCTGCGAGTAATTGCGCTGCCGCACTCATGGTTGCCCAATCAGATTGTGATCCCATAATAATGCCAACTTTTGGCTGACCAGCAGGGGAGGCGATAGGGCTGTTTTGATCCATCGTGTTAACAGTAGCTGTTGTGGTGCTCATGCTTTGATATCCTCAAAAAGACCATCATACAAAAGTTTTGTTGCTCTCGTAAAGCCAAGTTTGATTTTTAATAAAAAAGCGGGGGCAATAGTACCAATTTTATGGATTGGGGTTTACCGTTTTATCATGGCGATATTGGACAAAGTTACTGGCTTTTAGTGGCAATGGTTGCTCAGTATTGAGCTGATAACAAGTCAGATATCCGCTGTCTACCGCCGCTGAATAATCAGTACAGGCAACTTGTGAACTCAGTGGCTCAGGCGTGCCAGTTAGCCAATAATGACCGACAAATACTGCTTTATTCGTTTTCAGGGCGAAATCAATATTTTCAGCCAACACCTCTTTTGGAATCTGCGCCAATGCTGATGCAGGCGCACGCGCCACCTCATAAAGACGGCGCTTATTCAGCCCGTCAAGCCACCAGCATACTCGAACGCGCTTGCGCTCAGTGCCTTCTTTATCGACCATGATCATGCCGTCGGGTAATGCTGTTTCTACACCTTTTAATACCCGCTCTAGCGCGTCAAATGGCGCCGTGTTTTCTTTGGCAGTGGCGACTAGCCCGTGCGGCGTTAAACAGTTATCGTTAGTCAATAATGGCTGCAATACTGCCATACTATCGACATCCCAGCAGGCATGAACAAAACAAGCGTCGTCTGTTTCAATCCATAAAGGCAGCTCATATAACCGATTAAGCCAATATTGATGACGCTCTGAGCCAAAAGCTATTTCGGCTAAAAATGCCGCATGTTGGCGTGTATGTATGTCATTGTGCGAGCGCAGATATTGGCTGGAATTATCAGGGTCAAGTGTGGCAAAGGCGAGGGCATTATATTCATGATTACCCATTATCGCATCTGCCACGTTAGCATCTAACATGGCAAAAACAATCTCTAAGGTAGCCAATTGCTGTGGTCCTCGGTCAATCAAGTCACCGATAAATAACGCCTGATGCCCTACTGGCGGTACAAAGTACGTGCCATTATGAACGTAACCTAGCTGCTCTAATAAGCCAATTAACTTGTCTGCGTAGCCGTGAATATCACCGATAACATCTATCATCATAATAATTATCAAATTCTTAAATAGTTTGTTAAGTATAAGTTTGTGCAAAACATAACGCGACGTTAATCATTGCTTAGTTACTTAAATTGCCATCATAAACCAAGTGCTCATTTCACTTTTTATCACTGAGTTTTATTTCAGTTTTTACCACTAAACTTCATTACTGAACTTATTACTAAATTTAAAGCCCAGGCGATAATAGCGCATTGATAAAATGCGGTAGGACTTGCGGTTCTAAAATAATCGTGGCAATAACCCCAAACGCGCCGCCCCACATATGCGCCATATGATTGATATTAGAGCCGCCCCGTTTGTCTGCATAGATACTATAAGCAATATAAGCGACGGCGAATAGGATCGCAGGTATAGGAATAATCGCGAATAGGTAGATTTTTTCCCACGGTGCCAGCAAAATAAAAGCAAACAACACGGCTGATACACCGCCTGACGCGCCAAGGCTTAAATAGCTCGCATTGTTTTTATTCTTAAGGTAGCTTGGAATCATCGCAATGATAATGGCCAAGACGTAAAAGACCACAAAACCATAGCCAAATAAGAACGGCTGATACAGCCCTTCAATAGCACGACCGAAAAAGTATAAAGTAAACATATTAAAGAGCAGGTGCATGCTATCGGCATGAATAAAGCCATGCGTGACAAAACGGTCCCACTGCCCATTATTTACCGCTGGCGGATAAAAAATAAGTCGATTAAATACTGTCTTGTTTTGCCATGCCACTAAGCTGACAATAACCGTGATAATAATAATAAGGGTCGTATGATTGAACAAAGGGAAATCCTTAGGCTGCGCCTGATATGTGACAATGTGATGAATAACAATGTTCAAAGCCTACGCATTATGGCTGAGTGCAAACTAAATAGGACTGACAAGCAATTATTAAGCATGAGCTATTTATAATAAAGTAATACTAACAGTAGTTATGACAATGCAAAAACTTATTATGTGACAAAATAGTGCATTTATATGCTTTTATAGTGAATAATATAGCAGGCTGTCAGGCAAATTAAGTAATGCTTCGTATCTTGACGGTAATGGCGGGTTAAATGAGAGCGGTATCCAAGAATACAGACGCTAACGACAAGTAAAATAAACGTTTCATGCGTTGGTAAATTTAAAATAAAGGCCGAAAGAGGCAGTAATCTATGAGTATTATCGACCAATTAGAAAAGACCGTAACGCCAGCTGTCATAGGTGAGCGCAACAGTCATGATAGTGTGGCTTACAGCAGCTTGCTAGAGCAGTTTTATGCCATCTTGGCATCACGTCTCGCCTTGCCGCAAGTGTATTCACAATTTATCCGCGCCGAGCAAGGGATGGTTGATAGAGTCACAGAAAGTCCACTGTTCGAGCAACTGTGGCAAGATAAAAGCATACAACAGCTTATGATCCGAGAGCTGTCTGCTACCCATCATATTGATGAGTTTGCTACGTTACAGCTGCTTATCAATGCCGCGCCACTGGCTTATCGTGAGCTGACAGTATTGGCAAACGGCCAGTTTTTACCAGCGTTTTTGCAGGGAGAGCAGGCGGCACTGCGTCAGTATTTACCGATGTGGTCAGCACCTATTATTACTGCTCCTCAAAACGTAAATAGCGCATCAGAATCACACCCACACATCGCCGTGGATATTGATAGCGTACCAGTGCGTGACACCTCCTTGGATGGACGGAAAAATTCTCATATAGATACCAGTACGATCGCCGCAGCGACAGCCGCTTATAAGCAAAATGCTGATACAGCAGATAAAAAAGATATTGGAAATACTGATGTAGAAAGTATGAGGATAGGTGATACCGATGGTCATTTTAGCGCTCATACTGGCGCCATTCATGCCAATCCATCCACGCATCATTTGGCAGAAAATAGCAGTATGAAGCAAGAAAAAGTGCGTACTCGCAATCAACGTAATGATTTAGTGGTACGGGTGGGTTTGTTAATAGTAGCCATTGCCGCGATAGGGCTTGCTGCTTGGGCAATATTAATCAGACCGAACAACGCGCCGCCTGTAGAAGCCGCTGCGACAATGCCTGTTGTGGTAGCACCAACGCTTGCACCAGTAGCGCAGGTCATGACTCCCATTGAGCTCATCGTTGGCGTAGATAACAGCGGTAGTCTGTATGCCTGTAGCGCTACCATTGGCGATGCAGCGCTGCAAAGCACCTTGCAACAAGCGCTCAATACCAGCTTTGGTGAGCAAGCGAGTATTTGCGAATTAACAGTACAGGCTGGAATTGCTAGTAGTATTGCCAATTTACCAGAGGAAGTACTGCCCAATGTCTTGACGATGATTAGGTCTACGCCATTTGCACGCCTACATTTGCAGAATGATCGTCTTATGTTAGAAGCGCCAGATAGTATGCTCTTGCAACGACTGGTTACGGATATGCGTACTTTGATACCTGCCATGGTCATCGATAGTACTGCACCACTACCATTGCCTGAAAATAACGATGCCAATGCAATGAATAATACGAATAACCAGTTTGAGAATGAGGGAGCTGCCAACAATCAGTATGCTAATGACTATAACAACGGTGGGTCTGGAGAGTTTCAAGCAGCAGATGATGATACAGGCGATCGTATCGTACCTAATCCTGCACCCAACAATTATAGTAACAATGCCAACAATATTCCCAGTAACATTCCTAACAATACCCCTAACAATGCACCGATGAATAACAGACCGTCAGGTTCTATTTCAGAATCGGAGGTAGATGATATGGCAAGCACACTCATCATCGCTGAACCTGCACAAGTAAGGAATAAATGATTGGATAATAGAGGTGTTTAACGATTGTTTAATCACCTATCCATTGAAACAAGTTATCAAGTAAAGATGGCGGTATAAGTTGCTTATACCGCCATTTTTTCTGTAGATACCCAGTTAGAAGTATCTAAAAAACCATAAAGTATCTGAAAAAAGGATGTATTTTCTCCATTTATACATAAGTTTTACTGATTCTTTTATGGCTTCTCACTGGGTTAATGGTTGGTTATTTGCCATGTTTTTGGTTACGTGTGACACTTGAAATATTACCTAACGTATCATTTGTACAACAACCTGTTGATTGTTAACACTGACTTAATACTTTTATAATGATGAAAATTGAAAAGGGTCAAGATGGTTTTAGCTGTCATGGTTCTTATTTCAAATCATTATTTTATCTGGCATTTTTTGAATATTTAAATTATATAAATCGATACTTATGTAGGTATTAATAGGAGAATTGTATTATGGATATTATCAGTCATTTGACGCGTACAGTCAGCCCAGCCGTGCTGGAAGATGATCATAGTCCCGCTAAAAAGGGGCTACTGGAGCAGTTCTACGCTATTTTTGCGGCCCGCTTAGCGGATAACGATACTTATAATCGTTTTGCAAATGAGAATATCACTCGTGACGACCAAGGTTTTTATGACCGTGTATGGAGCGATGATTCGCAACGTGATCAAATCGCTCGTGAGCTGGCAGGCAAGCATAATGTTGATGCAACGTCTTCGCGTGGACTGATAGCGATGGCAGCGCCACTGGCTTTTCACGAAATCAAAAGCTTGGCAGGTACCACACCAGTGCCGCAGTTTTTAAATGATAATCTCGACAGTTATCAGCGTTATATTCCTGCCTGGGCAAGCGCCGTTCTGCCAGTCGGTATGTTGGCAGCGACGCCTGCTGCTGGCGCGCGTATCTCTGATACGGTGAGCACCGCTCCATTGCAACGCGAAGAAGAGCAGCAAGGCAGCTTTATGAAAGCATTGCTCCCCATTATTGGTTTGATTATTTTAGGCGCATTGGCTTGGGCTTTACTTCGTGGTTGCCAAGAGAACCCTGAGCCTGTCGCTACACCGGTGGCTACTGCCCAACAAGCAGTGCAGGGAGAGGGTCAGTTGGCAGTGGCAGGTGATATCGAGCCTGCATCATTGCGCATTGCGACTGGTGAAAATAGTGAACTGTATGCTTGCCGTATGAATGTGGGCGACGAGACCTTGCAGACCAATGTAATGAATGCGTTAACCAGTGCATTTGGTGAAGAAGCCAATAAATGCCGTTCTGATGTCGATGATAATTTTGCAGTAGATATGCCAGCAGCGGCTCAGCTAGCTACTATCTTGCCTATCGTCAAAAATGTACCAAATGCGAGCATGATCATCAAAGGCGATGTTATCACTGTCAATGCGCCTGATGCAGCGGCATTAGATAAGCTAGTGGCTGACTTACAAGCGGCTGTTCCTGCGATGACCATACAAGCCGAAGGACCGTTAGATTTGCAGGGTGAGATTGATAATAGTTTGGCAGCTGCGGATGTTGCTATGACCAATCTTGGTAAAAACCCAGATCCACGTGATGTGGCTCGTGCATTGAGTATTCAGGTGATCAACTTTGAAGTGGATGAAGCGGTCATTCCTGATGTCAATAAAGAGCTGCTTGACCGCGCTGCTAAGATTATCAACGAAGTACCGAATATGAAGCTGACGATTATCGGTCATACTGACAGTCAGGCATCAGATTCTTACAATGTAGAATTGTCTCGTGATCGCGCTGAGGCAGTGAAAGAGTATTTGGTATCTCAAGGTGTTGATGCCAGTAAACTGATGACGAAAGGCATGGGTGAATCAGAGCCTATCGCTGATAACTCAACGGAGCAGGGTCGCTTCCGTAATCGCCGTATTGAATTTATAGTCAATGACGAGATGGCCAGTGCAAACGATGGTATGATTATTAGTAATGATGCGCTTGACCCAGACTTAAACCCTCTAGATAGCAATAACGATGACTTATTGCCTGATGGTGATGATGCCACTCAAGGTACGGCAGTCGATCCAGCCAATTAATGCACAAAGGATTGATTGAGTTATTACTAATTTAAAAAACCGCATCTTATAAAAGGTGCGGTTTTTCATTTTGTTAAGGCTGTTGTTTATAGGTGGCTAATGATAAGTATCTAATAATAAGCGATTATTTATAAGCGGTCGGATCTTTTGATTCAGTAGCGCTGCGAGTCGCTTGTGCCTCAGATTGAGGATTAAAAAAGGTTTGAGTCACGTTTTGCTTTGCCTGTTGCCAATAGTCAAATTGTTGGCAAGTTGATTCTAGATCACCTTGCCATGTTGGTATCTGTCCGCACATTGTTTTAATACGGTTTTGATTGGGATAAGGCAGCTCTTGTGCGGTCTCTGCGGCTTCATGGGCGGCGACGCGGTCATTACAAACCAGCGCAATATCACAACCCGCTTCAATCGCGGCTTTCACACGTGCACTGACATCGCCTGCGGCTTGAGCACCTGCCATACATAGATCATCAGAGAATAAGACCCCATCAAACTTTAGCTGATCCCGTATGATGTCCTTGAGCCAAATTTTAGAAAAACCTGCTGGCTTATCATCGACTTGCGAAAAAATAACATGGGCAGGCATTAAGGCATCAAGCCACGGTAGGGTTTGGGCAAAAGGCTGCATATCGCTATGCATAATCTCATCCAAGCTACGCGTATCGATGGCCTCAGCCACATGGGAATCAGGGGCAATCGCGCCATGACCGGGGAAGTGCTTACCCGTGGTTGCCATGCCAGCGGCTTTCATACCGCGCATAAACTGAGTCGCCAGCGCAGTGATCGCTTGCGGCTCTTGGTGAAAGCTACGATCCCCAATGACTTGACTGATGCCATCTCTGTCAAGTACTGGGGCAAAACTGAGATCAATGCCCACTGCCAATACTTCTGTTGCCATTAGATAGCCACAATCGTAAGCACAGCTTAGCGCATGGCTAGGCTCTTGATTAAATAATTCCCCAAGCCTGCCCATGGCGGGTAGTGGGGTAAAGCCATTGCGCAGGCGTGCGACTCGTCCACCTTCTTGGTCGACGCCGATTAATATGTCCGGGTTGTGATAACGTATATCGTCACACAACGCCCGTACTTGTGCGGCATCTGCAACGTTTCGGGCAAATAGAATCACCCCGCCCACTTGTGCCTGTTTGATTAAGCTGACATCTTCTGCTGTCAGTGCGGTACTATCGATATCAATCATTAAAACGCCGTACATTGCGTAATCCTTATGGTGTTATATATTGTTATATGATCGGTTCAGCTTCAAATAAATAAATGATGATAATTGGCAGTGTGCAACTATTATCAAAACTGCTTTATTATGACAGTTATTAGTAAATGAGCATAATGTGGCAGATGAATAGACTCAAATCAATTCGTGAGTGGGCATTGAATCATCAATAAATGACCCAAATAATGATGAACAATAAATGTAATAGAAAGTTTGGTATGTGCAGGCGTAGCGTGTAAGATTGCTTATACAGTTTGAGACAGTTGGATATCTATGTGCATGATAATATTGAGTGATTTTTAACAACATATTAGCAAACAGCAATGGCATTTAGTGACCATAATTATTCAGAAAATAGTATTTTAGAAAGTATCGTTTTAGATTTTAGAAAGTATCATTGAATACATATTCGATTGATAATGGTAGATAAGTATTTCGTGACTTAAAGATAAAGCATTTATAGGCGGCGATTGATTCAGTCACTTTTGATTTTTATAAAACAAATAATATTATTAACGTAAAATAACTAGGTATATATGATGAAAAAACAACCAGCACAGTGGTTACTCAGTGCAGCGTCAGTGGGCATCGCCGGTATTATTCTCACCCAGAGCTACGGGACGGCAATGGCCGACACCAATACTGAAGGCTTTGTACAAACCCCTGAACAAAAAGTCACCACTCGCCAAGTAGCCGCATTGCTGGATCGTAGCCACTATTTGAATCAGCCGCTAGATAGCAAAACGGGCAGCGAAATCTTGTCTATGTATATCGATAGCCTTGACCCAAACCATACGTTGTTTTTGCAGTCTGATGTGGATGAGTTTAAGAAAAAATACGCCGATGAATTCGGTGCTCGCCTCAAGCGTGGCGACTTATCTGCAGGAGTAGAGGTCTTTGAACGCTATCGCAAACGCTCAAATGAGTATTTTGCGATGGCGAGCAAGATGCTAAAAACCGATATTGATTTGACGAGTGATGATACGATCGTGCTTGACCGTGAAAAACTCAATCATTTTAAAACCAAAAAAGAGCAGCGTGATTATTGGACGCGTCAGCTGAAATTTCAGCTGATGAGTATTACCTTGGGCCAAGAAGATGAAAAAGCCAAAGAAAAAGTATTCCTGAGCAATCCAGATATTACTCGTGGACAAGATTTGGTGCGCAACGACCAACGTACACCAAGCGAGATTTTACAAAACCGTTTATCGCGACAGCAAGAGCAGTTTAAGCGTCTCACAAACGATGAAATCATGGAAACCATCTTAAATACGGCGATGCTGACTTACGATCCGCACAGTAATTATTATGCACCGATTCAGGCCAACGAATTGCAAATCCAATCTAGCCTGCAATTAGAAGGCATTGGCGTCTCTATTCGTCCTGACCGTAAAAACCCAGATTATACTCGCATCGTGACCTTGGTCGATGGTGGTCCAGCAGCCAAATCTGGTCAGATTAAACCCAATGATTTGATTATCGGTATTGCCAAAGATGGCGAGAACATGACAGACGTGGTTGGCTGGTCAACGCGTGAGATTGTGAGCTTGATTCGCGGTAAACGTGGCACGTCAGTGACCATCAAAGTGCGTCAGCCAAATACCCCTGATGCCAGTGCCCGTAACGTGACGGTGGTTCGTGACATTATTCAACAAGAAGAGTCAGGGGTTACCCAGCGCGTGGTAGAAGTACAGCGCCCTAATATTGATAAAACGCCAAAACGCATCGGCGTCCTTGAGATACCAAGCTTTTATCTGAATTATCAGGCACGCCGTAACGGTGAAGATTATCGCAGCGTCAGTATCGATACCGAAAAAGCATTGAAAGCGTTGAATAAAGAAAATATTGATGGCCTCGTGGTTGATTTGCGCAATAATCCAGGTGGTTCATTGGATGAAGTAGCAAAAATGCTTGGCTTCTTTATCAAGAGTGGACCGATGGTGCAAATCCGTGACAATCGCGGCAACATTCAGGTCTACCGTGACGATGATGGCGGTGAGCAACTTTATGATGGCAAAGTGGTCGTTATTACCAACCTAGCGTCTGCCTCAGCCAGTGAGATATTTGCCGCGGCTATCCAAGATTACGGTCGTGGGCTAGTGGTTGGCAGTACGACAACGGGTAAAGGTTCAGCGCAGATTCAACTCGATAATTTGGCATTGGGTTCAGCCACTTTAACGCAGCGCAAATTCTATCGCATCACTGGTGGTAGTACGCAGAATAAAGGTGTTGTACCTGATGTAGAGTTGGTCAATATCTACGATGATGCCACTTTTGGCGAACGTGCGCAGAAAAAAGCGTTACCTTGGGATACCATCAAAACGGCGCCTTACAAGCCTGAAGGTAAGTTCACTGATACGACGTTAGCGACACTTAACCAGCAGTCTAAAATTCGTCAAGAGCAAAACCCACAGTTTGTTTATCTCTCAGCGCTAAACAACATTCGCGATATGGAAGATGAGAAAAAACCAATTCCACTTGATATCAATAGCCGCCGCGCTAAGATGCAGTTGATTGAAAAGCGTTCACTAGAGGCTGAAAATAAACGTCTTATTGCAACGGGTGAGCGCCCTTATGCCAATTGGAACACCTATCAAGCAGCAATGGATGCAAAATTTGAAGAGCGCAGTCGCATGAAAGCCAAGGAGCGCCCAGAGCTACCGGAAGACGAAGCCTTCATCAATGAAGCGGCCTATATTATGCTGAGCGCTGAACCTAAAGCATTGTTAAGCCCTGAAGAGAAGCTATAAACGGTCAGTATTGTCAGCCAAAAAGGCTGTGATTAAAATCCACGTAAGCATATGCTTACATGGATTGACGTTTATACCTCTTACTAACCATGAGGCAATCTGCGATTATAACTGTACGGCACGATTGAACGAAAAGGTTCATTGATACTAGGGATTGGTATCTCAAAGGTCGCATCAGGGATAGGTGGTTTGCTGATTAAGGATGATAAGGCTAGATGCCTGTCAGTTATAGGATACTCCGGGATTAGGTATCATGTAACGATAACATGGATGGTTAGTGATAAAAGCCGCATAACGCTTGTCGTTATGCGGCTTTGTTACGTCTGCTATATATTAATTGAGAAACACGCCTAACTAGCTAATAGATCCTAATAGGTAACACAGTAGCAGTGAATAGTTTGTAAGCCTGTCAGGTTACTTAATGTACACCTAAGAGGCTCATATTTTAAAAAGGTGATTGTGATAAATAATAGCCATAAAAAAAGGTCAGTAGACAAAGCCACTGACCTTTTTTGAACAAATGGCAATCTTAATAAAGACTACCATTTAACATCTCACTATACTCTAGAAGAGATTAGTGCTCAACGCCACCAGCGCCATGGACATGACCATGGTTTAGTTCATCTTCAGTCGCTGCACGCACTTCTTGGATTTCAACATCAAACGTCAAACGCTTACCAGCCAATGGATGGTTTGCATCAACGGTCACTTCTTTGTCATTTACTTCAGTAACGGTAACTAGCATTACTTGTCCGCCAGCTTCTGACTGAAACTGCATACCCGGCTGGATATCTTCAACGCCTTGGAAGTTATCACGTGGTACATGTTGTACCGCTTGCTCTTGATATTCGCCGTAGCCATCAGCAGGTTCAACAACAGCATTGACTTGTTCGCCAGCAGATTTACCTTCTAGCTGTTGCTCAAGGCCTGGAATGATGTTGCTGTGGCCATGTAAGTACGCAAGTGGTTGACCTTCTGGTGATTGGTCAAGAATGTTGCCTTCGTCGTCTTTTAGTGTGTAATTGAATTTGACGGCAGTGTCTTTTGCAATAATAGTCATAAGTTATCCTAAATATATCTATGTAAAAAATTAAATACGGTTGCAATAAACCTAAAAAATCCAATCAGCAAGCCAAATAGCCACGTCATTAGTCAATTATCATCAGTTTATTAAAGTAACTTTAGCAGTTAGCATCTTTAATTGAGATGGCTCATATAACTTTCAAGGTAAAAACAATAAAAAATGCTATTTTATACTGATAAATGTCGTTTTTTATGAAAATAAACACAGTTTTTTGTGGTTTGAAGACCGTAAATGGATATTCGGGGTTTGCCAGTTGCGTTTTTGGACAATGGCTTTTACCATAATGATATAAATAAGGATATAAAGACAATGACTTCATTTGCTAATAATTCAGGCTGTCAGCTATCGGATGCCAATACAATCAGCGATCACCATAAAGCTAAAGCTGATATCAATTATCGACTCAATTTCGAGCGTTTTTCTGAGCACTTGGTTGATGTGTCGCTCAATTTTACGGCAGTAAATGATGCGCCTCAACTTTGGATGCCAGCGTGGATACCAGGCAGTTATCTGATGCGTGAGTTTGCGCGCAACATTACCGCGGTGCATTATCAGGTGTTAGACAGCCAGGTGTTAGACAGCCAGGTGTTAGACAGCCAGATGCTAGATAGTAAAGCATTAGACAGCCAAATCATGGATGACGATACTCACGAGACTTATCGCGCGCACAAAATAGATAAAAACACGTGGCAATTACCAAAAGCTAAAGCAGGGCAAGCCATCAGTGTCCACTATGAAGTTTATTGCTATGATTTATCGGTACGTACTGCCTATGTCGATCAGCAACGTTTGTATGGGAATTTCACCTCATTGGCATTGGCTGTAGAAGGGCAGGAGCATCGAGCTGTACAAGCTAGCTTAGCAGTGCCAGCAGCATTTTTAGCAGGTAAAGACGAGAGTCGGCTGCTATTGGCATGTGGATTAGAGTCTACTCATTTACGTCTTGATGGGCAGCATAGCTATGGACTACAAGCAGGCAGTTATCACGACCTTATTGATTACCCGTTTGAGATTGCAGAGCAAGATAAGTTTGACTTTATTATTCAAGACAGTACGCATCAGACGCTACCTCATCGTTTTTATCTCTCAGGTAAGCACAGCGCCAATATGGGCAGGCTACAGCAGGATATCACTCAGATCTGTCAGTGCTATTTAGATTGGTTGGGTGATGCGCCATTTAATGATTATACTTTTATGACCTTTGCCAGTGGTCAGGATTATGGTGGACTTGAGCATATCAATTCGACCAGTCTCATTACGCCGCGCCGAGACTTACCAACTCTTGATGAGCCAAAAATACCAAGCACCGATTATCAGCGATTTTTGGGCTTATGCAGCCATGAGTATTTTCATTCGTGGTGGGTCAAAACGGTACGCCCAGATGTTATGTTGGATGTCGATTTGCGCCGCGAGGCTTTTACACCACTGCTATGGGTATTTGAGGGATTTACTTCGTATATCGATGACTTTATGTTGCAAGCGTCGGGCGTGATTGATAAGCCAAGCTATCTCAAGCTACTGGCTGAGCAAATTAATCGTTACTATCAAACCGCGGGTCGCGCGTATCAAAGCGTTGCAGAGTCGAGCTTTGATGCGTGGATTAAGCTATACCGTAACGATGAAAATACAGGCAATGCTGGTATCAGTTATTACAACAAAGGCGCATTGGTGGCGTTATGTTTGGATTTGACGCTGCTCCAAAAGAGCAATGGTCGCTATCGTCTGTTTGATGTGGTCAAGGCTTTTTATACTCAAGCAAAGCAAAACGACAATAAACGCATTGGCATCAATAGTGCTGATATGGGTACAGTCATTGGGCAGTTCATGCCATTAGCGGATTGGGAAGACTTTGAGTATCGTTATGTCAATGGTGTTGAAGAGTTGCCAATTGAAGCGCTGCTGGCGGCAAACGGTATCAGCATGCATAGTAATAGCAAAGAGACGGCTGACAAGCATGTGCCTTGGGGCATGCGCTGTACTGAAACACCTGCTGGACTCAAAGTCAATCGCGTGACACGTGCTAGTGTCGCTGCTAGTGCAGGTATTTCAGCGAACGATGTCATTGTGGCGCTTGACGGTATCAAAGCTGACAGTAAACAATTGGCGTTGCTGAGTAATGTGGAGCGTGACATTGAGTGTCATCTGTTTCGCCGTGATGAGTTGATGCGTGTTAATGTGCTGCCTAAGGCGGCTGATGAAGCCATCGACAAAGCCATCGACAAAGCATCTCCGCATAAAGTGAGCTTGCACTTGGCAAAAGCAAATCAATCGTCAGGAGTCAGTGATAACTCTTCTCCAGTCGATGCAGGCTGGCAAGCATGGCTTAACGCTATAGAGCATTATCAAAGTTAAATACATTGCTAAATGTATTAATGTGAATGTACTTTTTCTCACTATTCTGTTCAATAATTTATTAAAAATAAAACCCCTGCCAAATAATATTATTTGGCAGGGGTTTTGTGTAATGACTGGCAGTCTTTTTCAAACGTAATAAAAATTAATAGGTAAGTCAGCGTTTAGTAATTCAGCACCTAAGAAGCAGCTTGCTCAGATTGCTGATGATTATCCGCTTCACTTGTGCCCTGTATCTCTTTAGTATTTTTATCGGTACTAGCATTAGCATCTGCAATCCATTGTTGCATATGCTCAATCTCAGTCTGCTGACCATCGATGATATCTTGTGCCAATTGACGCATCTCTTCGTCAGTGCCATATTTCAGCTGAATGTTTGCCATCGCTACCGCGCCAATGTGATGCGGCAGCATACCACGTGCAAATGCCATGTCAGGCACAGGATCGGCGATACCCAATACCATCTCGCCATTTAAGACATCCATGCTTCTGGCATACGCTTGCTGCATCGCTTCAGTGTTGGGTTTAGGTTTGGCTGTATCAGGGTGGCTAGCAAGCCATTTATTCAAAATATCTATTTCAAGTTGCTGAGCGGTGATAATCTCTTGTGCCAATTGACGCATCTCTTCGTCAGTACCATATTTCAGCTGAATTTTTGCCATTTCTACGGCACCGCGGTGGTGGCCAAGCATCGCTTTAGCAAAGGCTGTATCAGGATCGTTATAACCCATACCGATCATCATCTCATCATGCATTCTAGTCATCGACCTTGTATAGTCTCTGAGTATATCGGTCATTTGGCTCTCATCCGCGCTGTTTTCGCCAGCTGCTAGGTCGTTATCAGCGTCAACGTCATTTGGAGCATCGACGATATCAGTCACAGGTGGGGTCGCTGCATTAGAATCTGTGTCATCGTTGTCTTTTGTCGGCTGACAGGCGCTCAGTATAAGCGCTGTAGAAACGCTAGTGGCCAACAAAATCCAACGACGAGAAACAAACATAACATATCCCTATAATAAAAAATTAAATGATAAGTGGATGAGACTTATGATAGCTAAACAATGGTGTTCTGAAGCTTAGCAGATAAACCTTGCTCGTTCGAGACGCGATGTTTGGCAAGTCGTAATTGGTTTTAATTGCTACCAAAGCCAATGACTAAGACGTATTCTGATCTAAAAAGCTGATAGAAATAAGGATATGCCCTAATAAGCAGATGCCAGTCACGAGCAATCAGCAATGAGATACTAGTAGATTGATAGTAACAATTAATCAAGAATGCCTAATTGCTGACAGCGTTCGCTAGTGAGATGAATGCGCACAAACTCACCAACGGCTAAATCACCCAATTCAAACCCTGCTACTGACCAGCGTATCAAACGCAGGCAAGGCAGTCCAACCTGCGCTGTCATGCGTCTGACTTGGCGATTCTTACCTTCATAAATCGTCAGCATGAGCCATGAAGTCGGTACATTCTTACGCTCACGAATAGGCGGCTCACGTTGCCATAAATCAATGGGTAAGTTTGCCTCTTCTACCATGAGAGCCGTCGCCGGTAGTGTCTTGCCATCTTTTAAATGTACGCCAGAGGCAAGCTCATTCAACTGCGCTGGCGTTGCTGTGCCTTCAACTTGCACCAAGTAAGTTTTGCCTTGCTTATGACGGTTTTTTGCAAAATTAGCAGCAGAAGGTGGCTGGGTAATGGCTTTATTGACTCGACCATCACTCGTTAAAATCAGCAAACCCTCTGAGGTGGCATCAAGCCTACCAGCAATCCGTAAAGACTTATCGGTAAAATACTGTGATAGGGTGGTGTGATCATTGTTGCTGTCATCACGAAACTGACTTTGCACCCCATAAGGTTTATTGAATAAAATCAGACTAGAGGTTGACATGGTTTGGGATTTCCTAAATTTGAATCATTATTTTGTGCATATTTTGAGGGTAGGGCGTGTCCTCAATTTACGATTTTTAAAACGAGGACACACCCTAATAAAACGTTGTTTTTTTAAATCAACGCTATAAGCGGCAAATTTGTGGATTTTATATAAAGTATCTTTGTTATTTTGCGCGTTATTATAACAGTCTGTGTGGATGCTATTTTACTAAAGGGATTTTTACAGTATCGTTAAGTCAATAAATGATTATTCAGTGCATCGCTATTTCACTTATTTATTTTTTAAATCATTTATCAGCATATCGCAACTTACCTATTGCTCAGACCTATTGCTCAGACCTATTGCTCAGAGTTTTTAGTTTGGCTAACCCACGTTTAAAGCGGCATAAATAATAATAGAGTGGCTAGCATAACAGAGTGCTAAGGATGCTTGCGATATCTAACATACAACCAAGGAGTTTTATCCATGTCTTATGAGAAGGTTATCGTCCCAAGAGACGGCGAAAAAATTACCGTGAACGCTGATCTGTCGCTAAATGTACCCAATCATCCTATCATCCCGTTCGTTGAAGGCGATGGTATCGGGGTCGATATCACGCCGGTCATGATAAAAGTGGTTAATGCGGCCGTGGAGAAAGCTTATCATGGCAAACAGTCCATCATTTGGATGGAGGCTTATCTCGGCGAAAAAGCCGCTAAAATATATGATGGTGACTATCTGCCAAGCGAGACGCTAGAGATTTTAAAAGACTATGTTATCAGTATCAAAGGCCCATTGACCACGCCAGTTGGCGGTGGCTTTCGCTCATTGAACGTAGCGGTACGTCAAGAGCTTGACCTCTATGTGTGTCAGCGCCCAGTTCGTTGGTTTGAAGGTGTACCAAGTCCTGTTCAGCATCCTGAGCTGACAGATATGGTCATTTTCCGTGAAAATTCAGAAGATATCTATGCGGGTATCGAATGGAAAGCGGGCAGTGAGGATGCTAAGAAAATTATTAAATTTTTAAAAGAAGAGATGGGCGTTACGAAGATCCGCTTCGATGATGATTGCGGTATCGGCATCAAGCCAGTATCCAAAGAAGGTTCGCAGCGTCTGGTGCGTAAAGCCATTCAACATGCTATCGATAATGATTTGCCCAGTGTGACTTTAGTGCACAAAGGCAATATTATGAAGTATACCGAAGGCGCATTTAAGGAATGGGGCTATGAGCTGGCCGCAGAACGCTTCGATGCAGAATTATTAGATGGTGGTCCTTGGATGACAATGAAAAATCCAAAAACAGGCAATGATATTATTATCAAAGACGTCATTGCTGATGCCTTTTTGCAGCAAATCTTGATGCGTCCTGCGGATTATTCAGTCGTTGCGACGCTAAACTTAAACGGTGATTATATCTCTGATGCCTTAGCAGCCGAAGTGGGCGGTATTGGTATCGCACCGGGCGCTAACAAAGGCGGCGCAATTGCGGTTTATGAGGCAACTCATGGCACAGCACCTAAATATGCGGGTCAGAATAAAGTAAATCCTGGCTCATTAATTTTATCAGCTGAGATGATGTTACGAGACATGGGTTGGACAGAAGCCGCTGATCTCATTATCAATGGTATTCAAGGCGCTATCGCTAATAAAACGGTCACTTATGATTTTGAGCGTCTCATGCCAGATGCTATCTTGCTCAGTACTTCTGAGTTTGGTAAAGCGGTTATCAAGCACATGAATGTTTAAAAAGTATATAGCACTGAGTCAGCAGTTATCAGAATTTTATACTATTGATAAAAGTATCAATATTCACAAAAGTATCGCTGAACTTATCAATGTCAAAAAGCCACCTACAGTTATGTAGGTGGCTTTTTTATTGGCAGTTTTTTGCTGTTTATAAGTGATATAGTCAAGGAATTTTAGAATCGCTACAAGGCGACCGACCGCAGATAGTACACTGAGTACATCTAGGGTGGGTAACACCGTAGCGGTTTAAAAGTGCTCTGACTATATTTTAAAAGTAACGTTTTAAACGTACTGTCTTATGTTCAAGCATAAAAAACACCGCTTAAGTCTGAGACCTAAGCGGCGTTTTTATTTTGCTTAACTGGGTTCAAAAATCTTTATAAATAAAGAAAATTAAGCCCAATTGTTTGCTGTATTAGCACATGACTCAATTACAATGAGGCGATTGCTGCATTGAATAGCGTGCTTGGACGCATCGCTTGTTCAGCCAATGCTTCGTCTGCCAAGTAGTAACCTTTTAAGTCTACAGGCTTGCCTTGAGCTTCATTCAGCTCTTTGACGATAGCAGCTTCGTTGCTCTCAAGTTTTTCTGCCAGCGGTGCAAATTTTGCTTTAAGATCAGCATCTTTATCTTGTGCCGCAAGCTCCTGTGCCCAGTACATCGCCAGATAGAAATGACTACCACGGTTATCGATTTCACCTGTTTTACGTGATGGACCTTTGTTGTTTAACAACAGTTTCTCTGTCGCCGTGTCCAATGTATCCGCCAAGATTTGCGCTTTAGCATTGTTATCGTGACTGGCCAAATGCTCCAAAGACACGGTCAAGGCTAAGAACTCACCCAATGAATCCCAACGTAAATGGTTCTCTTCTAGTAGCTGTTGAACGTGTTTAGGTGCAGAACCACCAGCGCCCGTTTCAAACAAACCGCCGCCTTTCATTAATGGTACGACTGACAGCATTTTCGCACTGGTTCCTAATTCTAAAATTGGGAACAAGTCAGTCAAGTAATCACGTAAAATATTACCGGTCGCAGAGATAGTATCCAGACCACGGGCAACGCGCTCTAGCGTATAACGCATCGCACGAACCTGTGACATGATTTCAATATGTAGGCCTGTAGTATCATGATCTTTTAAGTAAGTTTGAACTTTTTTGATCAGCTCGTTTTCGTGCGGACGGTAAGGGTCTAGCCAAAAGATAACAGGCGTATCTGATTCACGGGCACGGCGTACGGCAAGTTTTACCCAATCTTGGATAGGCTCATCTTTAACCTGACACATGCGCCAAATATCGCCGTTTTCAACCTGCTGCTCAAGCAATACCTCATCAGTATCTTCATCGACAATACGAGCCAATCCTGAACCACTTGCCTCAAAAGTCTTGTCATGCGAGCCATACTCTTCGGCTTTTTGTGCCATCAAACCAACGTTAGGAACCGTACCCATCGTGGTTGGATCAAAGTTACCATGCCATTTACAGAAGTTAATCATTTCTTGATAGATACGAGCAAAGGTAGATTCAGGCATGACCGCTTTACAGTCATACATTTTGCCATCAGCGCCCCACATTTTACCGCCTGAACGAATCATCGCTGGCATAGAGGCATCGACAATTACATCACTTGGTGAATGAAAGTTGGTGATACCTTTTGATGAATCAACCATCGCGAGGCGTGGACGATGCACTTGGCAAGCATGTAAATCGCGTTCGATTTCTTCACGCTTACTGGCTGGTAGCTCAGCGATTTTTTCGTACAAACTTGCCATGCCGTTATTGACATTGATACCTAGCTCGTCAAAGAAAGCGCCATGCTTATTAAAGGCATCTTTATAATAAGTTTTGACTGCATGACCAAACACGATAGGATGCGATACTTTCATCATCGTGGCTTTTACGTGCAGTGAAAACAAGATACCAGCTTCGCGGCAATCTTCCATTTCACGCTCATAAAACTCAAGCAATGATTTTTTGCTCATAAACATTAAGTCGATGACTTCTTTATCCAGCAAGGCAATGCCTGTTTTGAAGACATGAATAGTGCCATCTTCAGCAACACGTTCCATACGTACAGTACGTGCTTTATCCAAAGTGATAGATTGCTCACCAGCATAGAAATCGCCACTGTGCATGTGCGATACGTGGGTCTGTGACCATTGCTTCCATTCACCCATAGAGTGTGGATGCTTGCGTGCATAGTTTTTAACCGCTTTTGGTGCACGGCGATCTGAGTTGCCTTCACGCAAGACTGGGTTGACAGAACTGCCTAAGCTTTTACCATAACGCTTACGGATCTCTTCTTCTTCTTCTGTCTTGGGATCATCTGGAAAATCAGGGATAGCGTAGCCTTTGCTTTGTAATTCTTTGATACAAGCTTTTAGCTGTCCAACAGAAGCACTGATATTAGGCAGTTTAATGATATTGGTGTCTGGATCTTGAGTCAGACGACCCAGCTCAGCCAGATTATCAGGAACGCGCTGCTCTTCCGTTAAGTACTCTGGGAACTCAGCCAACACACGGGCAGCAACAGAGATATCGCTGGTTTCAACTTCGATGCCTGCTGTTTGAGTAAAAGCTTTTACAATTGGCAAAAATGATAAGGTTGCGAGCGCTGGTGCTTCGTCAGTTTTTGTATAAATAATTTTAGACATTAGTTGGGCATTCCTTTTAGTTGTAATTAATAATAAGGCTCAAATATAAGTTAATAATTCCATGCAGCTCTGACGTAATAATGGATCATGCAACGATACTAAATAATGTGTCGCTAGTTTTTTGTAGACAGTTTCTTAGAAACCATCGAGTCTGCTTAGAATTTTTCTTCGTTAAGCGGCAGTTTGACTGTCTTGTCTGAACGACCTGCTCATATGAATGACTTAAAAATAGAGTGCGGACGCTACATCATAGTTAACTGATTATAAATCTGATACGATGTCAATATCGCATAATGAACTAAGTGTAGTGTTTTCGGTTGTTTCTAATATGTCTTAATTACATTAAGCTGTTAAGAGCCTTATTCTACCAGTCATCGATAAAAATTTCATCCTTTCTATACAAACACTGCCTGCTAATATTCGTCATAAAAGGATGAATAATACAATCATTATTCAAAAAACTGCCAGTCATATCATAGATATGAGTCGTGACTAAGTGATTCTTACTCTTCTGTCAGAAATGAGCTGACAAACCAAATTATCTATGTTTTTAGAGGTGACTGTATTGGGATGGCTTTTATTATCGAGAGCGCATTGTTATCTATTTTATTCGTAATATCTGAAAATGATGAGAGCATAATTGTGACAGAGTTTGAGTAGAATTTTGCTAGGCCAGTCATATACGAAACAAGGTATAAAAAACTACGCCCATATAAAAATAAATAGTGAGTATTATGAGTTTACAATATGCATTACTCAATGACACCAGCTGGCAGAGTCAAGCAGACTGGCAAACCCCCGATACCCCTTTTATGTCGTTTGCTTTTTGGCAAGCGTTAGCTGACACTGGCGCGATTGGTGAGCAGGCAGGCTGGTTGCCGATATTTGTGTTGGTACATCGTGTCGCAAATAGTCAAAGCGACAGCTCGATAGACCACGCTGATCATAATGAAAACCATAGCGAAAACCATTCTGCGATTAACGAAGCTGCGCAAACAGTCACGCATCCTGTGGCGGTGTTGCCAGTATTCCTAAAAGGTCATCATCGTGGCGAGTTTGTGTTTGACCATTCATGGGCAGAAGCTTATGCGCGTTATGGGGTGGATTATTATCCAAGGCTGGTCACCAGCGTGCCCTATACACCGATTACGGGTCAGCGGCTTTGGTTGGCAAAAGGTGAGACGTTAACCACCGATATCATAAAGACAGCTATCGCAGGCGTCGATGATATTGCTCAGCAAGTAGGTGCCTCAAGCTGGCACGGATTATTCATTACGCCTGAATTGGCTACAATTGCCACGGCATCTATGCCTACTGATATTGATGTAGCGCATTTGCTAGCCGCTCAAGATAATGGTTTAGAATCAACCGCAATTGACATGCCCATACTGGAACGTCAAGGCTGCCAGTTCTTATGGCAAAATAAAGACTTGCTACAAGACTGCCAACCGTTTGCTGATTTTGAAGCATTCTTAGCGACGCTAAAAGCCAAAAAACGTAAAACCATCCGTGCTGAGCGTCGTAAGGTCGCCGAGCAAGGCATCATTTGCCAACGTAAATGCGGTGCCGCTATTACTGACGAGGACTGGAAAGCCTTTTATCATTGTTATGTGATGACCTATGCAGTACGTGGACAACAGCCTTATTTGACAATAGATTTTTTTATGGCACTGGCAGCGACTATGTCTGAGCACTTAATGCTCGCACAAGCGTTAGATGCCTCTGGAGAAATTATCGCCAGTAGCTTGTTTTTATACGATGATCGCCATAGCGAAAATGCCACTCTTTATGGTCGCTATTGGGGAGCACTGGGTGAGTACGACAGTTTACACTTTGAGCTGTGTTATTATCAAGGTTTAGAGTTTGCCATCGAGCAAGGGCTTAAGTATTTTGATCCGGGTACGCAAGGCGAGCATAAGCTGGTTCGTGGTTTTATTCCAACGACGACACACTCTATCCACCGTATTTATGACCCACGTTTTGTGCCAGCTATCGCCAATTTTTGCGCCCAAGACCGTGAGCATATGGCGCAGTATCGTCAGCAAGCGTTTGAGGCATTGCCCTTTAATGCGGATAATATGCCAGCCTTTGATACCAATCAATAGGCTTTGCTTAATACGCCTACCGCTCGCTTTCTTTTTTATTATTATGTCACTATTAGCCGTTAACTATGTCCAGTACTCCTTTTATTTGTCTTACTCATTTGTCTCCTCCTAGTGAGCTACTCTCGTGGCTCAATGTCGCAGGCTCTCTCACGGCGGTGTTGGAAGTGAAAGCAGGGCAGCCCTTGCGCGTGGAGCGTAGCTTTGAGGGCTACCGATTGCTGTCATTGGCACAAAAAAAACAATTGAATGTCACAGGTGCCATGCTAAATCGTCCCATGCTAGCATGGGTGCGTGAAGCGCAACTATATGGCAATGACGCGCGCCCGTGGGTGGCCGCGCAAAGTATCTTTCCGTTACCCAGTCTCAAAGGTAACGCCCGCCGTCTACAGCAGCTCAAAGGCACACCCATCGGTTATGTGTTATTTAAACGCAGCCGGACTTTGCCCAATCAGCGTTTTATCCAGCAGACAAGTGAGGGTTGGCAACGGCAAACACGTTATGATTGGTATGGTCGCCAGCTGCTGATCAGCGAAACTTTCTTGCCAGCATTTGTCACTACTGACAGTTAAATATCCGTTAAGTAGCCAGTCAATAGATAAATATTGCTACTAATCTGCTGACCAACAACAGGCTAGGAGCAATATGATAGCGGTAAACCATTTATTTTATTGGCTATTTATCTGCGTTATATCACCATTTAATTCACTCAGCTTACAGTGAGGTTTTTTTGCGCTCACCGCACAAATTTTCATGTTACACTTAATGTTTAGCGATGATTTTGATGCCAACGCGTATCGAGTTTATTGCCGAATTGGACAAGTTAATGACAGGCCTATTGCCTCTGCTTACTCCTACTTATCTTTGCTAATAGACTCAATTCACAATAATGGTCATACCATAAAACTGAGCGTAAAAGTACCGCTGGTACTTTGAGCGACGTTGATACAGTAATTGTTTTATTGTGGGCAGCCTATAAGCTTCTTTTCAACGACATTTTTCAATGACAGTCACTACCTAGGACATCACTATGTTTAAAGATATTTCTATCAAAGATTTTGATCCAGTACTTGCTGAAGCGATGGCTGCAGAAAGCGTTCGTCAAGAAAACCATATCGAATTGATTGCGTCTGAAAACTACTGCTCGCAAGCAGTGATGGAAGCGCAAGGCACAGATCTAACCAACAAATACGCTGAAGGCTATCCTGGCAAGCGTTACTATGGTGGTTGTGAGCATGTAGACGTTGTAGAGCAATTGGCGATTGATCGTGCAAAAGAGTTGTTCGGTGCTGAGTACGTCAACGTCCAGCCACATTCTGGTAGTCAAGCAAACTCTGCCGTATTTTTAGCGTTACTTGAAGCAAATGACACCGTACTAGGCATGAGCTTAGACGCAGGTGGTCACTTGACTCACGGCGCACACATTAACTTTTCAGGTCTGAACTACAATGCCGTACAGTACGGCTTGGTCGAAGGCACTGGTCTTATCGATTATGACCAAGTTGAAAGTTTGGCAAAAGAGCATAAGCCTAAAATGATTATTGCTGGTTTTTCAGCGTATTCACAGGTAGTCGATTGGGCACGTTTCCGTGAAATCGCTGATGAAGTTGGTGCTTATTTGCTAGTAGATATGGCGCACGTTGCTGGTCTAGTTGCTGGTGGTGTTTATCCAAACCCAGTACCGTTCGCTGATGTGGTTACAACAACTACGCACAAAACCTTACGTGGCCCGCGTTCAGGTATGATTTTGGCACGTGATGAAGTACTTGCTAAAAAGCTCAATTCTGCCGTATTCCCAGGTAACCAAGGTGGCCCGTTGATGCATGTCATCGCGGCAAAAGCGGTTTGCTTTAAAGAAGCGTTAGAAGATAACTTTTCTACTTATCAGCAGCAAGTGGTTAAAAACGCTAAAGCGATGGCAAAAGTGGTTCAAGACCGCGGCTATGAAATCATCTCTGGCGGTACTGAAAACCATCTCATGCTGATCAGCCTCGTTAAGCAAGAAATGACGGGCAAAGAAGCGGACAAATGGCTTGGCGATGCGCATATTACTGTGAATAAAAATGCTGTACCAAATGATCCAAAATCTCCGTTCGTAACGTCTGGTATTCGTATCGGTACGCCAGCAATCACTACTCGCGGCTTCAACGAAGCGCAAGCGGGTGATTTGGCAGGTTGGATTTGTGATGTATTAGATAGCCGCGGTGATGAAGCCGTCGCTACTGAAGTACGCGGTAAAGTAGAAGCGATCTGCAAAGAGTTACCAGTTTACGAAAAAAATCAGTAAGTCTTAAGCTTTGAGTTTGAAGCTTTAAATGAAAAACCGCTTAGCTGAATGGCTAGGCGGTTTTTTTATGGTCAGCTGGTTTTGACTTTTTAGCTATTGCTGCATTTGCTCATATATATTTTAGATTAAGTATAAATAATTTATAGAATGTATGTGCTTTATATTGTTAAGCTAGGAATAGAAATCATATTATGTTTTCAGATCGTTATTTGCTATTTCATCAATAATGCAGACTAAGCGTTTGAAATTACTGTAGTTAGACTTAGCAACCCATTCGTCATAATTACTCTTAAGTTCTTCCTTGATGTTTGCACAGTTTTCTATAGTCTTGTTCGAAGCAAGCCACACTCCTAACAAGTCTAACTTTTTGTTTTCATCATAAGATGTGCTATTTATAATATCATTATAGTTACTTACACCTTTGAGGTCTGTGGACATTTTTTTTGAGTTAGTTATTTTATCAATATAGCTCTTTGTAGAAAGTTTTAATCTCTTGTTTACTGTGAATTCATCATTTTTCAATTGTAAGTCGCCACTATTTAAGTATTTTCTTATTGGTATGTATGTAGGCGTTCTTTTTATTAAGTTTGGTAGTATTTTTATGATTTCATCACTAGAAATATGCAAATCATCACATACTATATCTTTTATCAAATCTTTAGCTGTTATACCAGATATCCCTTTGATTCCAAACTCTGAGATAGAGGCTACACCAACACCAGCTACAAATTCAATATCATCACCTTCCATTAAGCTATCAAAATCAACATGTCTCAGTCTTAAGTCAGCTTTCTCTTTCGAATTGACAATATTATAAATCTGCTCTTTGAAAATCCTTAAAAAATCGATAGGTATTTTCCTTTCAGCGTACTGTAGCGCTTTAAAAACTTTGCCAAAATCATCGGTTTTGATATGTGTAAATGTAAGCCTCTTATCATTTATGGGCATTTCTAAGCGAGACATTTCATCTTCACCACCATTTGCTCTACTAACGAATATCATATTTTTTGACAGTTTAATAATCTTATCTTCTGAATCAATGACATTTTCAATTTTCTCGAGAATATTCTTGATATTGTCATCTGACAGGGAATAGCCTAGAAATATAACGGGCTTTTCTAAGAAAATTGAGATTAATTTTGCTGCTAAATATGGGTTTTTATCATTAAAATTTTCATAGTCATTACTACTCAATACAAGGCTATTAAAGTTAGAGCAACAACCATGGATTTTAAAAATTTCACCTACTGCTTGTGGATGTTTAAACAATATATCTGATTGCCCTACATACACTTTTAATTTAGGGAAAATATTTTCAAGTAACAAGTCCCAGTTTGTCGTGATAATTCCGTCTATAACTACATTATCGTTCATCAATTCAACTAATTCAGAGTTCTGCATTGAATCTTCATCGATGGAGTAATCTTGTAAGTATTTAGCAATCTCATACTTTAAAGGAGTTTCAATTTTATTTATCCAGTTTTCAGAGTTATATATATCAGGATTTTGTTCATTATCTTCCCACCAGTCTTCATGAAAGTCTTCAGCCAAAGCTAATGCTGCTTTTGGATAATTATCATCTACTTTACTTAGATACCTTGTGAATGGTTTTTTTGAAAAATGTTCCAATAATCCCTTCCAGTCAGGCATATTGATATACCTGCGAGAGAAACCTGAGCCGATAAACAAGAATGGAGCGGAGGGTGACTCTGATAGTATTTTTGCTAATTGGCTCTCAATGTTTGTTTCTGACATGATAGTTTCTCTACCTAGATAATTGTTCGTAATTAAAATCAATATTACCTTATCTCTCATAGGTTAACCACAATATATGTAGTTTTTGAAATACTATCAAAAGATGAGTTTAATATGCGTTTTCTAGCTAATCCTTCTTCAGCGCATGACTGTCTTCTAATATGCCCATAAACCTATCATATAACCAAGGTTCAGCATCATCGATGGCTTGGTTATATATTTTAGAGCCGATCAAGTCCACCATAAAATCGAATAAGAACTTGGCAGGCAAATTACCGATATCCAAATCAAACTCTTCGCTCATATAATCTCTCAAATTATCTAACAGCGCTTCTTCCTCTTCCTTCGATAACTTGATAAGTTTGTCTTTACTCATATTATTCTCTCAATACTAGGTAATGATCTAGCTTAGTTCAATCATACCTTTATAGGAAGGTTGAATAACCAATAAAAAAGGCTGGGTTACGATAGCGTAGCCCAGCCTTATTCAGGTTAATTCGACTTTATTGCTTATCAAATTACATAAACGGCAGTTTAGTAAATATCTGCAAGATCGTCGCGTTGACGATATCGACAAAGAATGCACCAACCATTGGCACAATCAAAAACGCCTTAGGCGAAGGCAGATAGCGATCCGTGACCGCCTGCATATTGGCAATCGCCGTAGGCGTCGCACCCATACCAAAACCACAATGTCCAGCTGACAAGACCGCTGCATCATAGTCTTTACCCATCACCTTAAAGGTTATGAAATAGACATAAACAACCATAATGACCGTCTGTACCAATAAGATAATCAACACAGGGCCTGCCAAATCAGTCAGCTGCCATAGCTTCAATGACAGCAGCGCCATGGCTAAGAACAGACTCAAAGAAGCGTTACCAAATACGTCGATAGAGCGATCAAACATATCAAAATTAAAGATAGTGGTTAAGACATTACGAATAATCACACCACCTGCCAACGCCCAAACGAAGGTAGGTAGCTCAAACCACGTGCCTTGCGCAACAAGCGTCATGACATCGGCGAAAGCCAACGCTGCGGCAAACAATGCCAATGTTTCAATAGTAGAAGAGGCGGTGATAAAACGCATGCTGTCAGGTCTTTCAAAAATTTCTTTATTGCTACTCGCCGAATCTTCATCATGCTTGGTGCTATAAAGCGACTGCGCACCAGCGACTTTTTCGATGTCACTAGGATTGGGATTGGCGGGCGTTGGTTTCAACCCCAGCTTTTGAATCAGGCGACGGGCAACAGGACCACCAATGATACCACCAGCGACTAAGCCATAGGTGGCAACGGCGATACCAAGTGTCGTTGCACCGACCACACCGTAATCTTGCTCCAAGGTGATACCCCAAGCGCCTGCCGTACCGTGACCACCAGTCAGGGCGATAGAACCTGTCACTAATCCAAGTAGTGGATCAAGTCCCAACGCGCTTGCCATGGCCACACCAACGACATCTTGCAAGACGATAAAAACGGACACAACGATGGTAAAAATCAACAATGGCGTACCACCAGCTTTGAGTCTACTAAAATCAGCGCTCAAACCAATAGAGGCAAAAAACATCAGCATGGTCGCCGTCTGTAATCCTTGATGAAAGTTAAAACTATATCCCCAAATGATATTTAGAATATAGACCACTATTGCTGCGACCAAACCACCAGCAACAGGCTCTGGAATGTTAAAATCTTCTAAGAATTTAATTTTCTTGACCAAAAAGCGCCCAAGCAGCAGCACTAGAGTGGCTAGTATCAGCGTGTAATAGCCGTTTAGGGTAATTTCCATATATTAATCCTTTCTATAAAAATAAATTAACCTGAATTCGGGATAAATATGGTTTTATCTCGAATTCAGGTTTGTGTGGTGATTGGCGACTAGGCATCATCCACGGACGGCATAATAACCCATAATTGCGGCTTGCCAAAATCTCTGTAGGCATCTTCAATGATGCTTTTGAAAACATTAAAATCTTCGGTGTTTATTTTTTCCACCGCTGTTAGATCCAGCATCAGGTGAGTCACTTCGCTGTCCGTTAAACAGTCCCATGCGCTATCCCAGTTATGTGAAAAATAGCTGGGAAAATTACAGGCATTGGCTAAGTTTGTTAATAATGTGGTTTTATTGAGTATCTCGTCTACCGGTATGTTAACAGTCTGAGCGGGCATGCTAGCATTTAGTGCTGTAGTTTTTTGGTTAATATCTTGGTCAAAAACCAGATTAATATAGTGGATGGCTTTACTCATATTATTTTACGTCCAGTCTGCGAAAGCTATCATAGTGATCAACGGTTAAGTAATATACGGTCGGCGGATGACCACCTGTGACGATACGCCGTGCACCGCGATGTGACACGCCAGGGGTCGGCACGGTATATTCGCGGTAGTAGCCTTGCGACTGCGTGGGCAATCTGCCCTCACGATTATAAAATGTCGTGCCATCTTTATGAGGATAAGGAAAAGGCCCGCCTCGTTGAATAAGGACAATGGTATTGTCTATCTGAGCATCGCCCGTGACGCCGCTTGTCTTTGCTGGCTGTGCCTCTGATGAGGTTTGTGATACCGTCGTTGGGTCAATACTATCGGTCAAAAACCCAGACGACAAATCACCAAAAAAGTAAACAGCGACGGCAATAAGAGCAATCAAACTAAATAGGGTAGAGCCTAAGCTTCTCTTGTTTTGGTTGCCACGCTGACTATGACGATTGTCACGGGTAGTGTGTCGCGGGTTTTTGTTATTATCAGTAGGGTTGTTTCGGCTGCCAGTATTTGAATAGTGATTGGTTATATTTGAGTCTGGAGTGGCTAAAATACTCAATTCGTTGGAAGTGACTTCAGTGGCTCGTAGTTGGTTTTTATCATTACGCTCACTATTGAAATAGACGCTTTGACCAACGGTTATCGGCTGTGATAATCGCACTTTACTCACATGAAAAAACACGTCTTCACTTTGGTTGTCTACATCGATAAAGCCATAGCCTTTATCTGAATTCCAGTGCTTGATTTTACCACTCTGCATAAGCCCACTTTCCTATCGCCTGTTTTGTTATCGTGCCGCATGACTTCTACCATACACATGGTTTTGATGCCGCATATATAACATATTTGACACTACTAAAAAACGCCAGCAATTGAGCTGGCGTTTTTTTGTGGATTATACGTTAAATGAGAGAGTGGATGATAGGCTAAGCGACAAGACGTTAGGCGCGAGTCTCACCATGACCATAAACGATCCATTTTTGTGAGGTGAGACCTTCAAGTCCTACTGGACCACGAGCGTGGATTTTATCGGTCGAGATGCCAATCTCGGCACCCAATCCATACTCAAAACCATCGGCAAAACGACTAGAGGCGTTAATCATGACGCTCGATGAGTCAACTTCACGGATGAAACGTTGCGACTTGGTATAGTTGTCGGTAATGATGACGTCGGTATGATGGCTGCCATGAGTGTTGATATGTTCAATGGCTTCGTCAATACCTGACAAAACTTTTACCGCTAAGATAGGCGCTAAATATTCGGTATCCCAATCCTCAGCAGTGGCCGCAGACAGATGTCCAGCAAGCTTAGCATTGTCATTTAAGATGGCTTGCGACTTATCATCAAGGCGCAGTTGCATCGCATCATCAGCGGCGATGATGGCTTCGGCAATCTTAGGTAATAGCTCACCCGCAACTGATTCGTCGATCAATAGCGTCTCCATGGTATTACACGTACCGTAGCGATGGGTTTTTGCATTGACGCTGACCTTGATGGCGATTTCGGCATCTGCATCGCTATCGATAAAGGTATGGCAGTTGCCATCTAAATGCTTGATGACAGGAACACGAGCATCACGGCTGATACGTTCAATCAATCCTTTGCCACCGCGTGGGACAATGACATCGACATAATCTGTCATGGTGATCAGCTCGCCGACAGCAGCACGATCTGTCGTTTGTAATACTTGCACACTGTGCTCAGACAGCCCGACTTTTTGTAGTCCTTCCAAGATACACTTGGCAATCGCTTGGTTGGATTCAAACGCTTCAGAGCCGCCGCGCAAGATAATAGCGTTGCCTGATTTTAGCGCCAATGAAGCCGCTTCTAAGGTCACGTTAGGGCGCGACTCATAAATCATACCGACCACGCCGAGTGGCACCCGCATTTTACCCAAATGAATCCCTGATGGCTGATAGGTCATGTCAGTGACTTCGCCGATAGGGTCTGGTAATGAGGCGACGTCTTTTAACCCTTGGAGCATACCGTCAAAGCGGGCATCATTTAGCGCTAAGCGATCCAGTAAGGCTGCCTCTAAATCGTTGCTTTGTCCATTATCCATATCGATTTTATTAGCGGCCAAAATATCTGATTTGGCCTCTTTTAACACATCATGAATCGCCATTAATGCTGAGTTTTTATCACCAGTGTTTGCCGCAGCCAGCACACGAGAAGCCGCTCGTGCTTGTTTGCCGACAGCTTGCATATAGGCAGTAACGTCTGTGGTATTCGATTGACTCATAAATTATTTTCCTTATGTTATAAATGTTTTAAGCAAATGAAAGCGCCCAAAAAGGCGAAAATGTGGCAAAAAGATGATTTTGATACCTGTCAGGTATTATGCTATTTAACATAGAGGAGATTGAGGTGATAGTAAAGATGATTTTGTGAACAGTGCCTACTTTACATAGCATTTATGAGCATGGTCGTCGCGTCATTTTACTGACTTTACTATTACTGAGTCCTTGCCACTTCATGATACAAGCACCGTTTTAGAGAAAGCAGAAACGCAAGCTTTCGGTTACGTGGTTTTAACAGAACTGCGTTGTAACTACTAAGGTAGCTAGCATTAATCATACGTATAGTAGAGCTTAACGGTGCATCATAAAGCAATTAAAGGGCAGACATTCATGTACGAATGGTTGCTCGTCAAATACAACTTAACAAATGAAATAATGATGGAGAATAAAAATGGCTATTAGAAATGACACTATCGACAACACCATGCGTAAAAGCTTGCTGGCAGTTGGTTTGGTTGCCGCGGCATTGACATTGGGCGCTTGCGGTAAGAAAGAGGAAGCACCTATGGAAACTGCTCCAGCCGTTGATGCACAAACAGCGGTAGAGGATGAAGCTACTGGTGTTGCGACAGCAGGCGAAGGTGATGATATTGCAGTTGCTAGTGCTGATGATGGCATGGCAGTGGGTAGTAATGATGATGTGGCGGTGGCAACAGCAGATGACGCCGAAGTGCTGGACGGCACTGAGAGCGAAGAACATGTCTCGACGTATTAAATCGCTACTTTGATTAACTGATTATCATTAGTGGATGATATAAGCGAATAAAACTAGATAATCAGATAAAACTACGCCCAGTACACGAAAGTGATAAAATAAGGCTCAGCGCTGTAAATACAGTCTGGGCTTTTTTGTGTTAGCTATTTAGTGGCTTATTAATATTTATTTACCACTGATTCAGCGTTGATTGAGCATCTGGTTCAATACAGGATTTGCCTTTTTGCTGTGTAATAAGAGACAATGTGATATTTTTTCTATTTGTGTCACGAATCATAGCCTTATCACAATAATGCTATGATTGATGCTGATACTATTTATGCTGCCTATGCCGCTATTTTTTATTTATTTTTATTCGTGTTTTCACTCATATTTATTGGAAGTCTGCTGAACCATGCTTGATATTGCAAAAGATCCGACTCGGCCTATCGCCTTAGATTTACAAGACGTCCATAAAAGCTATGGCTCATTGGCAGTGCTAAAAGGGGTGTCCCTTACCGCATATGACGGTGATGTCATCTCTATTTTGGGCTCATCAGGCTCAGGTAAATCTACCTTGCTGCGCTGCATTAATTTGCTCGAAAAGCCCAATCAAGGTCGTATTATTATCGGTAATGATGAGCTGATGCTCAAGCCTGCCAAGTCAGGTGAGCTGCAAGCGGTCGATATTAAGCAATTGGAAAACTTGCGCGCGCGCGTGGGTTTTGTCTTCCAAAACTTTAACTTGTGGCCGCACAAAACGATTTTGCAAAACATCATCGAAGGGCCAACGCAAGTTTTAAAGATTAAAAAAGATCAAGCCATTAGCGATGCTGAAAAACTGCTCGATAAAGTCGGTTTGCTTGATAAAAAAGACGCCTATCCAGCGAATTTATCTGGCGGTCAGCGTCAGCGTGTGGCAATTGCCCGTGCGCTTGCCATGCAGCCACAAGTGCTGCTATTCGATGAGCCAACCTCAGCCTTAGATCCTGAGCTGGTCAATGAAGTGCTCGCCGTCATGCGTGAGTTGGCAGAAGAGGGGCGTACTATGCTTATCGTCACCCATGAGATGCGTTTTGCGAGAGAAGTATCAAGCAAAGTGGTGTTCTTGCATCAAGGCGTGATTGAAGAGATTGGCACGCCTGAGCAAGTTTTTGATAATCCTACCTCTGAGCGTGTCAAAGACTTTATGGCATCGCATCGTCAGAACTAGCCTCGTATTTAGTATCCGTTTTATATGCAAAAATGGGGTGGTAATATTCTTACCACCCTATCGTCATTTTATTTTAAGCATAAAATTACTGCTTAGTAAGCAGCGTTGACCGTTTATTACTCGTTAATAACAGTCGGTATGTAAAACGTTTGTTTTTGATATTTTACTCAGGTATTATCAAAAGGTTTACAGGTGGTCGATAATGACGGCTGCTTGTGTATTCTGCTATCTATATTGCTTGTCTGGCAGGGACGTCAGAGAACAAAATATCAGAACCCTACATTAAAAACCCATCAGAATTTAAGGAATGTATGATGTCGAATTCTCGCCTATTGTGGTCATCGATGACCGTTACCGCCGCATTGATGCTGAGCGCCTGTAGTCAACCGGCTAATGAAACTACTGATAGCAACACTGACGCCACTGCAGCAGAAACGGCTGGCAAGACCATTCGTATCGCGACCGAAGGTGCTTACCCTCCTTTTAACTACACCAATGCTGATGGCAGCTTGGCAGGCTACGATATTGACGTTGCCAATGCCTTATGTAAACAGATGCAAGCCAAATGTGAAATCGTCGCTCAAGATTGGGATGGTATTATTCCGGGTCTTTTAGCACAAAAATATGATGCAGTGATTGCGGGTATGTCTATTACACCTGAGCGTCAAGAAAAAGTCGACTTTACCGAGCCTTACTTTGCCAATACGATGGTTTGGCTGACCGATACCAAAGGCAGTTTTGATCCTATGGCGATCAAAAACTTGACACTTGGTGGTCAACGTTCAACCACGCCTGGCGCTTATTTACAAGATAACTATGAAGGCAAAGACGGCAATACTGTGCAGTTGTATGACAATTATGACAATGCTTATCTGGATCTAAAGTCTGGTCGTAGCGATGCAGTATTGGCGGAAAAAGTCTCTGCCAAATCATGGTTGGCAGACAACCCTGAAGGCTTTGGTATCGTTGGTGACGAAATTGACAATGACGATAATATTGCCATTGCTGTTCGTAAAGGTGACGCACTCAGAGACGACTTTAATAAAGCACTCAGCGAAATCCGTAGTAACGGTGAGCTGGCACGTCTTGAGCAAGCGAACTTTGGTCAATAATCTTCTGATTGAAAAATGAAGGAATAGCAAACATGACAATATCAATGACATCATCATTAAAAACCAAGGCGCTTTGGCTTGCGCCATTAAGTGCCGCGATGCTTATGCTGGCTGGTTGTAATAATAGCGCCACGCCTGAAGATGGTGCGGCAGCTGACACCACAGCCGATGCACCTATGAACATAAAAATTGCCACCGAATCAAGCTATAAGCCGTTCAGTTATACCGATGCTGATGGCAAGTTAATTGGTTATGAGATTGAGCTGGTCGATGCTCTGTGTGCACAAATGAAGGCAAAATGTGAAGTCATCTCACAAGATTGGGATGGTCTCATTCCTGGTCTAAATGCCCAAAAATTCGATGCAATTATCGCAGGTATGTCGATCACGCCTGAGCGTAAAGAAGTGGTTGAATTCACTGACCCGTACTTTCACACTGGCATTATCTTAATTGGTAAAAAAGGTGATGACATTCGCGTCGATGCATTAAAAGGTCAGCCCATTGCCTCACAGCGTTCAACCGTCGCTTCACAGTACTTGCAGGATGAACATGCAGATGCTGATATCAAGCTTTATGATACCCAAGACAATGCGTATCTGGATCTGACTTCAGGTCGCGTACGGGCAATGATGTCCGATAAAGTCACTGGCATCGATTGGCTAAAAACGGATGCTGGTAAAGACTATGAAGTGAAAGGACAAGAAATTAGCACCGACGAAGATGCCATGGGTATCGCATTGCGTAAAGGCGATCCATTGGTCGCTAAGTTCAATAAAGCGTTGGCTGAATTAAAAGAAAACGGTACTTATGACCAAATCACAGGCAGCTATTTTGGCACCAACTCTACTGCTGCTGCGCAAAAAGCCGTAGCAACCACCGACGTAAAAGAAGTGATGGTGGTTGAAGGTGATGATGCTGTTGAAGTGAAAGAAGAATCAGCTGAAGCGGCGACTAACTAATATCATAGCTCATCTCTGTGCTCGGCTGATATGGCTGTCACGTATGGCGATATTCACTCATAGAGATGAGTGTTATTTTACTCACAAACCCCAAGGATGATCATGAATAACCATTTTGACCAACACCGTGCAATCGCGAACGCATCCGTTATCAATGGCATCAAAGCGCGACGTTTTTCAGCGCCCTTGCTTGCGATGGCGGCGCTTTTAACCTTAGCAGGGTGTAGCAATGGTCAAAATGATGCAAATGATGATGTCAGCCCAGACGCCGCTGAGACCGCAGCGACGGGTGATGTGTTACGTATTGGTACCGAAGGCGCTTATGCCCCCTTTAACTATACCAATGCGGATGGCACCCTTGGTGGTTTTGATGTTGATATTGCCAACGCTATCTGTGCCGATATGAAGGTAACATGTGAAATCACGGCGCAAGATTGGGACGGTATCATCCCGGGTCTAAAAGCGGGTAAGTACGATGCGATTGTGGCCGCTATGTCGGTGACGCCTGAGCGTGAGCAACAAGTCAGCTTTACAGAGCCGTACTTTAGCAATACCTTGGTGTTTTTGGCCAAAAAAGACAGCAGCTTCGATCCTAGCAATAGCGATGATATCAATGCGCATTCTATTGCCGCTCAGCGCTCGACCATTTCTTCGCAGTGGTTAGAAAAGGTTTATCCAAATGCTGATATGAAGCTTTATGACACACTAAGTAATGCGTTTTTGGATTTGGGTTCGAATCGTGTCGATGCGATGGTATCTGATAAGCTGCCAGCGCTAGAATGGCTTGGCTCCACCTCAGGCAGTCAGTATGCGCTCAAAGGTCAAGAGATTGACATCAATGATAATTTTGCCATCGCGGTGCGTCCAGGTGATGCATTGCAAGCAAAAATTAATAAGTCATTGGTCAATATTAAAGCGAATGGCACTTACGATAAAATCAATCAAAAATATTTTGCGATTCCAGCGTCAAGCTCGACGGTCACTACTGAGCCGACAGAAAAACCTGCTGAATAAGTCTTAAAATACATTTAGCACTGTTGCATCGTAATCGTGAGAATAGTGATTTTTAATAGGTTAGTTTGAACTCCATTTCATAGGAAGGGTATTGCTTCAATAGCGATATCCTTTTTTTGTTTTTTATAAAAAATAGTTCGGTCTTGTGATATTGACTGTTCGGTTTGTAAAAATATGACTAATCTAATGCATTTTTAAGAAGATAAGCGTCTATTTAAGCACTGCTTTTACGTGTGAGTATTAACATAGCTGGCAGCGAATATGATAAAATCAGCGCTCATTTCTACTGTGTCAATTTCCGCTGCAATAATCGTATTGATTTGACGTCGATCTATGACGCAAATCACCAAGGTCTATTTGGTATAAAATACGCTTATCAGCAGCGCTCAGCGATTGATGCTGATTCTTTTAACTCATATTTTGCAAATTGCTAATATAAAGAGACTGAGTGGATAATTGTGTTTGATTTACAAGGATTTGGCGCGCTACTACTGAGCGGCGCTACCGTCACCATCAAGCTTGCCATGACCAGTTTAGTCATCGGCATGGCTTTAGGGCTGCTCGGTGCCACAGCTAAGCTGTCCAACGTCTGGCTGCTGCGTAAAATTGCGACTGTATATACAGCGACAATGCGCGGTATTCCAGAGTTGCTATTGGTACTGTTTATCTATTACGGTGGCTCTATGCTGCTGATGACGATTCTCAAGAAATTCGGCTATAACGAATATGTTGAGATTAGTGCCTTTTGGGGTGGCGTGATGGCGTTGTCTATCGCGTTTGGCGCTTATGCGACTGAAATTTTTCGCATGTCGATCCAAGAGATTCCGATAGGGCAGAAGGAGGCGGCACAAGCGATTGGTATGCGTCCTTTTCAGACGTTTTATCGCATTACCTTGCCACAAGTTTGGCAGATTGCGTTGCCAGGATTGGGCAATTTGTTTTTGGTGTTGCTCAAAGATACCGCATTGGTATCAGTTGTGGGTCTCAAAGACATCATGTATCAGGCGTCACGTGCCGCCCAATCAACGCAGCAGCCATTTACTTTTTATATGGCAGCGGCGATTATTTATCTGGGTTTAACCATGTTGATTACTGGTTTTATGATGTGGCTCGAATGGCGCGCCAATCCAGCGGCACGCTACGCTAAAAAGCTGAGCCGTCAGTCAACCCACCGTCAATCGACCATAGGATAGAGGAGAAATACTATGGATTGGAATTGGCAGGTCATTTTTGATAGTATTCCTGATTTATTAAACGGGGCAGTATTGACCGTACAGCTGGTAGTTATCTCAGGTATTATCGGTCTATTTTTTGGTTTGGTTTTAGCCCAGTTGCGCTTGTCAAAAAATTGGCTGGTACAGATACTACCATTTTCTTATATCTTCTTCTTCCGTGGCACGCCGCTGCTGGTACAGATATTTTTGATTTATTATGGTCTAGGACAGTTTGAGGCCATACGGAATTCGTTCTTATGGGAACCTGTGCTCAGTCAAGCGTATTGGTGTGCCATCATTGCCTTTACCATGAATACCAGTGCTTATTTGGCAGAAATCATTCGCGGTGCGATTCAGACTATTCCTGTTGGTGAGCTCGAAGCAGCTGACGCTATCGGTATGTCGAAATGGCAGAAGCTTACGCGTATTACCTTACCCCGTGCCTTTGGTATTGTCATTCCAGCTTATAGCAATGAAGTGATCTTTATGCTAAAAGGCAGTGCGCTTGCGTCAACCATCGCTTTGATGGATATCACGGGTGTCGCTCGAACCATTAGTGCGCGAACTTATACCTTGATGGAGCTGTTCTTTGCTGCTGGTATTATTTACCTTCTATTATCATGGGTGATTCTGTTTAGCTTTAGGTTGTTTGAAAAAAGAATGAACCGCCACACAAGCTATGTACCGCCTGATGTAATGACCAATACCATACCTTAATGGTTTGGCTCAAAATAATGCTAAACAAAATAATAGCGGGTTAATATCTTAATATTAACCCGCTATTATTTTGTTTAGCTGCCATTTATCTCATTTTTATGGCTATTTTTAAAATGAAGATAAGCCCTAGAAAAATAGCGACAGATAGTGCAGTATGTATGACCAACCTATCAATAATCTGCTGTGAGTGCCTAGTATGAGCCAATCACCCCATATGTCGTTAATCAATGCGATTGCTGCCAGTGTCAATGATGACGCGAGCATCGCAATGGTTAACGATAGCGTACGTGCATCCATCGGCAAGGTGGTCTGTGTCGGTCGTAACTATGCGGAACACGCCCGCGAGCTTGGCAATGAGATACCAAAATCACCCATCTTATTTATGAAACCAGCATCGTCAGTGGTCAGTGTGCGTCATGATATCGTCCGTCCCAATCCAGCAATATATGGTGAGACCCATTATGAAGCTGAGCTGTGTGTGCAATTAGCAGCAGACTTATCGGCAGCCACGCTTGAACAAGCACAGCAAGCGATAGGTGGCGTGACTTTGGGGCTGGATTTGACCTTACGTGACTTGCAAAGTAAGCTCAAAGAAAAAGGTCATCCATGGGAGCGTGCTAAGTGTTTCGATGGTGCCTGTGTACTTGCTGATTGGATTGATCCGCAAGCTTTTAGTGATTTTAGCCATGTCGAATATCAGCTTTATATTAATGATGAGTTGAAGCAAGATGGTGACAGTGCCTTGATGCTATTTCCAGCGTATGAATTACTGGCAGAGATTAGCCATGCCTTTAGCTTACAAGCAGGTGACGTGATTATGACTGGAACGCCGAGCGGCGTTGGCATATTACAAGCAGGCGATGCGTTAAAGTTGAAGCTCGGTGCCCATGAATGGCAGGCTAAGGTTCAATAAATTTTTATAGCAGTACTATTTTATCAGTCGTCAAATGCAGCGACGCCATCAAAAAATCCCAAGTTAACGCTTGGGATTTTTTTCGTTTTATGAGGTGCTCACAAAGTGCTGTCATGAGAATGTCATCTATGTTTCAACGTTCTGTCATAAACTCTCGGTAGACTTAGGCGTAATTCGTATTTTTGTGGTGGTAATTGTAAAGCCGCGACCAACTCTCCGCCAATCCAGCCTAACAGCAAGGTGACTGATAATGACATTATTGAATAATAAACAACCACTTGCCCATGAAGTCGTTGAAGATTCTAATCCGACCGACAATATCGATTTTCAAACCATTATTAGTCGTCGTTTAAATCGTCGTAGTATCCTAAAAGGTGGCACAGGATTGACGGCGGCGGCTTTTTTTGGGGCGTTACCTTTGGTTGGCTGTAGCGATGATGATGACAGCAGTCCTATCAAAAATACTGATAATAACGCGGCTATTCCTGCACAGGGCGATCTCAAACGTCCCGAAACTTTGAAGTTTACGGCAGTGGCGCATTCAACTGCCGAAACGATGAGCGTGGCAGCAGGCTATAAAGCCGAGATGATATTACCACTTGGTACGCCGCTGATATCTGGTATCGATGATTGGAAAGACAATCGAGAGCAGTCGGCAGAGTCATTCGAATGGCGCATGGGTGATAACCATGATGGCATGTGGTTCTTTGGTAAAAAGGGCGGCGCTTATGATGCTAAAGCGGCAGAGAATGGGCTGCTAGTGATGAATCATGAATATGTAAATAGTAATGAGCTGAGTCCGTTTGGCTATCATGTGATCCAAGATAATAATGCCGCGCCCATCTTTCAAAATCGTCGCCTCGCAAGTGACGTGCGTAGGGAAGTTAATTGCCATGGGGTAGCAGTGGTTGAGATGAAACGTCGCGCTGATGGCATGGGCTATGAGATGGTAGCTGATTCGAAATATAATCGCCGTCTCACGAGTAGTAGTACAGCGCAGTTAACAGGGCCCGTTGCGGGCTCTGATTTGGTCAAGACTAAGTTTGATCCGACAGGCTTTCAGACTCGCGGCATCAATAATAACTGCGGTGCAGGTTTGTCACCTTGGGGCACCTATCTGACCACCGAAGAGAACTTTTTAGGGGTATTCGCCCGTGGGCAAGACGCTAGCCAATTAAGTGATGGGCAAAATTATGGTCGCGAGCGCTACGGTGCAACAGAGGATTTCCCAGGTTGGGAGTATCTGTGGCACACACCTGAAGCCAAAGATGCCAAGATAGCCGATGAGTTTTCGCGCTGGGATATGACTGCTGTCGGTACCAGTGCGGCTGACGATTATCGTAATGGCTTTAATACCTTTGGCTATATCACCGAAATTGACCCTTTTGACCAAAACTCTATGCCGCAAAAACGTACGGCACTGGGACGTTTTGCCCATGAAAACTGTGCTTATGCCCCCGTCGAACAAGGCAAACCGGTGGTCTTTTATATGGGCGATGATGCTCGCGGCGAATATATTTATAAGTTTGTCTCCAAAGTCACATGGTCAAATAGTGATATCGGCGGTGGCTTAAAAGCGGGCGATAAGTATTTGAATGATGGCACGCTCTATGTTGCTATCTTTAATGAAGATGGCAGCGGTGAATGGAAAGCACTCGTCCATAGTCAAAACGGACTGGATGCCTCCAATACAGTATTGCCTTTTAATGGGCAGGATGAGGTTCTGGTTTTTGCTCGTGCCGCAGCAGATGTGGTCGGTGCAACCAAAATGGATCGACCAGAGTGGGTATCGGTTAGCCCTATGACGGGTGAGGTATACGTCACATTGACCAATAATAAATACCGCGGCGTACGTGAGGATCAACCTGTCTCAGCCTCTAATCCGCGTAGCTATCAGGCAGGTGAAAAAGCGGCAGGTAATGACAACGGTCATATCATTCGCTGGGCAGAAGCAGGTGGCGATCATGCGGCCATGAGTTTTGAGTGGGATATTTATCTGTTTGCTACGCCTTATGATCTGGCCGCAGAAAATTTGTCACAGTTAAATGATAGCAATGATTTGTCTTCTCCCGATGGTTTGTACTTCGATCCGCGTGGCGTATTATGGATTCAGAGCGATGATGGCGCTTATACCGATATCAGCAGTTGTATGTTACTGGCGGCGCTGCCGGGTAAAGTCAGTGATGGGACAGCCATAACGACCTCAGCAGGACAACAAACACGAGTTGGGATGCCTGCTAGTAATGACAATATCAAACGTTTTTTTGTCGGTCCTGAAGGTTGTGAAGTCACAGGTATTACCATGGCTCCTGACTTTAAAACCTTATTTATCAATATTCAGCATCCGGGTAATACTTGGGGCGCTATTGCTGGAGGCAGTACGCCGCGCTCAGCGACCGTGATGATTACGCGCGAAGATGGCGATGTCATACTGGCAGAGTCGTTTGTCTAGTTAGACATTTGCATGAGTAATGATGTTTCTTACTCAACACATAAATCCCAAGTCATGGCTTGGGATTTTGTATTTTGGAGGATAGTTATTAATATGCAAGCATTGGTATTAAAGGATAGCGCCTTTCTTTGACAATAAAGATACTTGATAGTTAAATCATTCTCTTCTGTTTATGACAATTACAGGATAGTATGGAAAATCCCTTCAACTGCTTGATATGTTAACACTATGACCAGTCCAAAACCTTTAGAAACCATTCATGATTTATTTGCCACCACTCGGCGTCCAACTGCTATTGAGTCGGATACTGGTGAAGGTTTTCAGGGCGATGTCTATGAAGAGTTGGCGAAACTCGAATATATCTATGTCGATGAGCTGAGCGCCGAGACGGTGGACAACAGTTATAGCAAACCGCATCAGCCTATTACGTTGGTTGATTTTTTTGAAGGCTTGGCTCAGTTGGCAACGATGGGCGTGGTGGAAGTCACTGATATTGTAGAGGCTATCCATCGTGAGATTCTGCTGCGTCCTTTAGGGCGGTTTAATAAAGGCAATATTGAGCACTGGCAGCGCGGTATCACAGGGCGGATTTATGGCACGGTGCGTTATACGATGCAATTGGTGGGCAATAATCTTGCCTCAGGGCTGCGTCTTTATAACACTGTTTCTAAACCCAAAAAAATACAACCTTTACCCAAAAACTTACGTCGCTTGGTCAATATTCTAAATGGCGTCATGGGCGATCACCTTATCACTCATCACAACCCATTGGCAGTATCGATGGTGCTATATGATGAATACAATCGTGTACAAAGTGGCGCGCTGTCAGGGCGTGTTATTATCTTATGCCATGGGCTTTGTATGAGTCACTTGAGCTGGCAAGTATCTGGAGAAGGCAATTTGGGTGAAGCGTTGGTCAATCACTTGCCAAAAGCGACGGTTCTGTATTTAAACTATAATACGGGTCGGCGTATTTCTAGCAACGGACGTAGCTTTGCAAAAGTCTTGCAAGATTTGGTGGAGAATAATCCCGACGTCACTCAAATAGATTTAATCGGTCATAGTATGGGCGGTTTGTTGAGCCGTAGTGCGCTATTTTATGGTAAAGAGCAGGGCTTTAGCTGGGTCAAACGCGTGGGCAATCTTGTCACCTTAGGCTCACCGCATCATGGCGCAAGCTTGGAGCAGATTGGACATTTTGTTCAAGATAAAATCGCTAAGCTGCCTTTTGCAGGATCATTGGCTAAATTGGGCGACTTGCGTAGCGCTGGTATTATAGATTTACGTTACGGCAGTATTCGCGATGCTGATTGGAAGTCTACCGCAGGGCGCAGCGTGCTGCCAGCAGAGTTTCGTCATCCCACGCGTTTGCCCCTGCATGTGAATACCTATTTAGTAGCGGCAGCTTTGATTGAAACTCATTATGAATCTAAGACCACAAGTTTGCTTGGAGACGGGTTGGTCTCAGTAGAGTCAGCGCTCGGCGAATATACCGAAGAGCATACGCTAGCAGTACCAGAGGGACATAAGGCGATTTTTTATGGGGTCAATCACATGAATTTAATCTACAGCGATAGAGTACATGAGCAAGTTATTGCTTGGCTGTTGGATAATAGGCTAGGCGATGCCCATGATGCAAAGTATGGGCTTGATAGTCGTATCTATTCTTATCCAGAAGTGGATGAAGTAGCCAATTAAGCGTGCTCGAAACCATTTATATCGTCAGTCATAAATTTCAAGCCCTGACATTAAAAACCCCCAAGCGTCACACTTGAGGGTTTTTTTATTACTAAGCGAGCTGCACTAAATCCTAATTACTCAGAAAATATCGTGGTCACATCGTCTTTATTAAATTTATACATCTCGCCACAAAACCCGCAATCCATCTCAAAGTTACCGCCTTGCTCATCAATGATGTCTAAGGCTTCTGCTTCACCGATTTGCTCAATGGCCATCTCACATTTCTCACGTGAGCAGGTGCAACCAAATGATAATGCAACAGGATCGGGCGCGACGACATTTTCTTCATGATACAAGCGATAAAGGATTTCGTTGGCATCAAGCGTGGTCAACTCTTCAGCTTTCACTGTCCGTGTCAAAACGCTCAGACGCGTCCATAAATCATCGTCGATACCCGCATCTTGGTTTTGCTCGACTTCATAGGTTTCTTCAGCAGTACGAGGAAGCATCTGTACCAACATTCCACCCGCTTGCAGACCATCAGACGCCAAATTAATCAAGGTTGGAATCTGCGCCGATTGCTTTTGGTAGTGCGCTAAGCAGTCTGCCAAATTGTCATGGCTGCGCTCGACGATGCCTTGATAGGCTTCGCCGCCTTCAGGCTGAATGTTAATAAACAATACGCCTTGACCCATCGCACCCAATTCAGCAAATGCCTCTTTGGCATGAGTCATATTTTCCCAAGCCTGTACTTGCTCATCAGTCTCACCCTTCCAGCTAGCAAGGGCACGGATGATACCGTCTTGATTGCATTCTGCCATTGCCCAGTTTAGCAAGCTATCGCTGTCCGATGATTGCAATTGAATCGACAGATGACCATTGATTTTGACCGTGCCGATAAGCAAACTCGCTGCTGTCAGCATCTCACCCAATAAGCGCTTGATCGCTTCAGGATAAGGCTTTTGGGCTATCGTACTGGCATAGCTGCGTGATAGGCGCACCACATCACCGCGCACCGGCGAATCTTCAATAAAGAAACGTTGACGTACGTCATTGTCACTATGGTTGCCAGCGTTCTGGCTGTCCGTATTAGGGACTTGAGTATCTTGTGTCATAGGTCATTTATAGTATTAAGAAGTTGTTAGCTTTATGGGGATTCATCGTGATTTATCAATTGCTCTTTAGATATTGTTTAACAGATTAAAGACGTTTATTGGATAGTTATGGCGATACTAAACCCGATATCCTCAAAAAATAAGCCTCATTAAAAATTTTTTACCCACACCCGCTAATTTGTTGTACAGTAACATTAAGTTGCATTGTGATAAATAACAGCAACAACAACCGCATGGATGCGTGGCAATGAGGTCAATGAATAAGACCTGTGTCGTCCAAGCACTCATTCAATCTTGTGATAATGTGATAAAAGGATGTATCTCATGAGCTATCTATCTTCTAGGTCTTTCTCTAAACCTTTAACTCTCGCTGCTTTTATGGCGCTAGGTCTTGCAGGGTGTAATAACAGTAGCCAAACCAGCACTGATGCGCCAGCAGATGATGCAACAGCGACAGAAACCACTACCAACGGTACTCTACAAAAAATCAAAGACTCAGGTACTATCGTGGTCGGTCACCGTGACTCTTCTATTCCATTTTCTTATATCGCTGACGACCCAAATCAGCCGATTGGTTATGCGCACGATTTAGAGATGAAAGTCGTCGAAGCGGTTAAGCAAAAGCTAAACATGCCAGACCTCAACGTCCGTTATAACCTTATCACCTCACAAACCCGTATTCCCTTGGTACAAAACGGCACGGTCGACTTTGAATGTGGTTCAACCACCAACAACGAAGAGCGTCAAAAACAAGTGGCATTCTCCAACGGTTTCTTTGAAATCGGTACGCGTTTATTGACCAAAAAAGACTCAGGTATTCAAGATTTCGAAGACCTAAAAGGTAAGACCTTAGTCACCACCGCAGGCACAACTTCAGAGCGTTATATTCGTCAGTACAACGATGACAACAAAATGGACATGAATATCATCTCAGCAAAAGACCACGGCGAAGGCTTCCTTATGCTAGAAAATGGTCGCGCTGATGCCTTTATGATGGATGATGTACTACTTGCTGGCGAAAAAGCCAAAGCAAAAAATCCTGATGAATGGGTCATCGTCGGCACGCCGCAATCGTTTGAGATTTATGGTTGCATGATGCGTAAAGATGATCCTGAGTTCAAAGCAGTGGTCGATGAAGCGTTAGCGAATGTCTTTAAATCAGGGGAAATCAACAGCATTTATGACAAGTGGTTCTTAAACCCAATCCCACCAAAGAACGTCAATCTAAACTTTGAGATGTCTGACAACTTAAAAGCCTTGATTGCCAGTCCGCATGACAGCGCTCAGCCGAAAGTTGCGACGGCACAGTAATTATTGTCCTGCAACATAGCTTGCTTACGTGTTAAGACTGATGTTGATATCAATCTGAACACGTAGGATTTTCAGTCGCTGCTCGGAGAGACAACCATGAATTATAGCTGGAACTGGGGTGTGCTCTTTGAGCAGACTGGTATCGGTAATGAGCTTTATATCCATTGGATGATTACTGGTCTTGGCTGGCTACTATTGATTGGTAGTATCGCATGGGCCATTGCTATGGTCGTAGGTACTATCTTTGGCATCATGCGTACTTTGCCTAATAAGACCGCTCGTGCCATTGGCACCGCTTATGTGACATTTTTTCGTAATATTCCACTGCTTGTCCAATTGTTCTTTTGGTTTTATATTGCACCTGGCTGGCTCACGCCCACGATACAAGAGTGGTGGTATAAAGATTTATCTCCTAATACGTCAGCCATGCTCTCAGCAAGTATCGGTCTTGGCTTATTTACCGCCGCTCGTATCGTTGAACAGGTGCGTACAGGTATTGAGTCGTTGCCCGAAGGTCAGATCAATGCTGCTTATGCACTAGGCTTTAGTATTCCGCAAGTCTACAAAGAAGTACTGCTACCGCAGGCCTTTCGTATTATTTTGCCACCGCTCAGCTCTGAGCTGACCAACTGCTTCAAAAACGCCTCCGTCGCCTCATTAGTGGGGGTAATGGAGCTGATTAGTCAAACCAAAACCATCAGCGAATACACCCAAAACAGCATCGAGATTTATACCTACGCGACGATTATTTATTTAGTATTTAACTTATCTTTGATTGCTATTATGGGGTTAATTGAGCGCAAACTGCGTGTACCTGGGCTCATTGCAGGAGGTCAGAAATGAACATGATGACCGAATTGGCAACAGCCTATCCTGGTTTGATGGGCGGCATGATTACCACCTTAAAAGTGCTGTTTTTGGCGATTATTGGTGGTATTAGCTTAGGAACGGTATTGGCATTGATGCGCTTGTCTGGTATCAAAGCGCTTGAGATTCCAGCAAAGCTATACGTCAATTATTTTCGTTCTGTACCGCTACTACTGGTGCTACTGTGGTTTTACTTTGCCGTACCGATGATTTATTTTTGGATAGCGGGTAAGTATTTACAACTTGATGCTGCTTTTGCCTCTTGTGTGGTTGCTTTTATGATGTTTGAAGCCGCTTACTTTTCAGAGGTGGTGCGTGCTGGTATTCAATCGATTGGTAGTGGGCAGGTCAATGCCGCCAAAGCGCTGGGTATGACTTATGGGCAGACCATGCGTCTGGTTATTTTGCCACAAGCCTTTCGCAAAATGCTGCCGCTAATCTTGCAGCAGTGTATTATTTTATTCCAAGATACGACGTTGGTTTTCGCTATTGGTTTGACAGACTTTTTCCGTGCCGCCTATGTACGCGGTGAGCTGATGGGTTTGCTGACGCCTTACATTTTGGGTGCTGGTGCGGTGTATTTTATCATCAGTGTCAGTGCCTCCGTGGGTGTACAACAATTGCAAAAGCGTTTGCGATTTTGATAGATATTTATCTTGGCTTGCGCTTTTTGAGTGTTGAGGCTTTGGTTGAGTAGTTGATTTAACTTTTTTTAAATGACGATTATTAAAAACAATGTGGTTAGGAGCCAGTGATGAGCAAAGCTGATACATACTTAAATGCCTTTGGCGGACTGGTCACCAATAATGGTCATGCTAGTGATGAGATGGTCATTCAAATGTCCGATGTCAGCAAATGGTATGGGGATTTTCAAGTATTGAGTGATTGTACGGCGCATGTTCATAAAGGCGATGTCGTTGTCGTGTGCGGGCCATCAGGTAGTGGTAAGTCAACCTTGATTAAGACGGTCAATGGACTGGAGCCTTTTCAAGAAGGTGGGATCATGGTAAATGGTATCTCAGTTGGTGCGGCAAAAACCAATCTGCCAAAATTACGCAGCCGTGTCGGCATGGTCTTTCAGCATTTTGAGTTGTTTCCGCATTTGACCATTATTGATAATTTAACGGTCGCTCAAATTAAAGTATTGGGTCGCAAAGAGAGCGAGGCCAAGCAAAAAGCCATGGCATATTTAGATCGCGTTGGACTAACGGTACAGGCTGCGAAATATCCAGCCGAGCTCTCTGGTGGTCAGCAGCAGCGTGTTGCGATTGCACGAGCGCTGGCAATGGATCCTGTAGCGATGCTCTTTGATGAGCCGACCTCTGCGCTTGACCCTGAGATGATTCAAGAAGTACTTGATGTCATGGTTGAGCTGACTCGTGATGGCATGACCATGATGTGTGTGACCCATGAAATGGGCTTTGCCAGTCAAGTAGCCAACCGTATTATCTTTATGGACGAAGGTCATATTGTTGAGAACTGTAGTAAGGATGAGTTTTTTGAAGGGGCAAAAAGTGATCGCGCGCAACTTTTCTTATCGAAGATTTTGAATCACTAAAATCTCTATTTCATTATTTGAATTTTTTATAAATAGCATCTCTAAAAAGCGTCTATTAATAGGCGCTTTTTTTGTGGAAGTTGATTTATACCTTCAATTTGGATGCGTATGTGAGTGCATACCTGTTTACTGATACAATAGCGGTCAATATTTCTGATAATTAAAATAATTCATAAACCGTATTGGAGTTCATATGAGTGTAGAAAATTCATTAGTAGAATCATCTAAAGGTATCGTCATTATTGGTGCAGGTTTGGCAGGCTGGCATGTCATTGATGCCATTCGTGCAAAAGACAAAGACATCCCGATTACCTTAATTACTGCCGACAGTGGCGATCGTTATCACAAGCCAATGCTGACCATGGCGATTAGCCAAAAGAAAAGTGCAGCAGATTTGGTCAGAGCAACAGGCGTTGATGCCGCAGAAGCTGCAAATATTAAGCTACTTGCCAACACGCAAGTAACGGATGTTGATACGACCACTCAACAGTTGCAGCTTATCTCTGCGCTGCGCTCAGATCCCGTTTATACCAATTACGCCACAATCGGCTATGACAAGTTGGTGCTCGCCATGGGTGCGCATCCTATCTTCCCAAAAAGCTTGCCAGAGGATTTGGTATGGCACGTCAATCATATTGAGCGCTTTGGACAGTTGCAAGAAAAGCTAGCAACTGGCAGTCAGCACGTTGCCATCGTTGGTGCAGGTATGGTTGGGACGGAGATTGCAGAAGACTTATTAAAAGCCGGTCATCAAGTGACACTCATTGATTTAAACGATGCGCCACTATCACAAATGCTACCGCCAAAAGCAACTTCTCGTATCGCCCAAGCGGTCAAGTCGCAAGGGATTAACTTTTTAGGAGGGTATCAGGTATCTGCTATTACTCGTATCAGTGATGGAAAACTGCAGGTCAGTTATGAGGCGCTAGCATCAGCGACAGAAAGCAGTATTGCTGAGCCAATCGAACCACTCATCGTGGATCATGTGATTGCCAGTACAGGTTTGACGGTCGATGACAAACTGCCTACCGCAGCTGGTGTCGATTTTGACCGTCGCACTGGGATCGTGGTGGATGCGCCGACCTTGCGTACCAGTACAGCCAATATTTATGCGATTGGTGACTGTATGTCTATCGATGGTGTACCGTGTCGCTATGTCGCCCCATTACGCGCGCAGGCTGCTACCATTGCTGATGATGTGTTGGGCCTAGATCATAATGGCTATGAGCATAAACCGCCAATGATTCGTCTAAAAAACAAAGCAATCTCCGTCATGGTGACAGGTGTGCCAAAAGCGACTGGTAATTGGCAGGTCAAGACAGAAAGTGATGAAGAGCTGGTCATGGACTTGCTAAATGATAGTGATGAAGTCAGCGCAACAGTAACGATTAAATCGCCTGTAGCACCTACATTGTAACGATTAAAAAAGCTCTAAATCATAGCCAGTGTTGCTATCCTAATGCAGCGCTGGCTTTTTTATGTCTATCGTATCTTTTATATAAATAATCAACTTAATAAGATGGCGCAGCAATAGTAATCAATACGTCCTGTATCAATATTATTGACAGGCTTTCATTTAAGAGGCTATATTGGTTAGGGCTTGATTTAATTATAGTCTATGGTGACAGAGAATATTCAAGGAAGAATATGACATTTACCTTTGTAGTCTATTACCGCTCTGATAACAAACATTAAACAGCAAAACGAAAGGACTCGTTATGACTCAAGTTTCTGACTTTGAAAGTACTATTAATGAAAGTACGCCTAATAACAGTATTCTCAACAATATCCCTAAAGTTAATGTAGGCGTGCGTTCAGCAAATGCGCCACTCACCCAAAGCCATGATAAAGGCATTGATGTGTCGCTGATTGAAGCGACAATCGGTGATTTTTTTGATGCCATTGTCAATAAATATCCAGAGCGTGAAGCTTTGGTTTCTCGTCATCAAAATATTCGCTGGGCGTATCGCGAACTACAAGAGAAAGTTAATCAGTTAGCGAGTGCCATGATTGAAATGGGGCTAGAAATCGGTGATCGCATCGGTATCTGGTCACACAATAATGCTGAATGGCTTTTGATGCAATTGGCAACCGCGAAAGTCGGCGTTATCCTCGTCAATATCAATCCCGCTTACCGTACCTTTGAGCTGCAATATGCACTGAATAAGCTGGGCTGTTCGGCATTGGTATTAATGCGTCATTTCAAAAGCAGCGACTATACGCAAATGATTCGTGAGCTTTGTCCTGAGATTTATCATAAAGATTATACTCAGCTTGATTTGGTCGAGATTCCAACGATTGAGCGCATCATTTGGATTGACGAGCCAGCATCTGATGAAAATTTCAATTTTATGCAGAAATTCTCTGCTTGGATGGCAGAGGGTAACGCAAACGACCCTCGCGTCGCGGAGCGCCAAGCCCAGCTTAAGAATACCGATGCTATTAGTGTGCAGTTTACTAGTGGGACAACGGGTACACCAAAAGGCGCTACTTTAACGCATCGAAATATCTTGAATAATGGCTACTTCCTTGGCGAAGGTATGAGGCTGACAGAGGAGGATAGGCTATGCATTCCATTACCGCTTTATCACTGCTTTGGCATGGTAGGTGGTAATTTAGCTATTTTAACCCATGGTGGTTGCGCCGTTTATCCTAATGATGGCTTTGATCCGCTCACCGTATTGCAAACGGTCGAAAAAGAAAAATGTACCGCCTTGCTCGGCGTACCGACGATGTTTATCGCAGAGCTGGATCATCCAGACTTCGACAGTTTTGACTTGACCAGCTTACGTACTGGTATTATGGGCGGCTCTAGTTGTCCCATCGAAGTCATGCGCCGCGTCATGGATAAAATGCACATGAGCGAGGTGACGATTGCTTATGGCATGACCGAGACCAGTCCAGCTTCTTGTCAAACCAGCTCGCAAACACCCCTTGAAAAAAGAGTTTCTACCGTAGGGATGGTGCTGCCCGCGCTTGAGGTCAAAATCGTGGATACCGAAACGGGTGATGTCGTCCCGATTGGAGAGACGGGTGAATTACTCACTTATGGCTACGCGGTGATGAAAGGCTATTGGGGCAGCCGCTTTAAAACACGCGCGGCGATTACTGATGGCTGGATGCATACGGGTGATTTGGCGGTAATGGACGAAGATGGCTACATCACTGTGGTGGGACGTAGCAAGGACATGGTCATTCGCGGCGGCGAAAACATCTATCCAGTAGAAGTCGAAAACTATCTCTATCGTCATCCGAAGATTCGCGATGTACAAATTGTTGGTGTTCCTGATAAAAAGTACGGTGAGGTACTTGCGGCGTGGATTATTACAAAAGAGCCAAATAGCTTAAGCGAAGAAGAGGTAAGGCAGTTTTGTTGTGACCATATTGCTCATTATAAAGTGCCGACCTACTTTCGTTTCGTTGATGAATATCCAATGACCATCACTGGTAAAATTCAGAAATTCAAAATTGTTGAGCAAATGATAAAAGAATTGGGTCTGGAGTGATTTGAGACTATTAATCACTGGAAAAGCCAGCTTTTTTCTATATATGATAAGGCTGGCTTTTTTGATTTAAGTCATTCAGAAAATTCGTCACTTAATCATGACTGATGAATTTATCTTCATCTTATACTATCATTTTAAATGATACATATTGTATTACTATTATTGACAGCCTTCGATTTAAGACGGTATAGTAGCTAACGCTAGTTAAGACCTGTTCAAGGAAGAATGAATCGGCGATAGGCGACTAATAAGCACCATAAAAAGTAAAACGAAAGGACTCGTTATGACGCAAAATTCTGATTTTGATGCGACTCACATTGATTTTGATACTATTCTAAATAGCATTCCTAGTATTAATATGGGCGCACGCTCAGCAAATGCACCGCTTACCCAAAGCTATGATAAAGGTCCTGATGTGCCGCTCATTGAAGCGACTATCGGTGACTTTTTTGATGCTATTGTATCCAAATATCCAGAGCGCGAAGCCTTGGTTTCTCGCCATCAAAATATTCGCTGGACCTACCGAGAATTGCAACAGCAAGTCAATCAGTTAGCGAGTGCCATGATTGAAATGGGGCTGGAAATCGGTGATCGCATCGGTATCTGGTCACACAATAATGCTGAATGGCTGCTCATGCAATTAGCAACGGCAAAAGCCGGTATTATCCTTGTCAATATCAATCCTGCCTATCGTACCTTTGAGCTGCAATATGCCTTGAATAAATTGGGCTGTTCAGCGCTTGTACTCATGCGCCATTTCAAAACCAGCGATTACGCCAGTCTCATCAGTGAACTGTGTCCTGAGATTTATCATAAAGACTACACCCAGCTTGATTTGGTCGAGATTCCAACGATTGAGCGTATCATTTGGATTGATGAGCCATCATCTGAAGAAACCTTTGGCTTTATGCAGAAATTCTCTGCATGGATGGCGGAAGGCGATGCTAACGATCCACGGGTTGCAGAGCGCCAAGCCCAACTCAAAAACACCGATGCTATCAATGTTCAGTTCACCAGTGGCACGACTGGTACGCCAAAAGGTGCAACATTAAGCCATCGTAATATTCTTAACAACGGTTACTTCATCGGTGAGGCTATGAATCTCACAGAAGAGGACAGACTCTGTATTCCAGTGCCACTCTACCATTGTTTCGGTATGGTGCTTGGTAACTTAGCTATTCTCACGCATGGTGGTTGTATCGTTTATCCGAACGATGGTTTTGAGCCATTGACTGTGTTGCAAGCCGTCGAAGAAGAAAAATGTACGGGTTTGCACGGTGTGCCAACGATGTTTATCGCTGAGCTTGACCATCCAGAGTTTAAAAACTTTGATTTATCGACTTTGCGTACTGGCATCATGGCGGGCTCTAGTTGTCCGATCGAAGTCATGCGCCGCGTCATCGACGAGATGCATATGAGTGAAGTCACCATTGCATATGGCATGACAGAGACCAGTCCAGTGTCTTGCCAGACCAATGAGCACACGCCACTTGATAAACAAGTCTCAACCGTTGGTTTAGTACAGCCTGCGCTTGAAGTCAAAGTCATCAATACTGAAACCGGTGAGACTGTCGCATTGGGCGAGACCGGTGAGTTACTGACACGTGGTTATTCAGTGATGAAAGGCTATTGGGGCAGTCGCTTCAAAACCCGCGCAGCCATCCAAGACGGTTGGATGCATACGGGTGATTTGGCTACGATGGATGAAGACGGTTATGTCAAAATCGTTGGTCGTAGTAAAGACATGGTGATTCGTGGCGGTGAGAATATTTATCCGGTCGAAATCGAAAACTATCTCTATCGTCATCCGAAGATTCGAGATGTGCAAATCGTCGGTATTCCTGATAAAAAGTATGGTGAAGTACTCGCGGCGTGGATTATTCCTAAAGAAGCAGACAGCTTGACGGAAGAAGACGTTCGCGAGTTCTGTAGCGAGCATATTGCCCATTATAAAGTACCGACTTATTATCGTTTCGTGACTGAATATCCAATGACCATCACTGGAAAAATTCAGAAATATAAAATTATTGAGCAGATGATAGAAGAGCTGAGTCTATAGAAATTTGACCACTCTTATCTGTTATTTTATGAGTAAGATATATGAGTAAAAGCTAAAATAAAGCATAAAATAAAAAAGCCACTCGCATTTACGCATTAAAGAAAAGGGATGTCATGAGCGCTATCATAACCAGTAAACTGAGTCCGAACGCCGCTGAATTTCAGCAAAACAGTGCCGCAATGCAAGCGGTGGTCGATGACCTATATGGCCACTTACGTAAAGTCGTGCAAGGCGGTTCAGAGCGTGCACGTGCCAAGCATTTAGCCCGTGGCAAACTCTTGCCTCGTGAGCGTGTTGAGCGTTTGCTCGATGTGGGTACGCCATTTTTAGAAGTGGCACCGATGGCCGCGCACGATATGTATGGCGAAGAGATTCCAGCGGCAGGCGTGATTGCGGGTATCGGTCGTATCAATGGCATTGAGTGTATGATTGTCTGTAATGATGCCACGGTAAAGGGTGGCACTTACTACCCAATGACGGTCAAAAAACATCTGCGTGCACAAGAAATCGCGCAAGAAAACAATTTGCCTTGTGTTTATTTGGTGGATTCAGGCGGGGCTAACTTACCCAATCAAGATGATGTGTTCCCCGATAAAGAACACTTTGGTCGCATCTTCTTTAATCAGGCCAATATGAGTGCCGCCGGTATTCCACAGATTGCCGTGGTCATGGGCAGCTGTACGGCTGGCGGGGCTTATGTGCCAGCGATGAGTGATGAGTCGATCATCGTGAAAGACCAAGGTACTATCTTTTTGGGTGGTCCTCCACTGGTAAAAGCGGCGACAGGTGAAGAGGTCACGGCGGAAGACTTGGGCGGCGGCGATGTGCATACTCGTCTGTCGGGGGTCGTCGACCACTTAGCACAGAGCGATACCCATGCATTGTCGATTGCGCGTAACATCGTTAGCCATCTAAATCGTCCTGCGAAGCAAGTGCCCAATCAAATCAAACCGCGTCCACCACGCTATGATGCCAAAGAGTTATATGGCGTCATTCCAACCGATAAGCGCAAGCCATTTGATATCAAAGAAATCATTGCTCGTATCGTCGATGACAGTGCTTTTGATGAATTTAAATCACGATTTGGCACGACGCTGGTTTGCGGATTCGCTCATATCGAAGGGATGCCAGTCGGTATCATCGCCAACAACGGTATCTTATTTAGTGAGTCAGCGCAAAAAGGCACGCACTTCATTGAGCTGTGCTGTAAACGCAAAATTCCATTAGTATTTTTACAAAATATCACAGGCTTTATGGTCGGGCGTAAGTACGAAAATGAAGGCATTGCCCGTCACGGTGCCAAAATGGTTATGGCAGTAGCCAATGCAAAAGTACCGAAATTTACGGTCATCGTCGGTGGTTCGTTTGGTGCTGGTAACTACGGCATGTGCGGCCGCGCTTATAGCCCGCGTTTCTTATGGATGTGGCCAAATGCCCGCATCTCTGTGATGGGCGGCGAGCAAGCAGCATCGGTACTGGCAACAGTTAAGCGTGACAATTTTGACCGTAAAGGTGAGACATGGAGTGAGGAAGACGAAGCGGCATTTAAAGCACCGATTCGTGAGATGTATGAAAAGCAAGGTCACCCATATTATGCCACCGCACGTTTATGGGATGATGGCGTGATTGACCCTGCTGATACCCGTCATGTATTAGCATTAGGGTTAAGCGCTGCGTATAACGCGCCGATCGAAGAGACGACGTTTGGTATTTTTAGAATGTAATCATCCTAAGGTCTGCCTAAATAATGAGATATCAAATATAGAGAAAGTTATGCAAAAAGACAGTGATAAAAATTATAAAAGCCTATTGGTTAAAGTGGAACAACACGTTGCTACGGTGACCTTAAATCGCCCTGAGATACGTAATGCTTTCAATGATGAAATGATTAATGAGCTAACCGATGCATTCAATACATTTGGTGCTGATGATGAGGTACGTGTCATTGTGCTAGCCGCTGCTGGCAAGGCATTTTGTGCGGGTGCTGATTTGAATTGGATGCGTGCCATGGCAGATTATAGCTACGAGGAAAACTTAGCAGACGCGGACAAATTAGCGCAAATGCTCAAAACTATTTACGAGTGCCCAAAGCCAACAGTCGCGGCTATTCAAGGTGATGTTTATGCAGGCGGCATGGGCTTAGTAGCCGTCTGTGATGTGGCCATCGCTGTCAAAATTGCAAACTTCTGCCTAAGTGAAGTGCGTTTGGGCTTAGCCCCTGCAACGATTAGCCCTTATGTCATCCGAGCGCTAGGCGCTAGAGCATCGCAGCGTTACTTCTTAAGTGCTGAAGTATTTGATGCTAAAAAGGCACGGCAGCTTGGCTTTATCCATGAGCGTGTTAGCGAAGAGTGGCTGGCTGATGAGGTCGCTATATTTTGTAGCAAAGTCGTCAAAAACAGCCCTGATGCAGTCAAAACTTGCAAGCAGCTATTACACGATGTCGCTGATGCTCCCATCACTGATAAGCTGATTGCCGATACGGTAAAAGGCATCGCTGATATTCGCTCATCAGAGCAAGGCAAAGAGGGCGTGCAGGCATTTTTGCAAAAGCGTAAACCTGATTGGCTAACAGCAGACTAACGACATAAATGAGTAAATAAACAAGACCTCAAATAAAAACGACAAGAAACAGGGATAGTTATGTTTTCTAAAATTCTAATTGCCAACCGTGGTGAAATTGCCTGCCGAGTAGCCGCGACTGCCAAGCGTCTGGGTGTCAGCACCGTCGCTGTTTATTCTGATGCGGATCGTGAAGCTAAGCATGTGGCTGTCTGTGATGAGGCTATCTATTTGGGCGGCTCGGCACCGAAAGACAGCTATCTAAAAGGTGACGCGATTATCGCGATAGCGCTTGAGACTGGCGCACAAGCGATTCATCCGGGTTATGGGTTTTTAAGTGAAAATGCAGATTTTGCGCAAGCCTGTCAGGATGTAGGACTGATATTTATCGGTCCATCAGCTGATGCTATCCGCGCCATGGGTGGCAAATCTGAATCCAAGCGATTGATGGAGATAGCGGGCGTACCACTGATACCGGGATATCATGGTGACAATCAAGACGCCACATTCTTACAACAGCAAGCCGATAGTATTGGCTATCCAGTGCTGATTAAAGCCAGTGCAGGTGGTGGCGGTAAAGGCATGCGTATCGTAGAGCAAAGTAGCGACTTTGTGGATTTATTAGACTCATGTCGCCGTGAAGCCATTACTAGCTTCGGTGATGATAAAGTGTTGGTTGAAAAATACGCCTTAAAACCGCGCCATATCGAAATCCAAGTATTTGGTGATACGCATGGCAACTATGTGCATTTGTTTGAGCGTGATTGTTCCGTACAGCGCCGTCACCAAAAAGTATTAGAAGAAGCGCCTGCACCGGGTGTTGATATTGCGATGCGTGAGGCGATGGGCACCGCTGCCATCGAAGCGGCTCGTGCGGTCGACTATGTTGGCGCAGGTACGGTTGAGTTCATCGTTGAGCAGCGCGAAGACGCTATGAATTTTTATTTCATGGAGATGAATACGCGGTTGCAGGTTGAGCATCCAGTCAGCGAAGCGATTACTGGTGTTGATTTGGTCGAATGGCAGCTGTTGGTTGCGGCAGGTCAACCATTGCCAAAAACCCAAGCCGATCTAACTATCAACGGTCATGCAATTGAGGCGCGTATCTGTGCCGAAAACCCTGACAATAGCTTCTTGCCCGCGACCGGTACATTATTTACGTATCAAAAACCTGAACACAGCACCTTTATGATTGATAAAGATGGTACTGGCGTACGTATCGATGATGGCGTGCGCGAAGGTGATGTTATTAGCCCATTTTATGACTCTATGATTGCCAAGCTCATCGTTCATGCACCAACGCGAGAGCAGGCATTAGCCAAGCTTGATCGAGCACTTGCGCAAACGCGTATCGTGGGTTTACCGAATAACGCGGCATTTTTACGTTATATCTTAAATACAGAATCTTTTAGCCAAGCCAATCTCGATACTGCTCTGATTGAACATGAGCGTGATGCGATTTTTAATCAGCAGCCTTTGGCATTATCGACGCTAGTTGTGACCGCTATTACTCGTCAGCTTGCGAGCGAGATAGCGATGCAAGAGTCAGATATCGATCCATTTAGCAAACCTACCGGCTTCCGTGCTTATAGTGATTATACTCGCTCATTCAGCTTGGTTTATGATGAGAGTGCTTATACTGCCCGCATGAGCAACTGGCACAATGCGAATTGTTCAGACAGCAAAAAAGGCAGCGATAACCTCAGTAGCTTTACGCTCGTTATCGAAAAAGAAGTCGCTAACACGCAGGATAATAGCAATATCAATGTCGCTGCTCAGACTGAAACGGTTTATGAAGGTCATGTGAGCTATGCCAGTAGCGACGAGCACAATCATACGCTATGGTTAGATGGTGCACGTACTAGCGCGCAAAGCTGGGTACTTAATGAGACCGTCTATGTGTTCACAGACAGTGGTCGTGACGAGATTACGCTGATTGATATCATGGCACACGTGGGTGAAGAGTCCGCAGCGGTTGGTAGTTTAAAATCACCGATGCCAGGACAGGTTGTTGCCTTTAAAGTGGCGGTTGGCGATACTGTGAAAAAAGGCGAACCGTTAGCGGTCATCGAAGCCATGAAGATTGAGCATACTATTACTGCACCGACAGATGGGGTAGTGGCAGAATTGCTATTTGCAGCAGGTGATTTGGTTGCTGATGGTGACGAGTTATTACGCATTGATGCTGGCGAAAATACTGAGAGCGAATAGCTGACATAGCTTAATAATAGGTAAGTAAAAATAAGGACGACAAGCATGAGCCATTCGTATCCAGAGCACGTCAGAATCGTTGATGTCAGCCCGCGTGATGGACTACAAAACGAGTCAACGACGGTACCGACTGAGGTTAAGCAAGCACTTATCAATGATTTGATTGCGGCAGGTGTCAAAAAGCTAGAAGCAACAAGCTTTGTCTCGCCAAAGTGGGTGCCACAGATGGGCGATAATAGCGCGCTACTTGAGGCGCTAGCGCCGACACGACAGACAGATATTTGCTATTCAGTGCTAGTGCCCAATATGCGCGGTTTTGAAAACGCCATTTTGCACCGTCCTGATGAAATCGTTATTTTTGGCTCAGCCAGTGAGACCTTTAGTCAAAAGAATATCAACTGTAGTATTGATGAGAGTATCGAGCGTTTTGCACCAGTGGCAGCGGCTGCAAAGGCGCAAGGCATCAAAGTACGAGGCGTTATCTCTTGTACGGTTGGCTGTCCTTATGAAGGCGACATTGACCCAAGCCAAGTAGCGTATGTGACCAAGCGCTTGGTTGAGATTGGTGCTGAGCAGATTGGTATTGCCGATACCATTGGTGTTGGTACGCCGCTCAAGGTACAGCGCGCGTTACAAGCCGCATTAGAATATGCTGATATCTCTATGCTATCAGGTCATTTTCACGATACTTACGGTCAAGCATTGAGCAATACGCTAGCCGCACTACAAATGGGTGTTAGCGAGTTTGATACCTCAGTGGCTGGACTGGGCGGCTGTCCTTATGCCAAAGGCGCAACGGGCAATGTTGCGACTGAAGATGTGGTGTATATGCTGCATGGTATGGGTATCAGCACTGGTATCGATTTAGATAAATTGGTCATGGCAGGTGAGCGTATCAGTGCGTTCTTAAAGCGTCCAAATGGCTCAAACGTGGCACGTGCCATCATCAATAAACGCCAGTCTTAAATTTTGGCTTTAAAAAACAAATTAGAACTTAAACGTTAAAAATATCAGAATATCAAAACACAAGGAATAGTTATGAGTTTACCTGGATTGAATTTTCAACTTGGCGAAGATATTGATGCATTACGCGATATGGTACAGCAGTTTGCAACCAATGAAATCGCCCTACGTGCTGCCGAGATTGATAGCAGCGATGAATTCCCAATGGATCTATGGCAAAAGATGGGTGATATCGGTCTGCATGGCATTACCGTTCCTGAAGAATACGGCGGCTCTAACATGGGCTACGTCGCACACATGGTCGCGATGGAAGAAATCAGCCGTGCTTCGGCATCGGTCGCGCTAAGCTATGGTGCGCATTCGAACCTATGTATCAACCAAATCAAACGTAATGGCTCTGAGGCACAAAAACAAAAATATTTACCAAAACTGGTCAGCGGTGAGTTCATCGGTGCATTGGCTATGAGTGAGACAGGCGCTGGCTCAGACGTCGTTAGTATGAAGCTAAAAGCTGAAGAGAAAGACGGTAGCTATGTGTTGAATGGTAGCAAAATGTGGATTACCAATGGTCCCGATGCTGACGTGATGGTGGTTTATGCTAAGACCAATCCAGAGCTAGGCGCGAAAGGTATGACTGCCTTTATCGTTGAAAAAGGCATGGAAGGTTTTGGTACGGCACAAAAGCTCGATAAGCTTGGCATGCGTGGTAGCCATACGGGTGAGATGACCTTTAATAATGTGACCGTGCCAAGTGAAAATATCTTGGGCGGTCTCAATGAAGGCGTTAAGGTATTGATGAGCGGGCTGGATTACGAGCGTGCAGTATTAGCTGCAGGTCCTATCGGCATCATGCAAGCCGTGATGGACAATGTCGTGCCTTATATCCATGATCGTAAGCAGTTTGGTCAAGCGATTGGAGAGTTTCAGCTTATTCAAGGCAAAGTCGCAGACATGTATACGATACTGCAAGCAGGTCGCAGTTTCTTGTACACTGTCGGCAAAAATCTCGATATGTTGGACGCGCGCGGTGCTGGTCATAGTCGCGAAGTACGTAAAGATTGTGCTAGTGTGATTTTATGGTGTGCCGAAAAAGCCACTTGGATGGCAGGCGAAGGCATTCAAATCTTTGGTGGTAATGGCTACACCAATGAGTATCCACTTGGTCGCTACTGGCGTGATGCCAAGCTATATGAGATTGGCGCGGGCACTAGTGAGATTCGTCGTATGCTTATCGGTCGTGAGCTATTTAATGAGACTAAATAGTATAAAAATATAATACTATCATCAGCGACTTTCTAAATTTGGCATAACCAGACTAGCTTAGGACAATGGCTGGTTAATAACGAACAATTGTGCTAAGGTATATTTTATTTTTTGATTGACAATAATCGATTAATAGAGTTGCTTCTTAGCCTTTTTTATTCGCCATATTTATAAGATATCGTCTATGCTGCTGACTATTACCACACCTAAAACACGCTTCAAGATAAATCTGCGATTAACTATTATTTCTGTGCTGACAAAAGCGCTATTTCTACTGAGTGTATTTGCGGTACACTCAGCAAATGCTGAGTTAGCAGACGTGTCACCATCGCAACCCGTCATTCAGTTTTCAACTTCTGATGCGAAGTGGGTACATCAACCAAGGTTCGATAGTCGTCACATTCGCAACTTAGAGGGTAATTGTGATCCGGAAGAACCTTGCAAACTCAAACGTGCGGAAATGAAATTTTTATTAATTGTAAATCAGGAAGGTAAAGTTGCAAATATTACCGTATTGAAGAGTAGTGGCTCCGATAAAATTGATAGTGAGTTTATGAGAGAGTTACGCCGCAGTCTTTTGAAACCATTTAGAAAAGATAGTAAGACAGTAGTAGGCAAAGTAACCGTTCCAATAATATTTGAGTATTACTAAAGCTTAAACAATACTAAAAAGCAGTACGCCTTACACGTACTGCTTTTTTTATTTTCAATGTAAAAGTATCTATTGAGTATTACGACTGCTTGGTATGATCAAAATATCGTGCCAAGCCATTCAACAATAAGTCATCACGCAAACGTACTGGTCGATTAACATGCTGAGAAATAATAGCTGCATCACCACCCGTCATGATAACTTCAAAGTTGGGATGGCGATGGCTAATCTCATTGATGGCACCGACGATAGAGAGCAAGATACCGCGATGTACCGCATCTTGTGTGGTCATGCCTTGACCAACACTATCAAAGGTGCCATTGGATATGGTAATTTGCTTAGTGCCTGAAAATAGTGATTCACGTTGCAGATAAATACTAGGGAAAATATAACCGCCCAAATGCTCAGCATGATCAATCAAGTCAATGGTCACTGCTGTGCCACAGCCAATCACGCATTGACGTTTTTTCTTATCCACGGCGCCCAGCATCTGTAGCCAACGATCACAGCCGAGCTGTTCGTCATTATAAGCACTCTTCATCAAAGCATGCGCGGCATCGACATGGACAAACTCAAACGGAATATTCAGACGACCTAACGTCTCTGACACTTTAATATTCAAATCGTCGCCCAGCACCGATGAGATACCAATGAAATCAGGCGCATAACGCTCGAAGCGATCGGTCAAACCCATCAGTAGTTCGGCAGGCGCTTGCAAATGTTGCTTGGCATCATGCGCGACTATTTGTCCGATATCATCGGTGAGCCAGTATTTTAGGCGGGTGTTGCCAAGATCTAACCAGAGCATAAAAATCCCTTTATATCGTGCCCATTGGGTCTTTGATTTAAGCCTTATCAATAACGTCGATGCGTCCGGTAAAAAGCGCAGAAATCTTACCGCTATCTTGACGCAATTGCAAACATCCATGTGTATCAAGACCACAAGCATAACCTGTGATGCTATCTGTTTTACCGTTATGCTCTTGAGTAACGTGCAAGCGTAATCCTGCCAGTGCGTCCATCGAATCAAACTGTTTTAAAAAGCTGTCCAAATTATAGCTTTGACCAGTGGGTTTCTCTAATCCTAGGTGCTCAAAGCGTGTCATCGCGGCTAGCAGGGCTTTACTCATTTGTTGGTAAAGTATTTTTAGGCTTGGTAGGCTCACAATATCTGTCTCTGGTTTTAGCCTCTCATAAATATCCTGTAGGCTAATCGCCTCATAACTCATGCCTTCGCAGGTTTGCGCAGTGAGTTTGGGCGTTGCCTGTACATTAAGTCCTACGCCCATCACTACGCCGACCAATTTGCCCGTTTGGGTAACAGGCTCTATTAAAATACCCGCAAGTTTATTAAAGGGTAGGGTCTGCGCTGCCAGTTTAGGCTCATTTGACATTGAGTCAGATGGTGGTTGATAAAAGCCCAAATCGTTTGCCCACTTCACGCCGATGGGCGTCAATCCTTGCGCGCGTAATTGCTCATTTAATATTTGAATAACGGGCATTTTTGCCAGTTCAACGCCAATAATTAACGACAATAAACCGCTAATCGGCAGATGAACAGGATGATATAACGACAGATAGACATTGCCGCGCGGTGATTGCCACGAGCGCCCGTGCTGCCCACGACCTGCACTTTGGGTTTCAGCGGTCAGTAGATGCATCTGCGCAGCATTTAACGTGCCATGTTGTACATCTGCTATTAGCTCGCTATTGGTAGAGGCACTGCTGACAAGGTGGCGATGGTTCAGCTGTGGTAAATGATGAAGCTCTAATGAGTCGTCAGAAAAATTGGACAATGGCGGCATAAGTTTCGTCGATGTGGTTAATATAGCGTGGATAATCTTTGTTATACTGGGCGATTGTCATGAGATTGTCGCGATTAGACAGTATCAAATAAACAGCATAAAGGTCGGATTATGATTTAGCAAATGCGATAGGCAAGTGATTATAAAACTAAAGAATTTTTATAAAAATAAGTGTGATAAAAGGCTGATTCGATGATGTTATATGTATGGTTTGTGATTGCAGGGGCATTTGCGGGTGTCAGTGCAGGTCTATTTGGCGTTGGCGGCGGCATGATTATCGTACCAGCATTGGTATGGATTTTTACCGCTTATGATTTTTCACCAGAAGTGGTGACCCATTTGGCGATTGGTACATCACTGGCGACCATCGTTGTGACTTCGATCAGCTCAATGACTGCGCACAATAAGCGCGGCGGCGTGCGTTGGGAAGTGTGGCGCAAAATGGCACTCGGCTTGGTCATCGGTAGTTTGGTGGGAGCAGGTATCGCTGATATGATTGATGGAAAAGTATTGCAAGCCATCATCGGTGTCGGCGCGTTATTGGTTGCTTTAAAAATGCTGTTTTTGTCCAATAAAGAGCAGCTGGGTAAACCGCTACCGTCAACTGGCGTACAGTTCGGCGCGGGTACAGGGATTGGCATGGCGTCGTCTATTTTTGGTATTGGCGGTGGCAGCTTAACCGTACCGTTTTTAAATTGGGCGGGGTTACCGATGAAGCAGTCGGTCGGCACGTCTGCCGCTTGTGGATTGCCGATTGCATTGGCTGGTGCGGCAGGGTTTGCATGGTTCGGGCAAGATGTGGTCAACCTACCTGAGGGCACGATAGGCTTTGTGCATATTACGGGTTTTTTATGTATTTCCGTCGCTAGCTTTGCGATGGCAAAAGTCGGTGCCAAGCTTGCGCACCAGTTGCCTGCACTAACGCTCAAGCGTGCTTTTGGGGTGTTGTTATTATTTGCTGGTGGGCAGCTGTTGTTAAGTGGGATTGGGGTGATTTAGTTTTGGTTTAGGAAAGTAGTTATTAATCAATAAATTGAGGGTTTAATATGGCTATTGTTGATTTATTTCATAAAAGGCAGAAGAAGCTCCGAGGTGAGTATCCTGATGTTTATCAATACGATGAATTACCAGATAAACTAAAAGTCCAAATGGTTCACTTATGGGATGAAACAATAAAAGCGGACTATTCAGGCGGTGGTTGGAATCCTAGCAGCTTAAATCGTGAACATTTGAAAAAATGCTACAAGAGTCTATGCAAAGAAATAGGTGTATTTAAACTAGATGAAGAAGATAGCGATAATGAAATTTATATCACCTACTTTGAAAGTATTTCTAACTATTTTTTAAGTGAAGACAATACTGAACAAGCTCTAAGTGTTATAGAGTTGATGATGCAAACTATTTCAAGCTTCGCTAGAGAATATAGGTATAAAGTTTCTATAAACGTTGATGAATCTATCAACGAATTGAACCAACGTTTTCGTGAGCATGGCGTAGGTTATCAATACGAGAATGGTCAAATTATTAGAGTCGATTCTGAGTTTATTCATGCTGAAGCAGTTAAGCCAGCTTTACAGTTACTAAGTAATCCAATATATAAAGGTGCACAAGAAGAATTTTTAAAGGCTCACGAACATTATCGTCATGGTCGTTACGATTCAGCACTAACAGATTGTCTTAAAGCTTTTGAAAGTACCATGAAAATCATAATCCACAAGAGAAGTTGGGTATGTGATAAAAATGCAGCTTCAAAGAAGCTTATTGATTGTTGCTTAGCTAATGAATTGATACCAAAGTTCTGGACAGATCAATTTAATTCATTAAGCAATATACTTACTTCGAGTGTAGGTACACCTCGAAACAAATTGAGTGGTCATGGTAAAGGTAATGATGACATAGAAGTTCCTGAACACCTTATTCAGTATGTGCTACACATGACAGCCTCTACCATTGTATTTTTAATCAAAGCAGATGAAAGCTTGAAATGATTATTTCCTATCAATCGCATCCAGCCCCAAACGCATCCATTTTCTTGCTAGCTCATCATGGTCGCTGAGCATACTCCATAGCGCATCTTCACTAAAGATAGAGTATTCATCACCTGAATGTTCAATTGGCAGATCCGTTTCACGATCTGTCATCCATTGCGGATTGAGATAATAATCTTTCAACTCATTTTGCAATGCTTCAGCTTGCAAAAACTGCTGCTGCGCTTCGAGTTGCTGGCGATGCAGTTTGCACCATTGCTCGTATTTTTGCTGTAGTTCTTGCGGATTATAGTTAGGCATTTTTATACTCTTATTTTTTGATACTTAGACGAATGATTATTATTTTCAGCCCTATTATAGCATCCTTCACAAACCCTAAAAATCCGTCACAATTTCAGGTAGAATAGCCGCCTGTTTTCGCCATATTTACTGATCCTTCATGCGCCTAAAATCTCTCAAGCTGGCAGGCTTTAAATCCTTTGCCAATCCTACGACTTTTACCTTTCGTCATGGTATCACCGCCATTGTCGGGCCGAACGGCTGTGGCAAATCTAACGTCATTGATGCCATTCGTTGGGTGCTGGGTGAAACCTCTGCCAAGCAGCTGCGTGGCGGGGCGATGAGTGATGTCATCTTTGCGGGTACGCAAGATAAAGCCGCCAAAAGTGTCGCTAGCGTTGAGCTCACCTTCGAGCATACGCAAGATGAGCAAAACGGTATTCGCCATGAATTTAATCTCTATCAAGAGCTGTCCGTTCGTCGTCAGGTAAATAAGGAAGGTCGCTCAGATTATTTTATCAATGGCACGCGCTGTCGTCGCCGTGATGTCGTCGATGTATTTTTGGGTACGGGACTTGGCGCACGTAGCTATGCGGTGATTGAGCAAGGCATGATTGGGCGTATCGTTGAGTCTAGCCCGATGCAGCTGCGTGAGTTTATCGAAGAGGCGGCAGGGGTCTCGCGCTATCAAGCACGCCGTGAAGAAACGCAAAAGAAGCTCGAGAAAACTAAAGATAATTTGGCACGCCTGCATGATATGCAAAGCGAGCTGGTCAGCCAACAAAAGCGTCTGTCTAAGCAAGCCGCCAGTGCTGAGCGCTACGAGGAGCTGGCATTAGCGCTTGCTGATATCAAGCAGCAGCTTGCCATTCAGCAGCTCTATCAAGCCAAGCATACTCAGCAGCAGCAAAAAATAGCGCATGAGCGCAGCGCCACTGAAGTATCAACTTTACAAGCCAACTATGACAACCTAAAAGCCAAGCAAGATAAGCTTGCTGCTCATATCAATCAAGAGCAGTGGCTCAAAGACGATGCTCAAAGCAGCCATTATCAGCATCAATTAAGCTATCAACAAGCAGAGCATCAATTAGGTGATGCTAAATCACAATTAAACGCTATCGAGCAGCAACTCACGAGCTTAGAGCAGCAGAGTCAGCAAGCAGTCGATGAGATAAATCGCCTAAAGGCTGAGCAAGCCGAGCAGCAGACTGTGCTAGAAGGATTGCGTCCGAAGCTTATTGAATTAACGAATAAACGTGAAGCGCATAAACGCAACGAGCAACCATTACAGCGCGCCTACCATGACGCGCAAAATCAGCTATCACGCTTGCAAGATAATGCGCGCATGCTAGAACAACAGCAAGCCATTAATAACCAAGCACAAAAACGTTATCAGCAAAACCATGAAAAATGGCAGCGCCGTCAGCAAAATTGGCAGCATTTATGGCAGCAATTACAGCAGTCGCTATCACCAGTTGCAAGTGCTGGTTTGCAAAATAATTCTGATACGAATCATTTGCAGCAGAGGTTAGCGGTGCAAGTTGCTGAGCTAAACAAACAATTGCAGCAGATTGAACGCCAACAAGACAGCGTCGATGAGCGACTGTCTGAGCTACAACCGCAAGCGCAGGATTTACAACAGCAATTACACACGCAGCAGCGCGAGTTAAGCGAGAATGAGAAGCGCCACGCCGTATTGGCGGGTGAGTACGATACCCTGCATCAAATATTGAATCCTAAGCCGACACCAAAATCGCAACCGCTTGTTCATGCAAAAACTGCTGATGTTAAAAGTGATTTAGAAAATGAAATAGCTAGCGACTATAGCCAATTGACCATTACCACCTTGCGTGACCAGATTGAGTTAAGCGCGAAAGGTCAGCAGCATGCAGAGCTACTTGATAGTGTGTTGGCATTATGGTTAGACAGCCATGTACTAGTTTCTAACCAAACTTATCAACCAAATATTGATAACGTGAGCGATGACTCTGAGAAAGTGAATAGCTTATGGCAGGTGCTTGAGCATGAGTTAAAAGATTTATTTGTTTATCAAAATGCGCAAACCAATACAGTGGACAAGCCATCAATCAAAATAGAAACGGGTCATAGTTTGTGGCTACCTGCTCAGACAAATGATACAGATTCAACGCCATTTACCAGTGTCTTGCCAGAGAACTTAATTGATAAAGTACTGCCTTTATCACAGCTGATTAGCGCACCGAACTTAGCGCTTTGGCGGCAGTGCTATTTATATATTGCACAGCCTGAGACAGATAATAAGCAAACGTTAGAAGCGCTTGCTGAGATTTTAAAAGCATTGCCATCGTCAGCTATTTTACTCACGACTGACGGCTGGCTTATCAGTCGTCAGGGTACGATGAATCTAAGTAAATTTGCTGGTGCGCAAGATGGAAAAAATGGTAGCAATAACAGCAACAGTCAATTTTTAACCCAGCGTTTGCGGCAGCGCAGCCGTTTACAAGCGTTAGAGAATTTGCTCGATGAGTTTGAGAACAAAATAGAAGCGCAGAAAAAAGCGATTACAAAAGACCAGCGTGACTATGATGCATTGATAGTCAGCTTAGAAGAAACACGTGCGCAAGCTGAGCAATTGACCCGTGATGAGCATCAATATCAGCAACAGCTCACTACTCAGCGCGCCAACGCTGAACGTTTGCAAGCGGACAGCCAACGCCTCAATGCTGATAAAGCAGCCCTTGAGCAAGAGCAACAGGAGCTGGTGCAAGAACAACAATCGCTCAATCATGAGCAGCAAGATATCCAAAGCAAAATAGCAGCGCTAACGCCACAAATCGCCGATGCTCGTGCGGCAACTCAGCAATTACAAGCGGAGCGCAGTGAGCTAAGTCGTACCCGTCAAGTAGATGATGACGCTTGGCAAGCCTTGCAACTTCGTATTCAACAAAGTGAGATGCGTTTAGAACACAGTGTAAGCAGTCTTGCTCGGGCAAGTGCGCAATTTGAAAAGTCGCTACAAAGTGAGCAAAATCTAAAGACGCGTCATGAGCAGCAGCAAAATACATTGCCAGCACTGCAAGATGCATTACAAACAGCACAGACCGCGCGCGATGAGCAGCAGGCTGTATTAACAGAGCGAGAAACTGCATTAACGGTGCTCAAGCAAGAATACAATCAGCAGCAGGTTGAGCTAGATAGCTTGCAAAATACACTGCAAACCCAGCAAAATGCGCTTGCCAATCACTCGACCGAGCTGGCACTAAGCGCTGCAAAATTAGAGGATGCTAGTAGCCATACGCAAGAAGCGCTAGATGCTTATTATAAGGTGAGTCAAAAATATAAAGCACAATCAGACATAGCGCAGCACCCACAGCATCAGCAACAAGTGATGAGCGTCTCAAACTTATTGGCAGATTTTATTGCGCATGATCGCCGTGTGCGCCCAGATAAAATTGCTGAGCTTGAGTCTGAGCGCGTGCAGCTTGAGCAGCAGCTAAGCAAAATTGGCGCGGTCAATCTCGCTGCCGTGGCAGAGTTGGCAGAGGTTAATGAACGCTTAGAGCCACTCGCGCAGCAGACAACCGATATTGCTGCCAGTATGCAGACGTTAACGGAGGCGATTGCTTCGATTGATGAAACGACCAAAACGCTATTTATGCAGACGCTCGATGCCGTCAATATTGAGCTTGCCAATTTATTTGCTAAAGTGTTTGGTGGCGGGCAAGCCAGTTTAACGCTCAATACGGATGATATGCCCGTTAATGCGCCAAAATCAGAACAGTGGCGGGCAGGGCTAACCTTAATGGCACAACCAAAAGGCAAACGTAATAGCCGCCTCGCTGTGCTTTCAGGCGGCGAAAAGACGCTTACTGCATTGAGCTTGATTTTTGCGATATTTAAGCAGCATCCCGCGCCATTTTGTGTGTTGGATGAAGTCGATGCACCACTTGATGACGCCAACGTCGCTCGCTTTACCAGTCTTATTCATGAATTAGCAGACGATTTGCAGTTTATCTTTATCAGCCATAATAAATTAACGATGCAGATTGCCGATGAGTTAAAAGGCGTGACCATGCCAAGCGCAGGGATTTCTACCTTGGTCAGTGTGTCACTCGATGAGGCAGCGCGTTACCTTTCTGATTAAGAGCAGCGTTGAATAGCAAAAATAATTGATAACTGGCAGCAGTTGTCGGTGGTATAGTTAGAAATGATGTGACAATATTACAACGTCACGCAAGTGTGTCAGCCTCACGGTAAACGATGACTATATGGTGACGATATTCATTAGCCATGCTAGACTATTGCCATTTATTCCCTCTTATGTATTCCCTTTTGTCATATATTAGGATGTATCTCTTATGACCGCTATTCAGTTTATATTGATTGCCATTGCCGCATTTATCATGCTTGCAGGGCTATTTATGGTCATTCGTAGCTTTAAGCGCCGCAATAATGCTGAAGCGGTAGCGGTCAATTATGATAAAAACGGTATTCCTATCATACCGCGTCATGAACGCAATATCGTCGATCAGCCAGACTTAGACGATACAGTCGCTGGCGAAACAAGTATCGCTCCTGATCGCAGTTATCTAAATGCGGTGGTCGAAGACGAGCCTTTGACCCAATCTCATACCCATGTTGATACGCAGCTGACAGCTGGGCATGCGGATGTTAATGACACCGATACTGACACAATAGATGATGCTGACTATGTGCGCTGGCAAGCAGAGCAGCAGCGTGCTGACAACAGCGAGTTTGCAGAAGCCGCTGAGCAGATGCATATCGAGCAAGAGCAGGATGCGTTTTCAAGCCTGATGTCTGCAACTGACAGCTTGATGCCCTCTATTGATACCGCAGACGAGCCAAGCTTCGATAATAACAGTCCGATACTCGATCAGCATCTCTCAGAGCCAGTGGATGAAGCGCAAAACGGTCCACTCATCAATGCCAAAGACAATATTAATATCACTATTTTGCCGCATCAATATCGCGACCGTCCAGCCGCAATTATCCGTGGTCGTGATTTATTGGCATTAATTGATAAGTATGGTCTGCGCTATGGCGCGATGAACATGTTCCATCGTTATGAGCAAAAAGACGGCACGGGCATGCTATGGTTCAGTATGATGGGTATCACTGATAGTGGTATCGCGCCTTTTGATCCGCATAGCGTGGCGACCAATACTTATAATGGTGTGGTAGTATTCTTATCTTTGCCGCATCCACAAGCGCTGCGTAGCTTCGATAGTATGATGAGTATTGCTTACATGATGGCAAGTGATTTGGATGCCATTATGCTCGATGAAGAGAACGAACCAATCACCCCTGAATACAAGCAGCAATTGCGTAATCAAGTTCGCGATTATGAAGGTTAGTTTTAATGTATGAATACAGGTTGATCAATAAAAGCTGATTCATATTAGCAGTATTCTAAAAGGCAAATAGCGATTGACGTTATTTGCCTTTTTTAATGGGCTTTAGTTTCTGCAAAATGCTAGAGTCGGTTCAAGATAATTTAGATACAAGGAAGGTGAGTGAAAGTACTACACATAGTAGACTGAGCGAGCCTGACACAGTATCTAATTTATATAAGATCGACTATATCCGAGCATCCTACAAACTTGTTATCATATCGGCATCTTGAATTGCAAAGAAAAGACGCCGACTATGACTGACCCTATCTCACCGCTTACCTCTAAAAACATTAATAAAGACATCAATACTACTAACCCTATAAAAAATAATGATGCTATCGTCACCCAGATGCGCACGTTTATCGATGCGCTTAAGCAGCACAATTATGCTTACTATGTGCTTGATAATCCCATTTTAGAAGACAGCGAATACGATCAGTTGCGTCGCTCTTTATTGGCGCTTGAAGAACAATATCCGGATTTAGTACAGCCAGACAGCCCAATTAACCAAGTTGGCGACATGCCGCTATCGGCTTTTACCCAAGTCACTCATGATATTCCCATGCTCTCGCTTGGCAATGTCTTTGATTATGATGAATTACATGGCTTTATGCGCCGCGTGAATGATCGCCTCAACGATGCACAGCAAAACCCTGAATACGAGATGGAGCTAAAGCTTGATGGCTTGGCGGTATCACTCAAATACGCTTATGGCAAATTTGTCCAAGCGGTGACACGCGGTGATGGGCAAACGGGCGAGGACATCACCCAAAATGCCAAAACCATTCGCAATTTGCCACTTTGGCTCGCGGCTGCAAGCGAGATTCCATTATTAGAAGTGCGCGGTGAAGTGCTGATGCCGAAAGCGGGCTTTGAGCGTTTGAATCGCCTTGCTGAAGAAAAGGGCGACAAAACTTTTGCCAATCCACGCAATGCCGCTGCTGGAAGTTTGCGTCAGCTAGATCCCGCCATTGCTGCTAGCCGTCCGCTCGCATTTTACTGTTATTCAGTCAACCAAGGTTTACCTGAGCATATCAAAACCCAATCAGCAGCGCTTGCATGGCTAAAGACCATTGGCTTTACCGTCAGTGCAGTCGAGGTGGTACAAAATCCACGCGAGGCTCAAGCCTATTATGAATCGGTAAAGGAGACACGTGGCGAGCTGCCGTTTGAGATTGATGGCATGGTCATCAAGGTCAATAGCTTGGCATTGCAGCAGCAGCTTGGGTTCTTATCGCGAGAGCCGCGCTGGGCAACCGCTTATAAATTCCCTGCCGAAACCGTCATGACACGCTTGCATGCTATCGAGTGGCAAGTCGGACGCACGGGCGCGATTACGCCTGTTGGCAAATTAGAACCTGTAAAAGTCGGCGGCGTCACGGTCAGCAATGTCACCTTGCATAACTTTGGCGAGATTCAGCGCTTGGATGTGCGCGCAGGCGATATGGTCAGCGTTCACCGTGCAGGCGATGTGATTCCTAAAGTGACCCGTGTTTGGACAGATCAACGTCCAGCAGATTCTGAACCCGTTAAGTTGCCATCGACCTGCCCAGTATGCGACTCGCCTGTGGTGTTGCCCAAAGATGAAGCGTTGGCGCGTTGTACTGGTGGGCTATTTTGTCCCGCGCAGCAGGTGGAGGCGCTCATTCACTTTGTCTCGCGTCGGGCAATGGATATCGATGGCTTAGGCGCAAGTTGGTTGATTAGCTTTTTTGAGCATGGCTTGGTGAAGACAGTCGCTGATATCTATCAATTGCACAATCATCAAGACGAGCTGATTACGCTTGAGAAACTGGGCGAAAAATCAGTACAAAACATCCTCAGTGCTATCGAAGCCAGTAAGCATACAACATTGGCTCGCTTTATCTATGCGCTGGGTATTCGCGGTGTCGGTGAGACGACGGCGCAGAACTTGGCGCAGCAATTTGGCGACCTTGATAGCCTGATGGCTGCTGATATCGATAAGCTACTGCAAACGCCTGATGTCGGCGCGATCACTGCTGAACTTGCTTATAAATTCTTCCGCGCACCGCATAATATCGAAGTCATCACGGCATTGCGAGAAGCTGGCGTGCACTGGGATAAGGTTGAGCAAGTCGCGTCAGAAGGATTGCCACTCGATGGGCAAACGTGGGTCATTACGGGCGCACTTGATAGCATGGCACGCGATGAGGCCAAAGCCAAACTGCAAGCGCTCGGTGCCAAAGTTTCAGGTAGTATCTCGGCAAAAACGACTGCGCTACTGGCAGGTGATAAGGCTGGCTCGAAAATGGCAAAAGCGGAGAAACTGGGTGTTAAAATTGTGAGTGAAGAAGAGTTTTTGGCTTTGGTTGGGGAGTAGGTGATAAACGTTAAAATGAAGCCAGATGTGTAGAGTGTGCCCAGCGCACCTTTAAGAAACGGATTTTTGAGTTTAAAGCATTGTACGATGAGTAATTGAACGTTGAATAATTTATGTAAATAACTGCATTTAATCTAATTTTCCATATTTATGCGTCGGTGCGTAGGGCGCACCCTACAACTACTTTTACATACCACTGAAAAGTAAGATAATGTTTGAGATATATTATTTCAATTTAGTGTTCTATCTATTTCTAAGTGGTGCATGAGGCATATCTTACCACCCGACCCAATTCATCGATTAATATGACGCGAGATACCTAAGCTATGGAAGATCCAATTGAAGAATTGAGAAAAGAATTACAGCAAGCCTTTCTAACTAAAACCTCGTATTGGAAAGATGAGGTCTATGATTCTCAACAATATCAGCAAGAAATAAAAAATATTCAAACAATTTCAATGGACTTTATCAATGCTGTTAGGCTCATTTCAATGTATTCAACAAGAGGTGCAGATATTTACAATAATTTCTTATGTATAAGGACTATTGACGATTTGATTCAATCAGCTATTGGAATTAAGGTAATGATTGAAAATGGCATTCATAATACAGCTAGAAGAGAGCTGAGATATTTAATTGAAATGACTACTAAATATGTAATTGTTGATTATGCAAAAATGGGGTGTAGTTTCGACTCTAAAACAGAATACTTAAGAGATAGTGTTCCAAATTCATCAATAAAAGTTATAGATGACTACTCAACACCATTTTCGGGTGATTTAAAAAACACTTTCCGAAGTGAGGTTAAAGATTTTTTTTATGACGCTTGTGCTTATGTTCATCCATCAAAGAAACAGATAGACGAACAAATGAAAAACTACGAGAGAAATAATACAATTGGGTTTGAATCAGCTAAAATGTTTACGGATATAAATAAAGTTTTATTCAGAGCCTATGATATGATTTTAGTTATGACTTTTCATAGCTTCGGTCACTCAATGAGTAAGGATTTATTTGAGCAGGCATTCGATGAAAATCTTAGCTGGAAATTTCATAAAGGAAAATATATTAAGGAGTTTAGAAAAACACTTTTTAGCTAGATCGAAGGTTTAGCGTAGGGTGCGCCCAGCGCACCTAGAAAAAAACTACTCTAATTTATCTGAAAAACTCTCTGAAAAACCAATTGACTCATTACCCCAGTCTTCCGCATAAACATATCGCCTCACATAACGATGAAAGCTCGAATATGGCCAGTCTACTACCTTTTTAACTAACCCATGCTTAACAGGATTATAGTGCAAGTAATCCATATGTCTTATGAAATCTGTTTCGTCCTTTATTTCATGTTCATAAAACCGACGCTGCCAAATACCTCTTTCGTTTCTTTTAATTTTTGAACGGCTTAACATATCTATTGGTAAATGATATTGTGGACAAGCTTGGGTGGTTAATCGTTTTATCTGCGACCAACGCATACTATAATTAGCATCGTCAGTAGGCATTTTCCAAATACAGTGTAGATGATCGGGTAGTTGAACCCATGCAATGATTTTAAAAGGATATTGTTGTTGAACTTGCTTGATGCTTTTTTTAAAGACTTCTAAGAAGTCATCTTCACACAGTATTTTTCTTCGATCGTATGACACCAAAGTAAAAAAGTAGGTAGCACCTTTCGTGTATGAACGAATGTATTGTGACATTTATATTTACCGTATGAATTTTAATACCCTATCGGTGCGCAGGGCGCACCCTACAAATTAAATTACTCTACCACTTCTCCATGCGCCTTCATATCACTTTTCTTACCATCCGGTTTAATCTCAATCGGTAATACCAATCCTTTCGCAAAGTCATCAGACAGCACATAATCATAGCGACTGGCAGCGATATCAGGCGTGGTATGAATGATGAGTTTCATCTCATTGCCATCGGTTAGCTCATGCGAGACATAGCTTTCACTGAGCTGATCCAACGCTTTAGATAGTGCCTCATTACTCGCCATGCTTATCGTTAGATTATGCTGAGCGGTGGCATTATCCACTTTGAAATACTCTGCGTAGTCGCGCACATTTTGGCTATCGAGCGCAAACGGATATTGATAATTGGCAGGGTCAGCGGGCTTCTCACCGCTCGCTATGACAGACCAGTCGATAGTCTTAGTGGCTGTCGTTGAGGAGTCTGCGGTCGTCACCGCTGGCTCAGAATCTTGAGCGGCAGTTTCAGCACTGTTGTCGCAGCCAGCCAGTGCCCACATGCTGGCAGTAGCGATGATTATCATATTCATTAAGCGCTTAGCCATCGACGTATCCTTAGTATAATTAATCATAAACAATATCCTATCAGCGCTATTTTGACAGGTTTCTTGATGCTTCTCTAGACAAAAGCAGCAAACCGTTCATTCTAATCAATGCTTTACCTGAATCTGTGGTTTTGATGTCAGTTTTTATACAGACATTCAGCGCCATTATTGCTTAATCAACACGCAAAAAAAACAGCCATCCTATGATGACTGTTTTTTATAAGTAGCTAGTTTTTTACAACTGGCAGACTGTTTATAGCTAGCTAACTAGATTTGGCAGTTTACTTGATATTCTTTACCGTTTGCCCATTTGATGGCAAAAATACCTTTGTCGCCTTTCATATGCCATGCATAGACAGCTTCTGGGTTTGACTCATTAACGTAGCTTGCGGTATCACCTTGCACATCACCATTTAAGATGATTGGTTGCTCAGCCCATTTTACTTTAGGCAAGGTTGCATTGAGCATCACTTGTTTTTTATTAATAGATTGTTTAGCCATGATGGTGCTGTCGTCAGTACAGGTATAAGGTGCTGGTGCCATACGATCATAAGCGGCATCGGTGACGCTTTCTGATGCAGGCGTGTTTGATGCATTTGGCGTAGTAGGAGCTGTGGTCGCACAAGCACTTAATAGGGCAAGGGTAGGTAGGGCAACAGCAAATTTAGTTAGGGTGTTCATGGCATTCTCCAAAGATATAAAAATTATAATGTATTTATTTTTAATAATGCGTTAAGCATATAGCGCATATGGTAACGAAAACAGCGCTTGAAGAATGTTAGAAATTGTTTGTTACGTGTTCATTAAGTTACTTAATCACTGACTAATGTAACGCATCATTTGGTGCATTTTGGTCGGTATTTGAGCTTTGATTGTGGATTTATTAAAAATAAACCGATTGAAATGAAAAAGCGCCTATCGATCTTTTGACCGATAGACGCTTTTTTGATGAGCTTAAATAAGTGTTTGTCACTTATTTAAGCATCTGTATTTAGCAATAAGATACAGGGCTTTAACTACTTGGTTTTACGCGGTGGCAAACCAGTATGCTGGGTTTGGAAATTGCCTTTGCTCACGCGCTTTTTGGTGTTTTTGCTGACCGTGTTTTGACCCGCAGCGCCTTTAGCCGATGCGCCATTGATTGACGAATTATTATTACGCTTCACCGAATCATTACCGAGGCGGCTGTTCTTTTTACGCGCTGATTGGTAGCTGTCTTGTGCCGCATCGCGCCCTTCTAAACTGGCGTTGAACGGCGGGATTAAGCAGCCACGGTTTTTACCAATCAAATCACCACGACCCATGTCTTGCAGAGCTTTACGCAATAATACCCAGTTTTTTGGATCATGATAGCGCAAGAACGCTTTATGCAATTTACGCTGCTTACCCGATTTGACGATATCCATGTCACCTTCATCACGGCTGATCTTATGCAGTGGATCTTTATGCGTATGATACATAGTGGTCGCTGTCGCCATCGGGCTAGGATAGAACGCCTGAACTTGGTCAGCGCGGTAGCCATGGCTTTTTAGCCACAGCGCAAGGTTCATCATATCCTCATCTTTCGTGCCCGGATGCGCGGCGATAAAGTAAGGAATCAGATATTGCTCTTTGCCAGCTTCTTGGCTGTACTGCTCAAACATGGCTTTGAATTTATCATAGCTGCCCATGCCCGGCTTCATCATTTTCGATAAGACGTTTTCTTCAGAGTGTTCAGGCGCAATTTTTAGATAACCACCGACATGATGGCTGACCAATTCTTTGACGTATTCTGGATCTTTTACCGCCAAGTCATAGCGTAAGCCAGAAGCGATGAGAATCTTTTTTACACCTTTGATATCACGGGCTTTGCGATATAGTTTGGTCAAATTACTGTGATCGGTAATCAAATTTTCGCAGACGTCAGGATAGACACAAGATGGCTTACGGCAATTCTTTTCAATGGTTTCGTCTTTACAGCTCAGACGATACATATTGGCCGTTGGCCCGCCAAGGTCAGAGATAACGCCAGTGTAGTTAGGTGCGGTATCACGAATGGCTTCGACTTCTCGTAGGATAGATTCTTCCGAGCGGTTTTGGATAATGCGTCCTTCGTGCTCAGTGATTGAGCAGAAAGTACAACCACCAAAACAGCCGCGCATGATATTGACTGAGAATTTAATCATGTCATAAGCAGGGATGCGTGCATCGCCATAGCTTGGATGCGGCAAACGTGCGTACGGCAAGTCAAACACATAATCCATCTCTTCGGTCGAGAGTGGAATCGGTGGTGGATTGAGCCAGACATCGATGGAGGTGTGTGAGTTACCAGCGCCGCTACTATGACGTTGCACGAGGGCACGGGCATTACCTGGATTGGTCTCAAGATGTAAGATACGGCTGGCATGAGCGTATAAAACAGGGTCAGATTTGACGTGCTCATAATCAGGCAGACGAATGACTGTCTTTTCACGTGGCGGCATTTTTATTTTATGCTTACGCGCCGTCATTGGCTTGTCAAAACCACGCATTTGCACCACTTGAGTTTCTTCGTCAACTTGCTCAGCATTTAGAATTTTATTGGTAACTGGTTCAGACACAAAGCCCGGATACTGTGAAGCCATTCCTGAGAGCGCTTGCCCAACCGGTGAATCGCTGGGTTTGTCTTGCTCGATTGAGCATTGATCCACGTCTTCGGTCATCACATACGGATTGATAATCGGATCAACACGGCCAACGGTATCGACGTCATTACTAGCAACTTCAGTCATATCGTCTTGCCAATGGCGGCGCGTTGGTGTCAACAGATATGAGGTACCGCGCAATTTGCTCATCTGCTCAAAGCTATAGCCTTTAGACAGACCATGTACCACATCGACGATGGCGCGCTCAGCATTACCGTACAATAAAACATCGGCACGGGCATCCATCAAAATACTACGGCGGACTTTGTCCGACCAGTAATCATAATGCGCGATACGGCGTAGGCTGCCTTCGATACCACCTAGGATAATTGGCACGTCAGGATATGCTTCGCGGCAGCGCTGGCTATAGACGATAGCGGCTCGGTCAGGGCGTTTATTTGCCACGTTGCCCGGCGAGTACGCATCATCGCTACGAATCTTGCGATCGGCGGTATAGCGGTTGATCATGCTGTCCATGTTGCCTGCGGTCACGCCGTAAGCATAGACAGGTTTGCCCAATTCCATAAAGGCGTCTTTGCTCTTCCAATCTGGCTGAGCAATGATACCCACACGAAAGCCTTGTGATTCTAGTAGACGACCGATAATCGCCATGCCAAAGCTTGGATGATCGACATACGCATCGCCTGAAATGATGATGACATCACAGGCATCCCAGCCCAAATCGTCCATCTCTTTGCGGCTCATTGGCAAATAAGGCGCTGGCTCGTAACAGCTTGCCCAATGTTTGTCGTAGTCGTAAAGTGGTTTGGTGCCTTGTTTAAAGGCGGTGCGGGCGATGGTATCGGCAGACATGAGCGGACCTGTTAATTAGAAAAATGGCACTAAAAAAGCCGTTATTCATTAAAAATATTAACGGCTCATTTAAAAGCGCTCATTTTAACATGAATTGTCTTCATGATGTCATAAACGATGACAAAGGATTGACGATAAGTTATTGATAGTTTAAGTAATCTATGAATAAAAAGGCTTGTAGAAACTAAGCGCATCTTTATTTCAAATCATCGTTTATAGTAAGGATTTACTACTCTAATAACTGAAATGGGAAAGTGACAACGTCAAAAGCTAACGCAAAGGGCAGTAAGACCAGCTTTTGCGCCGTATTGGCGCCACTACGAGACACTTGATTTTGCTGGCTTTGGGTATAAAAACTGACCGTATAAGGCTTAGTTAAAGGGCGATAATTGGATTGGATTAAGCTGAGATTACTCACTTGCGGATAAATAGCGCCTTTGACAGGGACACTAAAGCAAAAGCGCTGAGCATTGATACGTTGATCACTGGCTGAGGTGCATTCGCGGCCATTGTTTTGCAAAAAGAACTGGTAGTCAGAACGCTTAAATTCGTCTTTTAGTTTGGCATAAGACAGCTTCATCTCTCCCTGAAAGTAGCCATCATTATTGGGCACATAAAAATTCATCTCATTATCGACTTGGATATTTTTTGGTGTCAAATTGGTCAGTAAATTCACCATCTCTGTCCCACCTTGGGTCAGCACATAGCTGTTCTTTTCGCCAACGATAACCATCGTCGCATTTGGCATTTTTGGTAATGCCTGTGCAGGGCGACCAAAGGCCACAATTTGATCTTCTGACAACACACTTTTAGTTGTCGTTGTGCTGACTCGATTGTCACTGTCTAATAATGAACTGGTTGCACAGCCAGAGCTGGCTAGCAATGCCGCAAGTGATGTACCGACTATCACTGTCTTAAAGCTTAATGCTTTTAGTACTGGATTATTACTTTCTTCTTTTCTAATGGTACGGGTGTTTTTAATCATGGTAAGGCTTCCTTGTCTACTAGGCGATGGACTACTGGTGCGGCATCTATTATTTACTGCCAAACTTTCGTTGATATCGTACCTTGTTTGACCGCGACTTATCTACTTTTAATTAAACAGCCAAGCAGTTTTCATAATCAAATTAATCGAGCAAAATCTTTGTCCCACTTTTAGTAAAGTTCATCACAAATTGGCTTTTAAAGTTGCGCACATTATTCTCATAGGTGAGCAAACCAGTCGTGAAGCGATGGTAATCACTCATATTTTTGGCATTGACCATCAACATAAAATCCGCATCACCGGACACCTCATAACAGCTCATCACTTGTGGTTGTGTATTCATCAAGCGCTCAAACCGATGTTGCATCGAAGTGTTTGAGCGCGCCATCTCTATCATCACCACCGCGGTCAGTCCGTAACCCACCTTATTTGGGTCAACGATAGCGACTTGCTTGGTAATGACGCCATTGCTGATTAATGCTTGGATACGGCGCTGGGCAGTAGCGATAGACACATGCACTTGTTCTGCCACCGTTTTTAATGGCAAGGTCGCATCGTCCTGTAGCAAATTTAAAATCGCTTTATCGATATCATCTAAAACTTGGCTCATGGTGTTCTCTCTTTTAGAAAGCGTTTCATTCACTGGATTTTTTATAATTATTATCACTATAAGTCAAAATATAAGAAAATATTTATTTTCAAAGGCTATAAAAGATAAATTTATTCATAAATAAATTTTTATAGCAATAATCTCTCAGCGACACTCAGTAAAATAGGCGCTATTAATCAAGGTCTAACAATCAAAACTTAGCAATTAAAGCCTAGCAACCAAAGCTTAACCATAACAAGTAAAAGCTCACAGCTGGTTTTCTAATATCTATTTAAACTTACGGTGATTTTATGTCTACTTCAATGCTCTCTACTGTCTTCGCAAATACGCTCGCAACGACTGTCTCACGCTTGCCATTGCCAGCGATTTGGACAGCGGGTAGCGCACAGCAACGCACATTAATTTTGGGCGTCATACTAGCAATCTTGTCGAACCTTTTATTTGGCGTGCTGTATGCTTACAGCAGCTTTTTGGCGCCGTTATCAGGTACGCAAGTTTTTATCTGGCGGATGCTAGCAATGTGGGCGGCATTGATATGCTATCTACTGGTTAGTGGACGTTTAGGCTTGCATGTCAATAAAATAAAAAATCTAGTATCAATTAAACAGTGGGCGTGGTTACTATTGCCGACACCGATATTCTTAAGCCAGTTTTGGTTATTTATGTGGGCACCGGTCAATGGGCAGGGCGTACAAACCGCGATGGGTTATTTTTTATTTCCGCTGATGATGGTTATATTTGGTTGCGTGCTATTTGGTGAAAAATTAAGCCGTTTGCAATGGTTGGCGGTTGCATTTGCTGCATTAGGAGTCGGCAGTGAAATTATCCGTACGCAAAGTGTCTCTTGGGCAACGCTTTGGGTCTGCGGCACGTATCCGCTGTATTATATTTTGCGTCGTCTGCAAGGGATTGGCGCGGTGACTGGATTATTGGTTGATTTAACGATATTCGCACCATTTGCTGTGGCTTATTTGTTTTTATTCGCACCGAGCAGTTTAAGCTTAGTGAGCGGTTCTGGCTTTTTTATCCTGATGCTGGCGGGACTTGGTGTCATGAGCGTGTTGGCCATGAAAACCAATGTGGATGCCAGCCAAATGCTGCCAGTAAATGTCTATGGCATGATGAGCTATTTAGAGCCTGCATTATTATTTATCTTAGCCGTAACTGTACTGGGCAATCCGTTTGAATCAGCGATGATTTATAGCTATGGTTTGATTTGGCTCGGTATTATCTGTCTGATTATGCACGGTATACGTCAATTACGCAGTGCTCATAAACAATCGCAAACGACAAAGATTGCGCCAGTTGTTTGAAAGTTAATAAGTAAGAGTAATCGAATAAATAAAAACGGGCGATTCAGCATAAAGTTGAATCGTCCGTTTTTTTAAGATTAACACCAATCTGTTGAAAGATGGCTTTAATCTAAATCCTTCTTAAAACCACGCTGCTTATCACGTTCCCAGTCACGGTCTTTAAGCGTTTTACGTTTGTCGTGCTGTTTTTTACCCAATGCCAAGCCAATTTGACATTTCACCAGCGAGTTTTTCCAATAGCAGGATAATGGCACGCAGGCATAGCCTTTTTGGTTGACTGCACCCATTAACTTTTCGATTTCGCGGCGATTAAGCAGCAGTTTACGGGTACGTATACTATCAGGACTGACATGCGTCGAGCTGGATAGTAGCGGCTGGATATGCGCGCCAAACAGGAATGCCTCATTATTACGAAAGATAATATAAGCTTCGGTAATGGTCATTTTGCCCGCGCGAATGGCTTTTACTTCCCAACCTTGTAACGACAATCCTGCCTCAAACGTTTCTTCAATAAAATACTCGTGTCGAGCTTTTTTATTGGCACAAATTTGATTCTCTGGTTTTTTTGATTTTTTTGACATAATTTCTCCATAAGGACTGCCTACAAATACAAAGTCCTTATATGACTATTCCTACTGATTCCTCATCCTAACTCAATAAATGGTATTGTCCTTTATTTGGTTTATAAAACGGATGAGTCGAACCGCCTATTGTAGCAAAGCCTCTAACAAAAATGTAAGTCGGCTATTAGGACAAATGTAGCCAATATAGTCGAAGTCATTTAAGGTGGGTACACAGCAATCGGGCGCAAACAGAAGACTGAGTACATTAAGTGAGTTTAAGGCGGTAACTATTTACAAATGCATCGACGATAAGTATTAAGTTTGAGCAAAATTTGCTAGCATATAGCCTAATATTACTGACCCTATTAGCCACGCTATGAGCCACTCTACTTCTTCGAAATTGCATACCAAGATTTTATATCCTGGTACCTTTGATCCTATTACCAATGGTCATGTGGACTTGGTCACACGCGCCACCAAACTGTTTGATGAGGTCGTTATTGCGGTTGCCTCAGGACATCACAAAAAGCCTTTATTTAACTTTGAGGAGCGCGTCGCCTTAGTCGAGACAGTATTTGCTGACTTGCCGCAAGTATCGGTGGTGGGTTTTGAAGGTCTACTCGTTGACTTTATGCGTGAAAAAAATGCCACTGCTGTCTTACGAGGTCTGCGTGCGATGTCAGATTTTGAATATGAATTTCAGCTGGCCAATATGAATCGTGAGCTTGATGAAAACTTTGAAGCAGTGTTTTTGACGCCATCGCAGAATTATTCCTTTATCTCATCGACAATGATTCGAGAAATCGCCAAACTCGGTGGTGATGTGACTAAATTTGTCCCGCCATGTGTGTCACAAGCTTTTGCTGAAAAACTCAATCTTAAATAGCAAAATACCTGCTGACAATGAAGATGTGTTGAATATTTAAACGCATCGAAATCCTCAAAGCCACCGATACAAGTGCTATAAGCAAAATATAAGGAGCAGTCTATGGCGTTATTAATTACTGATGAATGCATCAACTGTGATGTGTGCGAGCCTGCCTGCCCAAACGAAGCCATCTCAGAAGGCGATGATATTTATGTGATTGACCCTGATTTATGCACCGAATGTGTCGGGCACTTCGACGAGCCGCAATGCGTGGTCATTTGCCCTGTGGATTGCATCCCTCATGATCCCAATCATGTCGAGACCGAAAGCGATTTGTTGTCAAAATATAAACGCATTACTGGTCAATAAAATATGACAACATCACTCTTATCTACGAAATCAACGAACGACTTTGACCAGCAACATCTCTGGCATCCTTATGCTAGTCTACCGCCGACTTATCCTAATATTGTGATTGATCACGCTGATGGTATTTATATCGTTACTGAAGACGGCACGCGCTTGATCGATGGTATGTCATCGTGGTGGGCGAGCGTCCATGGCTATAATCATCCCAAACTAAACGCGGCAATTATTGATCAGTTGGGTAAAATGGCGCATGTCATGTTTGGTGGTTTGACCCATCAACCCGCGATAGACTTGGGTAAAAAGCTGCTTGCAATCGTTCCTGCTGGACTGGATGCCATATTTTATGCAGATAGCGGTAGCATTGCGGTAGAAGTGGCATTAAAGATGGCATTGCAATATCAAATTGCCGCTAAGCGTCCGCAAAAGTGCCAATTTGCCTCGACCCATTCTGGCTATTATGGTGATACGTGGCATGCGATGAGTGTCTGCGACCCTATCAATGGCATGCACAGCTTGTATGGTAAACAGTTACCGATGCAGCATTTTGTGCCAGCTCCGCCAATGGGCTTTGAGCGTGATATTAGCCAGTCTGAATATGATGAATTAACGGATTTCTTTGATAAAAATAGCGATCAGCTCGCCGGTTTTATTATCGAGCCGATTATTCAAGGCGCAGGCGGCATGCGTTTTTATAGCCCAGAATACTTACAACTGTTGCGAAAGCTCTGTGATGAATATGATGTTGTATTAATTGCTGATGAAATCGCCACAGGCTTTGGACGTAGTGGCAAGCTGTTCGCTTGTGAGCATGCGAGTATCAGCCCTGATATCATGACGATTGGCAAGGCATTAACTGGCGGTTATATGACTTTTGCGGCGACTTTATGTACGCGTAACATTGCCGATACCATTAGCCAAAGTGATTATCCGGCACTGATGCACGGTCCGACCTTTATGGGCAATCCGCTAGCTTGTGCCGTCGCTTGTGCCTCAATTGATTTAATACTCTCCTATGATATTGAAGCGCGTACAGCAAATATCCAAACAATAATGGAACAACAACTTGCTGTAGCAGCAAAGCTAGACGGTGTTAAGGAAGTACGCTGTCTAGGCGCAGTTGCCGTCATTGAGTTAAATGAAGCGGTTGGTATGCCAATCTTTCAGGCTTTATTGATTGAGAATGGTATTTGGGTCAGACCATTTGGGAAACTGGTTTATATCATGCCGCCTTATATCATCACGAATACTGAGCTTTTGACTTTATGTCAATCGCTATTAAAAGTAGTCAGTATTTATTTAACGCAAAAAGGTCAAGAATGAGCGTTCTCTTTATCTCCGGTATCGATACCGACATCGGCAAAACTTATACGACGGGTATGATTGCCAAAGCGCTGATGCATCAAGGCGTCAATGTCATTACCCAAAAGCTGGTGCAAACTGGTGTCGCAATAAATCTAGATAGTGGCGAGATAGGAATTGCTGATGATATTATTATCCATCGTCAGCTGATGAGCCTTCCGTTGCAACCTTGCGACCTCAATTTCACCACTTGTCCATATCGTTATGAGAAGCCTGCGTCACCGCATTTATCTGCCAAGCTTGCAGGGCAAACTCTTAATCCTGAATTGATTACTAAAGCGACGCAGCAATTGCAACAAAGCTACGATGTGGTGCTCTTAGAAGGTGCTGGTGGATTGCTCGTGCCAATAACTGAGCAATTATTAACCTTAGATTATATTGCAGCTCAAGGCTATCCGATTGTTTTGGTCACTTCTGGTCGGCTTGGTAGCATCAACCATACCTTGCTTAGTTTGGAGGCGATAAAATTTCGCGGTCTAGAAGTTCATAGTGTTATTTATAATCATATTCATGATAATGCTGCTCAGACGGATGCTGAGATTGCAAATAGTACCATGGATTTTTTACAAAATTATTTAGCTGCAAATTACCCCAAAGCGCATTGGTTACAGATACCGTATATAGATGGCAGTCATCAAGCCAATTATGAGGCGTTATCAAAAAGCTATTCATTGTCTTTACCAGTCGATTTCGTCTAAAAGCTTTATGAGTGTGGTTTCTTTTCTATCGCAAAATAGGCTTTTATCTCAAGTCTGCAAATAAATAGAAAACTCATTCCCAATTAGTCGATATGTTTGCTATACTAGCGCGCTTGGTAGACTAGGCAATCGCCGCTGCACACTGGCAACAGATGCGCAGGGGAGGAAAGTCCGGGCTACATAGGGCAGCGTGCCAGCTAACGGCTGGGCAGGGTAACTTGACGACCAGTGCAGCAGAGAGTAGACCGCCTTTGGCTTATATGAGTATCGCAAGATATTCATGTCATCGGTAAGGGTGAAAGGGTGCGGTAAGAGCGCACCGCGTGGCTGGCAACAGTTCACGGCATGGTAAACTCCACGCGTAGCAAGACCAAATAGGCATCGGCATGGCGCGGCCCGCGTTCGATGCGGGTAGGTTGCTTGAGCGTACGAGCGATTGTGCGCCTAGAGGAATGATTGTCCACGACAGAACCCGGCTTATCGGTTTACCAAACCTTTTTTATTGTTCGTGATAAAAATGCAGCTAATTTGAATAAATTTCATATTTTCTGCAAAAAATGCCCTTATAGGGGTTGACGACAGTCAACAGCTTGGGTAAAATGTGCATCCTAAAATGGCGATGTAGCTCAGCTGGTTAGAGCGCATGACTCATAATCGTGAGGTCAAGAGTTCAAGTCTCTTCATCGCCACCATTTTTAGCAAGACCTGTAATATTAAAAATGCCAATCATTATTTGATTGGTTTTTTTTTGCCTGAAATAAATTATTTAAGAATATGGTGAATGGCTCAATGGGCACCATAAAACATAATAATTACCCACTGATTTCTTGCTAAATCATAGCTTTATCTGTTTAGGTACAGATTAATTGTTGTAACTTATGTCCCGCTTACTTATCATAGGGGCTGTTTTCGGTAAAGTCCTGTAACGCCATGTCTGTACAACTACCTCCTTATCGTCCTATTAAGCATCGCAGTGGTCTAAAAGTCATGGGTGCCGCATTTCATGCTTTGCTGATGCGTGAGCTGCAAACGCGCTTTGGTGGTTATCGCTTGGGCTATCTGTGGGCGCCATTAGAGATAATGTTTCAAGTTGCTATTTATTTGATAATATTTGGCGCTATTATGACCCGTGTGCTGCCAGGAATGGACTACATGTTATTTCTGGTGGCAGGCCTAGTGCCTTTTCGTATGATGAGTACCATAGCAACACGATCGTTAGGAGCAGTTGAGGCCAATCAAGGGCTTTTAATGTATCGATCAGTACGTCACATTGACGTCATTATTGCCCGCTCATTTTTAGAACTAGTGATTTATTTTTTTACCTTTGTACTGCTGTTAGTCATACTTGCTTTTATTGGTATTCCTATCAGTCTTGCACATTTGAATGTGGTTTTGTTTTGCTGGTTAACTTTATTCTTATTTGGCTTTGGATTAGCTATGATAATGATGGTTGTTGGCTATTATGGGGGTGAAATCAGCAAAATTATTGGTTTGATTTTTACTATTTTATATTTTGTATCTGGAATTATGTATTCTATTCATATTATTCCTGAACCATATTTGAGTTATTTATTATATATTCCATTTGTCCATAATATTGAACTAATGAGAAATGCACTATCTCCTACTTATCCTGCGTATCATATTGACATAACGTATTTTTTAAAATGGATGGTCGCAGTCAATTTCTTAGGTTTATTGATGTATAAAGCGGTCGAAAAAGACCTTATCCGTTCAAAGTAGTGACAGGTAAATGAATGATTGAGATTAAAAATGTTTCTAAGTCCTTTATGACCAAGCAGGGTCGGCATTATCTATTTAAAGATTTGAATCTGACCATTGGTGATAAAAAAAGTGTGGGTTTACTCGGTCGTAATGGGGCAGGTAAATCAACTCTGCTGCGTATTATTTGCGGACTAGATAAGCCTGATCACGGAGAGATTATTACCGACTCGACGATTTCTTGGCCAGTAGGGGTAGCCGGCGGTTTCCAAGGTAGTTTGACGGGTCGTCAAAACGTCCGCTTTGTTTGCCGTCTTTATTCAAGCGGTCCCTATATTGACGAAAAAATTCGTTTTGTCGAAGAGTTCGCAGATATCGGAAACTATTTCGATATGCCGGTAAAAAGTTATTCATCAGGGATGAAAGCACGCTTAACGTTTGGCTTAAGCTTGGCCTTCGATTTTGATTATTATATGCTTGATGAAGCAGGCGCTGTGGGTGATGCGGCTTTTCGTAAGCGTAGTGAAGAGATATTGGCCGCGCGCCGTGAACAAGCAGGGTTTTTGATCGTATCGCATAACATCGGTGATATTAAGCGTAATTGTGATATTGGTATTGTGCTAATGGATCAAACAGCACACGTCTTTGAAGACACAACAGAAGCGATTGAGGTATATGAAGAGCATGTCCACAAAGCGAAAAAATAAGATAATTGACTTCTCGCTGTTTATTGGCTTGGTGGTCCTCCCTTGGGTGTTGGTGATATTTTATGTCATGACCATTGCTCATCCGCGGTTTATTTCGACGGCTGATGTGGTGGTCAAACAAGTCAGTGATACCAGTGTGCCTTCTGGCGGTGGACTGTCGGCCTTGCTGGGTGTGAACAGTACCAGTAAAGAAGATGCGACTTATCTGACCGAGTATATTCTATCCAATGATATGGTGAAGCGCCTTGATAATAAGTTCAAGTTCCGCGAAGCGTATCATGTCGATGGCTCAGATCCGCTTAATGAGATTGAGCCTGATGCCACACAAGAAGAGTTACTTGAGTACTTCAAAAAGCGTGTACACATCAATCTGGACGAGCAAAGCTATGTGCTGTCAGTATCGACAGAAGCCTTTGATCCAAAGTATGCTTTTGAGCTGAATAAAACGATCCTCAATGAGTCTGAGCAGTTCGTCAACCGTATTTCACAAGAGGTGGCTCGTGATCAGCTGGTATTTGCTGAGACACAGTTAGATGAATCACAAGATCGCCTAAATGATGCCAAAGAACAGTTATTGAAATATCAAAACGAAAATGAGATTTACGATCCACAGTCCAATGCTCAAATTGTGAATCAGCTGATTGGTAGTTTGCAAGCGCAATTAAGCTCATTACGTACCGAAGAGCGTCAATTACTCAGCTATCTAAATCCAGATGCACCGCAAGTAGTGTCATTAAGAAGCCAGATTAAAGCAGTCGAAGAGCAAATCAACCAAGAGCAAACCAAGCTGACATCACCGAATACCACCAAGTTGAACCGTCAAGCGGTACAGTTTGAGACTATCAAAGCAGATGTTGATTTCGCTACTGAGCTCTATAAATTGTCGTTATCTTCACTTGAAAAGGCACGTTTAGAAGCCTTTAAAAAGATGAAAAATTTGATTGTCATCTCAACACCGTATCAAGCTGAAGAAGCAACTTATCCACGCCGTGCATATATTATTTGGACGTCGCTAGCATTACTTTTGATGCTTTATGGATTTGTGCGCCTAGTGATGGCGGTTGTACGTGATCATCGTAGCTAGTTTTAACACACCAGATATCAGTAATGATCGATAGATCAGCAAAGGAATACCACTCATGAATATGAAACCACGTCCTATTGTGACCGTGATAAAAGTGTTAAGTTTGGCCATGGCAGCCAGCAGTGTATCAGCACTAGCAGCAGGCAGTTATGCTGATCAAATCTCAGGATCTAGCTTTGGCACCAGCAATAACAGCATGAGTCAAGACCAAAACCGCAATAACATCAATGTCTCAACACAGGCATTTGCAGGTGGTGTATCAGGACAGGCGACCGCGCAAGAAGCGGTTAATGCCTCAAGCTTGCCAAGTCAGTCAGTCATCAATACCACGCGCCCATATCAAGACATCAATACGCAAGACATGATGTTTGGTGAGCAGCTCTTCCGAGGAGCATTTTCGACCACTTCTGGCTCTACCTTTAATGACAGTTACGTGATCAACCCAGGTGATAACGTCCAAGTACGGATGTGGGGCGCTTATCAATATGCGGCTACCATGACCGTCGACCCACAAGGCAATATTTTCTTGCCAAATATCGGTCCAGTACGTGTCTCAGGTGTGCAAAATGGCAGTCTGCAAAATGTGGTAAAAAGTGCTGTCAGTCGTATTTATCGCTCGAACGTTGGCGTTTATGCTTCATTAGAGCAAGCACAGCCAGTAAAAGTATTTGTAACAGGTTTCGTCAAGCAACCAGGCTATTACGGCGGTTTAGCAGCAGACTCGGTATTGTCTTATTTGGATAGAGCGGGCGGTGTTGATCCGACTCGTGGTAGTTACATTGATATTCAAATCAAACGTAATGGGCAAATGCTGCAGCAAGTCAACCTGTATGATTTTCTACTGGCGGGTAAATTACAAGCATTCTCTTTTCGTGATGGCGATGTGATTACGGTCGCGCCGCAGAAAAAAACCTTTGAAGTAGGCGGTCAAGTCCAAAACGAATATACCTTTGAATTTGATGTGAACGATCTGACCATTGGTGATGTATTGCAAGTGGCCAATCCAGCAGCGAATGCCACCAACGTTAGTATCACTCGCAGTGCAGGACGTGCACAGACGGCGGAATATTACTCGTTGGCAGAAGCTCAAAACGTGCCTGTTTATAATGGTGATCAGATGGTAGTTACCTCCGATCGTTATGCGGGCACAATCGCGGTGCAAGTAAAAGGTGCGCATACAGGTAATGGTGCCATGGTTGTACCATATGGTGCTCGCTTAAAGGACATCGTGCCACAGCTACAGCCAAGCCCACTCGCTAAACTGACTCATTTGACCATTTATCGTGAGTCTGTTGCTGAGCAACAAAAACGCATGATTAATGAGTCGCTCGATCGCCTAGAAGAGCTGACGCTTGCCACGCAGTCGACCACTCGTGAAGAAGCAGCACTGCGTCAAGACGATGCAGCGTTGGTTAAGCAGTTTGTTGCCAAAGCGCGTAATGTTAAAACGACGGGTCAAATTGTTGTCGTCCCGAATTCGTGGCAGGATATTATTCTGCAGCAAGGTGATATCATTGAGATACCTGCGCAAACGTCTGTCATTACCGTTAATGGTCAAGTACGAGCACAAGGCGCGCTGACCTTTAATCCAGATTATACCGTTGGTGATTATGTTGCCAATTCAGGCGGTTTCTCTGACAATGCTGATGTTAAAGAAATCTTGATTATCCATCAAAATGGCGCCAGTGAGGTGGTCAATACCGCTTATCGTATCCAGCAAGGCGATGAGATTATGGTATTACCAAAAGTCAAAACTAAGCGCGTAGAAATTGCGCGTGGCTTATCGCAAATTGTTTATCAATTAGCCATCGCTGCTAAAGTGGTTCTCGATTTATAACCATTATTGAAAAGTTGTATAACAAGAGAACAAGTCATCTGCATAGATTGATGTAAAAGTAATGAATAAGGGTGTTGAAAATGGCAAAAAGCGCGGCAGATGATGTCAATGTGGCAGTGACCTCTCACTCTGATAATGCACTGCTTTTGCCATCATCCCCATACCAATTGCCACAGCACTTGGCGGTCATTGGTAAGGGTATGCGTCAAAACAATTTACTTTTGTCTCAGGTATTACAAGCAGATATTCAGCGCTGGTATCCGTGGTCAGGTCTACCGCAACGTATCAATGTAGGTAAAACGCTTTTACTGTCTGCATTGCCATTACCTAAGGTTGTAAAAAATCAGATAACTCATTTGTCCAATTCCTCTCTCTCTTTTCAGCAACCCGATGCCTTTATCGGTTGGGGTCGTAAAAAAAGCTATCAACGAGCTAATAACGTGGCTAAGCGGCAAAAGCTTGAGATATTAAGTGTCGAAGATGGCTTTTTGCGCTCATTAGATTCTGGTATTAGTAGCCGTCATGGCCTGAGTGTCGTCGTTGATGACCTTGGTATTTATTTTGATACGACGCATGACTCACGCCTTGAGCGGCTGATTATTGAGCGTACTAAAAATGCTACTACGCCCAATAATTATGAAATAGATGACGCGCGCGCGCGGCACTTGATGGCACGTATTTGTAATGAGCAGCTCAGTAAATATAACGCAGTGATCGATTGTCCGTCATTGGATAAATTGATAAGTGAAGACGGTGTTAATACAACAGCAGATCCCTTGAAATCGCATGTTTTATTGATTGACCAAGTGGTTGGTGATGCTTCTATCACCGGTGCGGGCGCGGATAAACGTCAGTTTAAGAAGATGTTAAAATCTGCGTGTCATAATCATCCTCATGCCCATATTTGGATAAAGGCACATCCTGCGTCAAAATCAGGATACCTGACCCGTTTAAAACTACCTAAGCAGGTTCGGTTATTAACTCAAGCACTCAATCCTATCCAGCTATTAGAGCAAGTTGACCATGTTTATACGGTCAGCTCCCATATGGGCTTTGAAGGGTTGATTTTAGGTAAAGTAGTACATTGCTTCGGAGTCAATTGGTATAGTGGCTGGGGTCTAACTGATGACAGCGGCGCACCCAAAAAGCTGCTTAAAGCGGTCGAGAAACGTCGTCAAAAACTTGTCAGCAAACAGCTAGAGTCTAGGGGACATTCAAATCCTGCGTTGTTTCCTATATCATTTGCTAAAAAAACATCTGCGACGTTAGAAACGTTATTTTATAGCGCTTATATAGATTATAGTCGTTATGTAGATCCGGCCACCAAGCAAGCCTGTGATATTGATACAGCGATAGAATGGTTAGTGACTAATCGATATTGGCAAGCGCGCCTTGAAGGGGATCTCACGATATATGAATTTAGTCGCTGGAAATTACCCTTTGTAAAAGCTTTTACGAATCTACCGCGTACGACATTATTTATCAAACCCAAGCCACGTCTAAAGAATTTACTGCATCCTGATCATTTTCGTGTTGATTATCAGCAGCCTCTATTAGTGTGGGGTTTGGCCAAACGCCAGCAAGTACAAAATAAATTACAGCGTAAGCTTGAGAAACAGCCACATTTATCCATACCGTCTATATACTGTATGGAAGATGGGTTTATCCGCTCAAATGGTTTGGGCGCGACGTTGTTAGCACCGTTGTCGGTCGTCATAGATAAAAAAGGTATTTATTATGATGCGACCCAGCCCTCAGATTTAGAGACGTTGCTACGCCATTGTCAAGCACTGAACCCACAGCAAAGTGTCCGTGTACAACAGCTGCAAGATAAATTGCTGAATCAGCGGGTGAGTAAATACAATGTTGGAGCTGATGTCGCCAGTGCCAATAACCAGCATACTTCTTGGATGTATGAGGCTAGAGTATCTGGCAAGCGCCGTCTGCTTATCATCGGTCAAGTCGAAGATGATTTATCGGTGCAGTATTGCGGTTCAACCATCAAAACCAACAGCGGCTTGATTGAGCGTGTATGCCAAGACAACCCTGAGGCTTATCTTATTTATAAGCCGCATCCTGACGTTGAAGCAGGACTAAGGGCTGGTAAGGTTAGCGCAGATTTTTTACAACAGGTCAGTGCCGTCGCCTATGATACCGCGATGCCTGATTGCTTAGAGTGTGTTGATGAAGTACATACGATTAGCTCATTGACTGGCTTTGAGGCGTTGCTGCGCGGTTTAGACGTTACTTGCTACGGCTTACCGTTTTATGCTGGTTGGGGGTTAACGGCAGATATTGATGCCCAGTTTTCACCGAAAGCTGACTATTTAGAGAGACGAAAACGCGACACTGCATTAACGTTAGAGCAATTGTTATATTGTGCGCTTATTCGCTATCCCTTATATCGTTTACCTAATGGCTACGGGCTTGCACAAGTAGAGCAAGTGATTGACTATTTATACCCTCCTAAAAGCGCTCCTTTGCTTAAAGATATTCATAATACAGAATCTCAAGCGCAAATATCTAGCCCTATAAATAGCTCGGTTAGCCATGCGACTTCAATTTTATCAGCACTACCTGCAAAGCTTAAACGCCAAGCGACGACTCGTTTTATGCAGCAGCGTCATCAATGGCAGCAGCGCCTGCGTCAACTATCTCGTTAGATTGCTCTAAAATTGTGCCGTAAATCCACTGCGACAAGTATGGCGTTTTTGGGTATAATCAGTGATGATTAACGTGTATTCACACAGCTTAATATTCATGTTGTTTAATAAATACTCACGCTTTTATCCTTCATCTTCTCATTAATGGTAATTCAATACTATGGCAGCTTCGATGTCTCACTTGCTTACTCATCGACACGTCTTGCTGTTACAAGGAAAGATGGGCGGATTCTTCAACCGTTTTTCGACATTTTTGCAAACTCAAAATATTAAAGTTAGTAAGATTAACTTTAATGCAGGTGATGCATTCTTCTATCATCATGATAATACGTATGAGTACACCGATACGTTAGCGCAATTCTCTTCTTGGTTACAGCTGTTTGTTCAAGAAAATGATATTGATGCGATCGTCTGCTTTGGGGATTGTCGTCCGCATCATGCCCAAGCTGCATGTGTCAGTGAGCAGTTGGGCACCTCTTTTTTCGTATTTGAAGAAGGCTACTTGCGTCCAGATTATATTACATTGCAAGAATATGGCATCAATGGCTATTCGCGCTTAAATACGGCGGATATCAAGGCGCTCAAAAAAGCCAATGATAAACCACTGTATACCCACAATCGTTTTTATCGTTTGAGTATCGCTGCTATTGTCTATTATATTATCGCTTGGATTTACAAAAGTCGCTATCCGCACTATTCGCATTATCGTGGTATGACAGCATGGCAAGAAGCGATAGCTTGGCTCAAAGCACCATGGCGTAAACTGCGTGGATATTTACCTGACAAGCGATTGCAAAATAAACTGACAAAACAACAAAGTAATAATTATTTTTTAATTAGTTTACAAGTGCATAATGACTCGCAGATTACGCATCATAGTGACTATCGCGATGTGGTGCAGTTTATTGATGAGTCTATTGCAAGCTTTGCAGAGTACGCTGATAAGAAGCAATTACTAGTCTTTAAGCATCATCCGCTAGATCGTGGTCATCGAGATTATCGCGAGCTGGTATCTAGCTTGGCTAGACGCTATCAAGTGGCTGATCGTGTGTTTTATGGTTGTGATATGCACCTGCCAACCTTGATGAAATATAGCATTGGGATGGTAACTATCAATAGTACGACAGGTTTGCAATCGGTCTATCATAAAAAACCTACTAAGATCATGGGCCGCGCGATTTATAATACGCCTAAGCTGATAGATCAAAAACCATTGAATGAGTTTTGGCAACAACCTAACCGCCCAGACAATGAGTTTTATCTTAGATTTCGTGAATACTTGATAGAGCAAACTCAGTTAAATGGCGCTTTTTATGGTAAGTCGCCATGGATATATAAATATCTGCATCAAGCAGGACGTGAGGCCATAGAAAACGATCTATCCAAAACCAATACTCCTCAGTAGATTATTAAATTTTAACAGTAAGTTAGGGCATGTCCTCAATTCAATCAATGAACATTTAAATGGTCTAGAAATGGCTGTATTTTTTAGACATCGTTAAATAGCCGAGTGATATCCCGATATTAACGGCACTATTGCCCTTGTTTAACGGCAATTTATCTTATTTCTACCTCCATTTCTAAAATGAAAACATGCTTTAGCATGTGTCCTAACGAAGTTAATAAAGGGCTAATAAGTGGCTTGCTTTCTATCTGTACAGTTATCCGCTCGTAAATTCATTTGTAAATCATCCTTCTGCTAATAAAATCGCCTTACTTTATAGTAGAAAACTGCTAGAATACTCTTTGATGCCTGCGCGTAATAGCTAGCGTCCTGAGCGGTTGATTGGAGATGAGAGTATTGGCGAATAAGCTGATTCTAATTGTTTTCTCTTGTTATTGCTCCCTTAATGATGGACAGCTATTTTAGCGGTTGTGCCTGACAGCATTCATTTCTTAATTTTATTATTCTATCACCCTTAATTTAGTAGGCGCTTTGTGACTGCATTAGCAAATATTCGTAACTTTTCAATCATTGCCCACATTGATCATGGCAAGTCGACGCTTGCTGATCGTTTTATTCAAATGTGCGGTGCCTTGCAAGATCGCGAGATGCAGGCGCAAGTACTTGACTCTATGGATATTGAGCGTGAGCGCGGTATTACCATTAAAGCGCAGTCGGTAACTTTATTCTACGATCATCCTAATGGTGAGCGTTATCAGCTCAACTTTATTGATACTCCAGGACACGTCGATTTCTCTTATGAAGTATCGCGTTCACTAGCGGCTTGTGAAGGCGCGCTTTTGGTCGTTGATGCGGCGCAAGGGGTTGAAGCTCAGTCCGTCGCTAACTGTTATACGGCCGTTGATCAAGGCTTAGAAGTCATGGCAGTACTCAATAAAATTGATTTGCCACAAGTTGAACCTGAACGCGTTATTCAAGAGATTGAAGACATTATCGGGATCGATGCTGTTGATGCGCCACGAGTCTCTGCTAAGTCGGGTTTAGGCGTCGATAAACTACTTGAGGCATTGGTTGAGTTCATCCCTGCACCGACTGGTGATCGTGATGCACCCCTACAAGCATTGATTATTGACTCTTGGTTTGATAATTATCTAGGCGTTGTGTCATTGGTTCGGGTACGTGAAGGTACTATCCGAAAAGGTGATAAACTTTATATCAAATCAACCAAAGAATCGCATTTAGTTGGTTCAATTGGTGTCTTTACGCCTAAGCCTGTAGATACGGGTATCTTGGAAGCAGGTGAAGTCGGTTTTGTTATTGCTGGCATCAAAGATATCGCTGGCGCGCCAGTGGGTGATACGATTACTCATGCTAAAACGCCCGATGTTGAACGTATTCCTGGGTTTAAACAGATTACGCCGCAAGTTTATGCGGGTATGTTCCCTGTTGATTCTACAGATTTTGAAAAATTCCGTGAAGCGCTACAAAAGCTGCAAATTAACGATGCTTCGTTGTTTTTTGAGCCAGATACTTCTGATGCGTTGGGCTTTGGTTTTCGCTGTGGCTTCCTCGGTATGCTGCACATGGAGATTATCCAAGAGCGTTTAGAGCGCGAATATGACTTGGATTTGATTACTACTGCGCCGTCAGTTATCTATGAGATTGTAAAAAAAGATGGCAGCATCATTTATGTTGATAATCCATCAAGACTGCCTGAACCTAATAATATCGAAGAATTTCGTGAGCCAATTGCCCGTTGTCAGATTTTAGTACCGCAAGATTATCTTGGTAATGTGATGACGCTTTGTATTGAGCGCCGCGGTGTACAAGTTGATATGCGCTTTATGGGTCGTCAAGTACAGCTGATATTTGATATTCCAATGGGAGAGGTGGTCATGGATTTCTTTGACCGTCTAAAATCTGTCTCTCGTGGATTTGCCTCACTTGACTATAATTTTGAGCGTTATCAAGTCGATAAATTGGTTAAAGTAGATGTATTAATCAATGGCGAAAAAGTCGATGCGCTGGCCATGATTGTTCATGAAACCCAATCACGCTATCGTGGAAATGCGTTGGTGACTAAGATGAAAGAGTTGATTCCGCGTCAGATGTTTGATGTGGCAATTCAGGCGGCGATTGGTAGCCAAATTATTGGGCGTAGTACAGTGAAAGCCATGCGTAAAGACGTCCTAGCTAAGTGTTATGGCGGTGATGTGTCGCGTAAGAAAAAGCTATTGTCTAAGCAAAAAGCGGGTAAGAAACGTATGAAGCAAGTCGGTAATGTGGAGATTCCACAAGAAGCCTTCTTAGCGGTATTGCAGGTTGAGTAAGTCATTACTAATTGACTGGTCAACGATAGTTTTGTTGGTGTAATTAGTGGCGCAGTTGATAGTATAGATAGCCAGATAAGTCGCTCGTTAATAGGCAATTGAGTATGGATTTTGATTTTAATTTAATTTTAGTACCGTTAACCATTGGTTTGGGTATTATTTGGCTATTAGATAAGCTGACCCTGAAACAGCGTAAAACTCGCGGGCGTGGTCAAGAAAGTCTCTTGGTACGCTGGGCTTATGATTTTTTCCCCGTATTGGCAGTGGTGTTAATAGTACGCTCGTTTTTGATTGAGCCTTTTAATATTCCCTCATCTTCTATGGTGCCGACATTATATACGGGCGATTTTATTGCGGTTAATAAGTATGCCTACGGGGTGCGCCTACCGCTGACGTATAACAAAGTTCTGGATACTGGCGCGCCTGAGCATGGTGATGTGGCGGTATTCCGCTATCCTGAAAACCCAAGTATTTATTATATCAAGCGTGTCATTGGTTTGCCTGGTGATACTGTTAGTTATGATCAAGGGACACTTTCTATCAATGATGTCCCAGTTGACACTAAGCCTGTCGATTTTGCGGCGAACCCTGAGTTGACCTCACAGCTTTATTTACCAGGACAAATTGGTCCAGGGCAAGTACTGACCGAAGACAGTGCGGCAGCGATGGGTGAGCAAGAAGAGGGTGAGGCGCAATACTTTCAGGAAACACAAGGCGAAAACAAGCATCTTGTTCGTTACTTGAATGGTATGAATAGTTCCCAATATGCACCATTTTTACAGCAGCAATCGCCAGAGGTGGTTAGCTCAGCAGGCACCAAATGGCGTATTAGCGTTCCAGAAGGTCAGTATTTTGTGATGGGCGATAACCGCGATCGTAGTGCTGATGGTCGGTTTTGGGGATTTGTTCCTGATGAGAATTTAGCGGGTAAAGCGGTTTATATCTGGATGCATAAGCCACCAGGACTTAATTTACCAACCTTTGAACGCAATGGTACTATTGATTAAGATTATGTCATTAAGATTATGAGACGCTCTATTGGTTGATTTATCGATAATAGTTTTATGCTAATATTGTTGCTATCTAATAAATGGCTACCTAGTATTTCGGTAGCTCCTAAAAATAGTTGTTTACCAGTAGAGGGATATCATAGTGCAGCAATTATCTGGAATCGCCACACAGCGTGGTGCTAGCGTAACGAGTATCGTTTTAATTATTCTTGTGTTAGGAGTTGCTGCCAAATTGATGGTTGCTATCATACCTGCTCAGATCGGTGATTATCAATTGACCAAGACCTTAAGCGCACAGCTTAAGGAAGCAAATAATAATAATGAGACGGCCAAGCAGTTTGTCGAGCGTGTTAATAGACAGCTATCTATTAATGCTGATTATGATACTCAGGCGGAAGATGTATTTACTTTTATTGATAAAAAGACGGGACAATTGGCTATTCGTAAAGAATATGCAGTCACCAAAAATTTCTTTGGTAATGTTGATATCGTCAATCGCTTCGAAGGTGATATCGATATGACAACAGCAGAGTAACTAAAAAGAGTGTTAGATCACTCTTAAACTTTTTAATATCTGAATGTCTTTATAATATTCATTAATCCATACTATTACTAACCAAATCAGTAAAACAGAAGGGATAACCACAAGCCACGCATGAAACCAACTTTGCAGCATTCCCAAGCGATTCCTACTCCTCAACAAAATAGCACGTCTGTCGACACGCTGATTGTTAGCTCAGAATTTATTCAGCAATTAGCCGTATTAACACGCAAGTTAGGCTATGTGTTTAAGGACTTGAGTCTCCCCAAACTTGCGTTGACACACCGCTCATTTGATAGCAAAAAAAATTATGAGCGTTTAGAGTTTTTAGGAGACGCTCTGTTAGGAATGATTGTGGGTGAGGCTTTATATCATCGCTATCCTAGCCAAAATGAGGGTCGCTTGACTCGTATGCGTGCCACCTTGGTACGTCAAGAATCATTGGTCATTATTGCGCAAAACTTAGAGCTCTCTAATCATCTGATATTAGGGATAGGTGAGCGTAAAGGTGGTGGGCGCAATCGCGCTTCTATATTGGCTGATGCCGTGGAGTCGTTGATTGGTGCTATTTATTTAGACAGCCAAGATTTGGATATTACTCGCGATTGTGTTCTCTCATGGTATGGTGATTTGATTGACAACGTTAATGACCAAAAAGCGTTAAAAGATGCCAAGAGTCGATTGCAAGAGTGGCTACAATCTAAGCAATTTGATCTGCCACATTATGAGCTAATGGAAACACGTGGTAACGCGCCGCATCAAATTTTTGTTGTACGTTGCCATGTTAATATCAATAACTGTGTTGATATTACTGAATCTGGTGAGAGCCGCCGTATCGCTGAACAAAAAGCAGCAGAATTAATGATTAACCAATTGCATAAACTGCCGAGCCCAGCTAAAAAGCGATCCTAACTAGGATTAACCTATGAATCGCACATACCACTTTTTTTGACAGTATATGTTAAATGACGTTTCAAAAATCGTTTATTTGAATTAGCGTAAACGTCACACATTTCAAAACCTTAAATATTTCCCAGCCGATGATAGTTTTGCTTTTTTAGTGCTGATACAGCCAATACATCATTAAGCACCATTTGACTGGGTATAAATTCTATAGGATTAACCTATGAGCAATCGTACTGACTTGCCATCCAATGATGAAGATAATGCCAAAAATATGACCGAAAACACAGAATTGAATCAAAACCAAGATAATATCGATACTACTAACGATGGCATCAATCAAGCAGAAGATACTACTGTAGACAACGATATGGCAATTGAAGAATTCTTTGCCCCTAGTAGTCATGCAGGTATTGCTGATGATTTTAAAGCGGGTTATGTCGCGATCGTTGGACGTCCAAACGTTGGTAAATCGACTTTGATGAATCACTTATTGGGTCAAAAGCTGTCTATTACATCACGTAAGCCGCAAACGACTCGTCACCGTATCCACGGTATTTTGTCAAATCATGAGATGCAGGCAGTATTTGTTGACACGCCGGGTATTCATCGCAATGAAGTACGTGCTATTAATGAGCGTATGAATAAAGCTGCAGTATCTGCATTAGTAGATGTTGATTTGGTGTTATTCGTTGTTGATTCAGATCAATGGCGTGATGATGATTTGTTGGTTTTACAAAAGCTTGGCGACACCAATTTAAATGTGGTATTGGTTATTAATAAATCTGATACCTTAAAAGATAAAGGCAGCGTGTTGCCACTGATTGAAACGTTTAATGACAGTTTTGATTTTGCCGATATCGTACCAGTATCTGCCTTAAAAAACCAAAACCTAGATCGTCTACAAGAAGTGATTGCTTCGCATCTTCCTATTGCTGCTCCTATCTATGATACCGAGCAAATTACTGACCGCTCAGAACGATTTTTGGCCAGTGAAATTATCCGCGAAAAAATTATGCGTAGCGCTGGTGACGAAGTGCCATATGACTTAACTGTACAGATTGATGGGTTCAAAGATGAGCCTGCGCACACTGATCCAAAGACAGGGCGTCCACGTAAGGCTTGTACTTTCATCGATGCAACTATTTATGTTGAACGTAGTGGTCAAAAAGCCATTGTGATTGGTGATAAAGGTCAGCGTATTAAGCAAGTTGGTATGGATGCTCGTAAAGATATGGAGCAGTTGTTTGATAAAAAAATCATGCTGACACTGTGGGTGAAAGTGAAACGTGGCTGGTCTGATGACGAACGTGCATTGACTAGCTTAGGATATTGATTGAAGAATAGCGCTTTAATCACTTTTCTATATGCTCGATGCTGAGGTAATAAGAAATGCGCAATGAAGCGTTAGTCGGTTACTTATTGCATCAGCGTCCTTATCAAGAAAAGCGCGCCTTATATTATCTGTTTTCTCAGCAACATGGCGTGATCCATGGTATTGGGAAAAAAGGCGCGCCATTGTTCATGCCATTGCAGCTCTTTTCCACTGGTAAACGAGATTTAAAAACGTTTAGTCAGATCAATATTGCATCGCAACACACAACTCAAACAGGCATAGCAAAAGATGATGGCATTGCCACTGTTCTAGAAGCACTGCCCTACGAAAATATTACAGGTCAACATCAATATGCGGCGTTGTATTTAAACGAAATACTATGGCGGTTGTTGTCGACTGAAGATCCAATGCCAGTATTATGGCTACATTATCAGGACAGTCTGTCTCAGCTTAGGCGACCTTTGAGCGCCAACGAATTACGGTTGTGCTTGCGCCAATTTGAGCAGCATTTATTCAATGAGTTGGGTTTTAGCTTAATGTTGACTCACGATAGTGTTGAAAACATCATTCAGCCTGACGATTCTTATCGTTTTTTACCTGATGTTGGTTTAGTGCCTGTCTTGCAGAATGATATACAGACTGAGCATTTAGATAATACTATGGGGCAAATTTTTTTCAAAGGTACTGATATCATTGCGATGACGCAGTTAGGTATTACTGACAAAACCTTAAATAATTGGTCAAAAATGCATCGACAGCTTATTGACCATTTACTGGATTATCAACCATTGCAAAGCCGCTTACTGTGGCAGCAGCAACAGCGTTACCAATAAATAATAGTACCATCCTCAAAGTGCTATAACCAATCTGATTGGTGCTGAGACTGTCTAAAGTTTCATATTCTTGTACCGTTGATCAGTCAATTGGGTTTCGTTATCAAAAAAATCTCTTATGACCACTGCTTCATTACCTTCATCTAACAACCCTTTGCAAAAACCTTTATTAGGTGTAAACATTGATCACTTAGCAAATCTGCGTTAAGCGCGTGGGGTTAGTTATCCAAGCCCTTTAGCCGCCGCTCTTTGATGCGAGAAGGCGGCGCTGATGCTATTGAGTTACATACAGGCGCTTATGCTGAGGCAAGCTTGGTAGCCGATATGGACATGCAAAAGGCTGAGCTGAAACGAATTAAGCAAGCTCTTGCTATTGCTTAACGCAGTGATAATAAGCTCTTAATTAACGCAGGTCATGATCTAACACGTGATAATGTGAGTGCTATCGCACAAATTGAGGGTATTTATAAGTTGAATATCAACCATGCATTCATTGCAGGCGCTGTACTTGTAGGACTCGAGCAGGCAGTTATTATGATGAAAGAAGCAATGTATATAGATCTATAGAGCTATCAAAAAATGCCAGTGGTAACTTATGTCATTGGTAGTTTTTTATTCGTCACATTCAGTGGGATGATCTTCATTAAGTTTTTGTTTAACAATACCTCCTTGGTTAAATGATATTAGATACATTGCTTCATTATAAGCAACGATGGGACAGTATTTTATATGGCCAAAATGTCCTCGTGGTTTGCCACTATCACCCCAAAATTTGGTGTAGTGGCGTCGACTTCCAACTCGTAAACTTAGCTTACTGTATTTAGGATTTAAAGACTGCTGAATAACTAATGAATCTACCTGAGCATCAAAGTGATTATTGTCATTTTTATCTATGAATAACAAAAGTGTCTTATCGCTGTCTCTATGGCAGCGCCCTCCAGTATCAGACAAGCAAACAATGACATTCTGTCTTCTGATGTAACTCTCAGCCTTGGCTAAGGCAAGAGAATTCTCTAACTGACTTTGAATCCGTTTGGCTTCCATACGTGCTAATTGCGTTCGTATGACTGGGGCTGCGATCGTCACTATAATTGCTAATACACATACAGTGACGATAAGTTCAACCAGCGTAAAACCCTTGTTATGTCTATTAACAGTGCTTGGGTCTGTTCTGGTAGTTGTATCGGCTGCTCTTTTATAGATATATACTATATATCTATGATAAACATAAAGAATCAATCGGCTTTGAGCTAGCCTGTGCTTATTTGAAGTAAAAACCCATAACATAAATGCTGAGAGCTTTTTATAACTTGATAATGTTTTATGCAGCAATGCCATGAGGCTTGTTACCTATAATAAGTAGTTTAGTTCAATAAAACAGTCTCGCTTCTTTAAATGTTATTCAATCCAATCATTGCGTAAAATCGAGCCAATATGCTCGTGAAATTTTAGAGTAATGATCAAATTTATGATGTATGAAATAATGTTGAGTGATATAATATAAACAGAATATATGTCTACTGTCAAAAAATGTTTCAATTAGTGAATGACTGGTTTTAATAATAGAGAAAAAATACTAACTGTACTAAAATACGCCCAGACAATAGATACTGTTAGGTTTACTATCTATTGTGAACTGACATACAAAAGATAAAAAGCGTAAGGTGTGTTAGTTCTAGGTAACTTAAGCTGGTTATTGTGTTTTAGTTACGACATTATCGTGTAATAATGTGTAGCTCGTTAACGAAAAAAGTTGTAAACTGAATTGATAATCGCTAAGCTACTCCTTAATTGGTTTTGCTTTGTCACTTAAAATTCGTAAAAGATGTCTATTTTAGAGCATCTTGAGAAGCGGTTTTGCTTAATGCATCACTCAAATTATCCTTTGGAGGAAGTCCATGAAATTGAATAAAATTGCTCTAGCTCTGGTTGCTGTAGCAGCTGCACCTTTAGCAGCTAATGCTGGCGTAACTATTAGCCCATTGTTACTAGGTTATCATTACACTGGCGAAGCTCATGACGAGCAACGCGAAATCCTTACAACTGGTAAAAACTTGTACGTAAATGCTGATGGTAATAACATCGACGACGGTACTCCTTTTACTGGCGCTAATGGTCATCCTAATAATGGCGGCGTAGCTAAAGAAAGTAGCTTATACACTGGTGCTGCACTAGGTATTGAACTAACTCCTTCTACTCAGTTCCAAGTAGAGTACGGCGTGTCAAGTGCAAACGGCGAAGCTTCTGAAGATTCTGCTGATGCTGGTGTTAACCGTTTTGACGTAGAACAAACCATGCTTTCTGGTAACTTCTTAATCGGTACTGAAGAATTTACTGGTTATACTGATAGCGCATTCAAGCCATATGTATTGGTTGGTGCTGGTCAATCTAAGATCAAAGTAGAAAACCAAGAAACTTATACAGCTGCTGAAGGTTCTTCTGTAGGTACAGTTAATGCTGGTACTGAAGTTGCAGAGTCTAAAGATACTATTGGTAACCTAGGTCTAGGTGCTATGTATCGTATCAACGACGCTTTAAGCCTACGTGGTGAAGCTCGTGCGATTCATAACTTTGATAACAACTGGTGGGAAGGCATGGCTTTGGCCGGTCTAGAAGTTGTACTTGGTGGCCATTTAGCACCTACAGTAGCAGTACCACCAATGCAAGAGCCAGTTATCGATACTACTCCAGTAGTCGTAGTTGAATCTGATCTTGATTCTGATGGGGATGGCGTACCTGATAGCATCGATGCATGCCCAGGCACTCCTATGAATGTCGTAGTAGATGAGCGCGGTTGCCCAGTACCAGTAGATATTACTGATGAGCTGAAAATGGAACTACGTGTATTCTTTGATAACGATAAATCAACTATCAAATCTCAGTATCAACCTGAAATCGCTAAAGTAGCAGAGAAGATGCGCGAGTATCCTAACTCTACAGCACGTATCGAAGGTCATGCTTCTAAAACTGGTCCTTCAGCACGTTATAACCAACGTTTATCTGAAGCCCGTGCCGTTGCTGTTAAATCTATGTTGACTAACGAATTCGGTATCGCTCCAAACCGTATATCAACAGTTGGCTATGGTTATGACCAACCAATCGCTCCAAACGACACTGAAGAAGGTCGTGCTATGAACCGTCGTGTTTATGCCATCATCACTGGTGACAAAACAATGACTGTTGAACAAACTAAAGATATGGTTGTTCAGTAAATAGTATTGGATCAATTGTTTTACTAAATATATAGTTACAAAAAAAGTCACCTAATGGGTGGCTTTTTTTTATTTATGGATTGAGAAAAGCAAGTTATTACATAAATTTGTGAAGCAATAATGTTATACTAGCTGCCCAAACATTCTGTAAATTGACAGAATGTACATTAGCATAGCTATCTGTATGATGAATTTATCAGTGTAGATACTTGATTATATTGAAATTATTTGATTAACCGCATCTATTGTGCAGTCTTCTAAAAGTAAGTACTCAATATCTATCTGGTTGATGATAAAAGTTTATCCAGCGGCGCTTATTGCTACTGCATTTTTTTAAGACGAAACGAGCATTTTATATGGCGAACGATATCAAACACCTGCGTAACATTGCAATTATTGCCCACGTTGACCACGGTAAAACAACTTTGGTTGATAAGTTATTACATCAGTCTGGTACTTTTGGCGACCGTGCAAACATTGCTGAACGTGCAATGGATTCAGGCGATATTGAGCAAGAACGTGGTATTACCATTTTGGCTAAAAATACAGCCATCCGCTGGACAGATAAGACTGATGATACTGAATATCGTATCAACATTGTTGACACCCCAGGTCACGCCGACTTTGGTGGTGAAGTTGAGCGTGTAATGTCTATGGTTGACTGCGTGCTTCTAGTCGTTGATGCGGTTGATGGCCCAATGCCACAGACCCGTTTTGTGACGCAAAAAGCGTTCGAGCAAGGTCTAAAACCTATCGTTGTCATCAATAAAATTGACCGTCCTGGCTCACGCCCTGACTGGGTAATGGATCAAATCTTTGATCTTTTTGATAACTTGGGTGCAACTGATGAACAGCTTGATTTCCCAGTTGTTTATGCCTCAGCATTGAATGGTATTGCAGGTTTGGAAGCTGACAATTTGGCTGATGACATGACACCGCTTTTCAAAACAATTGTTGATGTGGTTCAGCCTCCTCAAGTTGATGCTGATGCACCGTTCCGTATGCAAATCTCAAGCCTTGATTACAACAGTTTTGTTGGCGTTATCGGCATTGGTCGTATTCAACGTGGTAAAGTTAAAACCAATACTCAAGTGACTGTAATCGACAAAAATGGCAATACCCGTAATGGCCGTATTTTGAAAATTATGGGTTATCATGGTCTTGATCGTATTGATGTTGAAGATGCACAAGCTGGTGACATCGTTTGTATTACTGGTATTGATTCGCTTAATATCTCAGATACGATTTGTGATCCTAGTGCTGTCGAAGCATTACCAGCATTAACGGTTGATGAACCTACCGTTTCAATGAACTTCCAAGTAAATAATTCACCTTTTGCTGGTCGTGATGGCAAGTTTGTGACCTCGCGTAATATCCGTGAGCGTCTTGAGCGTGAATTGATTCATAACGTAGCATTACGTGTAGAAGATACAGAATCTCCTGATAAATTCAAAGTATCAGGTCGCGGTGAACTTCATTTATCTGTATTGATCGAAAACATGCGCCGTGAAGGTTTTGAGATGGGTGTTTCAGGCCCAGAAGTTATCGTTAAAGAAGTTGATGGTAAATTACAAGAGCCGTATGAAAACGTTGTTTTTGATATTGAAGATGAGCATCAAGGTTCTATCATGGAGCAGGTTGGCTTGCGTAAAGGCGAGATGACCAATATGGAGCTTGATGGTAAAGGTCGTATGCGTATCGAAGCGACGATGCCTGCCCGTGGTTTGATCGGTTTCCGTTCTGAGTTCTTAACGTTGACCTCAGGAACTGGTATCATGACGTCAAGCTTCTCACATTACGGTCCACAAAAGATCGGTGATGTTGGTGGTCGCTCGAATGGTGTCTTGGTTTCTATGGCAAAAGGTGTTTGCTTAGGTTTCGCGCTATTTAACCTGCAAAAACGTGGTAAATTGTTTGCTGAGCCACAGCTTGAAGTTTACGAAGGTATGATCGTTGGTCTTAACTCACGTAACGATGATATGGCTGTTAACCCAACGACTGCTAAGCAGTTAACCAACGTTCGTGCGAGTGGTACTGATGAAGCATTGACGTTGACTCCAGCAGTCAAGTTCACACTTGAGCAAGCGCTTGAATTCATTCAAGATGATGAATTGGTTGAAGTAACACCTAAGGCGATTCGTCTGCGTAAGCGTTATTTGACTGAAAGTGAGCGTAAGCGTCACGGCCGTGGTAAAAAAGGTGCTTAATATTGAGCCATGAATTACTGAGTAATTTATTGGATTGATGTTTTATAGAAGCATTTGATGCTGTTGTTATTTAATAATGGGCATCAAGATAACTAAAAAATTAGCAGTATAGAGTGAACTGAATATGGTTCATTTTATGCTGCTTTTTTTTGTTGTAATTTCCATAGAATATAGACAGAATAACTGACAGTAGTAGTGTTTCTTACTATTACTCTTAAGGCTCAAGATTGGGTCGACTGTTGAGATACTTATTCGATTATAGATTGGTATTTTGAGGAGAAAATAATGAGTATGGTTTCTGAGTTTAAAGAATTCGCTTTGAAAGGTAATGTGATGGACTTAGCGGTTGGTGTCATTATCGGTGGGGCATTTGCTACTATCACAACGTCCTTAGTTGAAGACATTATTATGCCGATAGTGGCCTTCATAGCAGGTGGCGAAATCAATTTCAAAAACATGTTCTTAGTGTTGGGTGATGCGCCTGAAGGTGTTGCCATGACCTATGATGCCCTCAAAGCGGCTGGCGTTCCTGTATTAGCCTACGGCAGTTTCATTACCGTACTGATTAATTTCTTAATTTTAGCATTTATTATTTTTATGATGGTTAGAATGGTTAACAAAATGCGTCGTAAAGAAGAAGTACAAGAATTGGTAAAACAACCTTCAGAAGAGGTGCAATTGCTTCGTGAAATTAGTGCTAAATTAGGTAATACCGCTGTTTCAAAATAAAATATGATGATTTGATTAAAAACACAAAAAAGGCTAACGTCGTGTTAGCCTTTTTTATGGATAATTTATAAATGCATTGTCTTTAGCGCAGTTGTATCATTTAACCAGCTGTTAATATAAAGACTATGGCGTAACTACGACATAATCGTTGGTATTAATCAAAATCTCAGATGGTTGATCAACGACAATACGGACAACATTATCATTAGTCACTTGTGATTTGTAATAGTTGTCTTCAGCCACAGTACAACCTAAGCAACGTCCCATCGCATCCCAAGGTTCAACAAAAAGTTTCTGCTGCGCCTGATCCGCATTACCACCGATAAGCGAGAAGGGTAGACTAACTAGGTAGGCGGCAGTACCAGCAACGGCACTGACCAGTTGTAGAGGTTTACCCACTACAGTATCAACCACCATTGTCTCATAAGAGGGCCCAAAGTCTGTCTCATCAATTTCTATGGCTGCCAAGGCAGGCTGCATAGTAGCAGCCATTAAACTTAAGCTTGCGGCTATAGTAATGGCTTTTTGCTTAACTGTGCGTTGGTTTTTGGCTTTAACAGTCATAACGATGTCCTAAAATTCATAGTTGGTATGATTATTAGCTGCTGCTATTTCCACACAGAGACAATTTCCCTATATAAACAATGCGCAACGATAAGTAAGCTAAATATATTACAGATGTATAAACATTATGCACTATTTATGTAAGTGCTCATACTATTAAAGCAAGATGTGTGTCAATCAGCAACAAAAATGGCGTGCGATATAATAATCTTAGTGCAAAATAATAGGACACTTAGTCAAGAGTATTGTGCTGCTATATTATACGATTTGATACCTAAGTTATTTTGGTACTTAAGGCTAAACAGATAGTGATAGTTTCAGATAATATTTAAAGGATTGGCTGACAGTTGGGACAGAATACACTGGCGCGACCATTAATTTTGATATTCTCAAGCACGGCATCACAATGCGGACAAGTTTCCCCTTGTCTACCATAGACATTTAATGTCTGCTGGAAGTAACCGGTTTGACCATCTGCTACGGTGAAGTCTCGCAGTGTCGAACCACCAAGCGCTATCGCCTTTTGTAGAATAACTTTAATATGATCGACCAAAATAATCATCTGAGCATGGGACAGTTGGTGAGCGGGGGTGGCTGGATGAATAGCTGATAAATATAGGCTTTCAGTTGCATAGATATTACCGACACCCACGACGACCTGTTGTTCCATGATGACTGATTTTATAGCGCGAGCAATGGGCTGCTTCTTTGATTTGGCTTTGCCAATTGCTACAGTATCAGCACTGTGATCAAGCAAGTTTGACCGTTGAATCAATTGATACAGGTAGTCTGCAGTAAATTCATCTGATAATGGCTCAGGACCTAAATGATCTAATAGCTTAGCACTATAATCTTTGTGCCATAGCACTGACCCAAAACGTCTTGGGTCATAGTAATGTAGTTGGGATTTTGTATTATTAACGCCCTTAAAAACAATGATGAGATGATCATGCTTGCGCTTTTCAGTACCGTAGCTCTGCTGTTGCAGGCTGCCCGACATGCCTAAATGAACCAAAAGTTGACGCGGTACTAACGTAGCAGTTTGAGCCGCAGCGCTATCATCATTGGGTAATAAAGGTAAAAAGTTAAGAATTAAATATTTTGCGCGGCGCTCAACGCTATCTAGCATGTAATCAATCAAGCTATCTAAATCATCTGGCATCGCCCAACGCAGCTTTGGCTGGAAAACTTTTATATCGATAATGCGTTGCCCTAATAACGGTGCAAGGCTGGTTTTGGTTGTTTCTACTTCAGGCAGTTCAGGCATGATATTTTTATAATAACCTTATGATTCAGCGGACGTATTTTGTGATTTTATATCTAAGCGACGGCGCGGCGAGCATGCAAGATACCATGCTGTTGCTCTAGTTTCGCTAAAAGCTTAGATAGGTGTGCCAATCCTGAAACCTCAATATGAAATTTCAAAAAGGCAATGTTATCATCATTGCTAAGCGTCTCAACTTGACGAATATTGACATTTTCTTTATCAATAATTTGCGTCAAGTCACGCAACAGTCCGCGTCTATCATACGCTTCTACGTGAATATCAACGGGTTGATAACGACCAGCTTGTACCCGCCACGAAGCCTCTATTTCGCGCTCAGGATCGCGTTCAATCAAGCGTGAATATTCAGGGCAACCACGATTATGGACACTGACACCTCGTGATAAGGTGATGTAACCAGCAATTGGCTCGCCATGTACAGGGTGGCAACAGCCTGCTAGATTGATTTCTATATTATCCAGCCCATCGATACGAATTTTATAAGCATCGATTTTTCCTGCCTCTCTAGCATCTATACTTGGCGCAAAATTTTCTGGCGGTCTTTCAGGTTCTAGGTGTAGCTGACGAGAGATGTGGCTGGTGAGTTGGTTGAGACCAATGTCGCCTGTGACCAATCCAACGATAATATCATCAGTCGTATTAACATGGAAATGCTGAATATAGTCGTTTAAATCGATGCTATTGGGATGTACCGATAATCGTTCAAGCTCTTTACTGAGCATTTGACGACCAATTTCAATGTTCTTATCACGGTCTTGCTTATTGAACCATTGACGCAGTTTTGAACGTGCACGGTTGGTATGAATGTATCCAAGTGAAGCAACTAGCCAATCACGGTTGGGCTCACGTGATGCTTTGGTAATAATTTCAACTTGTTCACCTGTTTTGAGTTGATAGGTTAATGGTACATAGCGCTGATTGACTCGCGCAGCTTGGGCACGATTACCAACTTGTGTATGTACATAATAAGCAAAATCAAGAACGGTCGCCCCTTTTGGCAGTTCAGTAATGTCACCATCACGGCTAAAGATATAGATGCGTTCGAGCTCGTCAAAGTCAACGAGTTGCTCTTCTTCGTCAAACTCCATACCCTCTATTTCTTCACCTGTTAGTAAAGATGAGCGCGGTTGGTTACGGGTTTCATTATTGATCGATAACAGCTGACGCAGCGAGCTGATTCTTTGATTAAGATAATTGTCTTTTTTATTCTTTAGACCTTCTTTATAGTTAACATGAGCACACATACCAAGCTCAGCTTCGAAGTGCATTTCATGAGTACGAATTTGTACTTCCAGTGATTTGTTTTCAGCAATGACTGCCGTATGTAGTGAGCGATAACCATTGGACTTGGGGTTGGTAATATAGTCATCGAATTGTTCTGGAATATATCGCCACAAGCCATGTACCAATCCAAGCACGTGGTAACAGTCTGACGGGTTGGTGACCAATACTCGCAGCGCACGAATGTCATAAAGCTGATCAAACGATAAGCCTTTGAGCTTCATTTTTCGGTAGATAGAGTAGATATGCTTGACACGTCCAGAGACTTCACCTTCGATATTAGCCTCTGCTAATGCCTCATTGAGCTTATCTTGTACGCGCTGAATATAGGACTCGCGTTCGCTGCGTTTTTCGGAGAGCAGTTTGGCAATCTCTTTATAGCGTTCAGGCGCAAGGTAGCGAAAGGCTAAGTCTTCCAGCTCCCATTTAAGTTGCGCGATGCCCAAGCGATGCGCCAATGGGGCATAAATGGTCATGACTTCACGCGCCACACGATTCTGACGCTCTTCATTAGAAAAGGTCAATTCGCGCATGGCGAAAGTACGCTCAGCCAATTTGATAAGCACGACGCGTACATCATTGGTGACGGAAATTAGCATGCTATAAATATTAGATAGCTGGTCGCGCTGATTGTTTACAAAGTGATCTTCTAGACGCTTATTGCTTTCAATAATCTCAGACAGCTTACCCATTGCCAAGGTATCTTTGACGAGGGTCGATATGTCTACACCGAATTTTTTCTCGATATCAGCGAGGCTTATGATTGATTTTCGTGCACTACGATAGAGCATTGCAGCCACAAGAGCATCTTCATCTTGGTAGAGATAGGTCAATATATCTGTCATGCCAATACCCGTGACATAAGCACCTGAACGCTCAGATTCGCTGGTATTCATATGACTGCGAATAAATTCACAAGCAGCACTCAAGTGAGGTACAGACTCTTGTCCGATACGTTTGGCGACGTTGTCTAACCAAGTGGGAACATCAATATTGACTCGATCTAAATCAATCGCTTCGAGCTCTTTATCTGAGAGAGCATTATTTTTATCTAAAAGCGGGTTATCAGAATATTCGTTTTCAAGCTTTGGATCATGACTATGAAAGGCATGTAGTGCTGAGCGATCAAAAGTGGTGTGTAGCTTATGAGTGGACAGCTGGTATTTGATATCGAGGGGGATTTGGGCATAGCTATTGGCAGACTGGTGCGAGCGTTGGCTCGCGACCAGTTGAGCGGCAAGTGCTGCACTATCGGCTTGGGTGGTCTGTCCATCCACCAGCGGTAATCCTTCACGAATTTTTACCATAGCCGACTCCTCTTAGCTATTTTGAATTGATTATAACCTCATCTACTATGCACACACGTTGAACTTACGATTCATAAAGTATCAGCTATAAACCAATATAACTGCTAAAAAATCTGTTTTTTAGCAGTCATAAAATGCGCGTAAAATATATAAAGCTATGAGTGCAAACGTTCACAAGAATGGAAAAAACCAGCCTAGGAATATTGTTTACTATTATCTCACTTTAAAGAGACAAATCAAGCGAGGCTATGTAATGTCTGCGGTTAATCAGGATAAATAACCATCATTTTTTTGCCACCGCTTGACTCAAATTTTGAATTAAGCTCAGTGACCTTTAGCATGGCTATTTAATGCTCTGAACCGCTCACTTAACCGTAAATTGAATTATACCGCTACTTTTTCAAAACGAGCGATGGACTCAACATGACCGGTATGACAGAACATGTCCATTACGCCAGCATGAGTCAGACGATAGCCTTGCTCTAACAATGCTTTTGTATCACGGGCGAGGGTTGCAGGGTTGCAAGAGACATAAACGATTCTCTCAGCGTTAAATTTTGGCAAGTACTGCATAATTTCCCAAGCACCAGAACGCGGCGGATCGATCAATAGCGCATCAAAGCCTTGATTCGCCCAAGGTTTATCAGTACAGTCTTGCGTCAAATCTTGGCTATAAAATTCTGTATTATTGATGCCATTACGACGTGCGTTATCGGCTGCACGTGCGGTCATCGCTTCGCTACCTTCAACACCAACCACAGAACCTGTCTCACCAACGAGGCGCGCAAGTGGCAAGCTAAAGTTGCCTAGACCACTGAATAAATCAAGTACGCGTTCACCTGCTTTTAAGTCTAACAAATCGCAAGCAAGCTTGGTCATTTGACGATTGACGGACAGGTTTACTTGGGTAAAATCTGTCGGGATAAACTCGAAAGTCAAATCGTATTCTGGCAATTGGTAATACAAACGACCAAATTGCTGGCTCATGTCATCATCTTCAGTCAATGCAATACGCTGGATACTGTCCGCACCTTTAGACTGCAAATATAGCTGCCAGTTGCGTGCGGCAAAAAACACTTTTAGCTTTTCTATATCCGCGTCTGATAACGGCTCCAAGTTGCGTACGATAAGGGCAACGGGCTGATTGCCATCTGGCAGCTCAGGCATTTCCTCACCCATGGCCAACTCAAGCTGAGCAATCTTGTTACGGCTCTCTAGCGTACTAATCAGTGTTTTTAAGTTTTCAATCTCAAAACCAATTCTTGGATCTAAAATATGACACTCATTTAATTCTGCCAAAAAGTTACTTGAGCGCTCACGAAAGCCGACAAGCGCGGTTTCTTTTTTGGTGACATAACGCACACCCAATCGTGCTTTGGTACGATAACCAAGACGATCACCAACCACGGGAGCAAGCCAGTTATCAGGCGTGACATTGGCTTGGTGTATCAGCATTTCAGCCAATACAGATTGCTTAAAGTTGATTTGACCGTCTGGCTGCCAGTGTTGCAAATTACAGCCGCCGCAGACGCCAAAATGTGGGCAGGGCGGTACGGCACGTTCAGAATTTGGGTTGGCAGTAATACTGACAGCCTCGCCTTCTTCAAAGCTGGCACGGCTATTGGTTATTTTGACCAAGGCACTTTCACCCGGCAATGCAAAGCTTACAAAGATTTTTTTGCCATGTTTGTCTTCGACATGACCATCGTCTATACCAAAACCATTACCATAAACGGCAACGCCGCGACCATCATGCGACAAACCATCAATGGTGAAGGGCAGAGGTTCTGCATCCTTTAGACGGCGGCGTGTCTTTGATGAGGGTTTAGATTTTTTCTTATTAGGCGGAATAGTAATCGTTTGGGTCTCGCTCGTTGCTGGCGTAACATCAGAGGTTGTAGACGTTTTTGAATCGGTGGGTTGCATAAACCTGCCTTAATAATAAATGATAAATAACTAAAAAAATGAGGATAAACGCGATGTCTTATAACGCGCCTTCATATAACTTCATTTGTTATGATGTGGGCGCAGATGACCAATCAGCGATGAAGTCTTGATGGCGAGCATGACCATCCGCTTGGGTATATTTTACTAAATAGTCATAGCTCTGCTGCTGCCAAGCGTCAAAATCTTGTGAGGATAATTGTCCAGTTAAACGCAACCAGCGCAAATAGATTAGCCATGTATTCATGACATCAGACTCGCAATAAATAGACAGCGTTTGCCAGTCATCGTTATTGACAAGCTCACCAACCATACTACCGTCGACAGCTGTTTTACCCGGTAGACCATATAAACTTGCGACAATATCCATGGCTTCGCGGCGGCTGGCACCGTACTGGCTAAATCTGTCCATTAAATCAAGGTGACGCGTGTGGAAGCGATTGACGTAATTATCAAAGCGCATGTTTTTGACGCGCTCGCCTTCTTCAAATAACCATGGCGCTGATAAGTCGTATTGCATAGCCCGATATATCAGTACAGGAATATCAAAACCTGAGCCATTCCAACTAATAAGCTGTGGCAGTTTTTCGATGTCACTAAATGCCCGAAAAAATTTGGCAAGGATGTCTTTTTCACTGAATTTATCAGCGGTCAATGAGAACAACGAAAACTTGCCATCTTTGATATATAACGCTGAGATACAGACAATACGCTGCAGTGGCAAGCGCATAAAGTCATGCCCAGCTTCTTGTATTCGAAGCGCTGTGAGTGCGCTCAATGCATCTGCATCATTCAACTCTGCCAATTGCGGATAGATACGGCGCGCCGCATCGGTATCAGCGACAGTTTCGATATCAAAGACCAATATAGGGTCGGATAGTAGAGCTTGTGACATAAGAAATCCTGATTAAACCAACTAAACTGAGCAGCGTTGTCTGTGCGTTAATTAACTTCTATATTGTTATCGACATTGCTGTCGTCAATACTGTTGTCATCAATATTGTATAAACCCGTCGACAAATAACGATCGCCGCGATCACAGACAATAAAGGCGATGACGGCATCAGGGTTTTCTTTAGCGACTTGTACGGCAGCCCATGCTGCAGCACCTGATGAAACGCCCGCGAAAATACCTTCGGTTTTGGCCAGTTTGCGCATATAAACTTCTGCGATACGCTGATCCACATCCATGATTTCATCAACCAAATCTGCGTTAAAGATACCCGGCATGTAAGCTGCAGGCCAGCGGCGAATACCAGCAATCGAAGCTTCTTCATCAGGCTGTAGTCCGATGATTTTGATATCTGGATTTTGTTCTTTGAGGTATTGCGATACACCGGTAATAGTACCAGTGGTGCCCATTGAGCTAATAAAATGAGTGATTTTTCCTGACGTTTGCGCCCACAGTTCAGGCCCTGTGGTCAGGTAATGGGCTTGACTGTTATCAGGGTTATTAAACTGATCTAATACGATGCCTTTGCCATCTGCTTGCATTTGCAGCGCTAAATCGCGTGCGGCTTCCATGCCTTCATCCACCTCGATTAACGTCGCACCATACGCAATCATGGCATCTTTGCGCTCTTGAGTTGAATTGGTTGGCATCAGTAGCGTTATCGGATAGCCACGCATCGCGGCGACCATGGCTAAAGCGATACCCGTATTGCCACTCGTGGCTTCAATCAGCATGTCGCCCGCTTTGATGTCACCGCGCTGTTCTGCCTGATAAATCATATTAAACGCAGGACGATCTTTAACAGACCCCGCTGGATTGTTACCTTCAAGCTTGGCCAGTAACGCAGCACCATTGGTCAGCTGCTCTTGCTCAGGTAAGCGCTGCAATTTAACCAATGGCGTCTGACCGACGCAATCAGCAAGTTTGGTGACTTGAGTAATGAAATTAGAGTTGGAGATAGCCGTTGCGGACATAAAGTATCCTTGTGAATTTTTAAAATTGATTTTTAATTACCGTTTATTTTTTAATTATCATTGTGATTTTTGAATAAATATCTTGATACGGCTGCTATTGAGTGAAGTGAGTAATTTGATCGTTAATGATATTTCTACCGCTTTAACCAAATAGCAATAAATGAAAAGTTGCGTCATTATATCATTTTGTTTTTGGCTACGCTGAAGGCATCAAGAGATTTTGGTAAATGAGTGGTGTTTAAAAAGGGCTGGACAGTTAAAATGCCTTTGCATCATAGCCACTCACCATGATCGATGAAATGCGTTATAGTTATGGCAATATATAGGTACGGCAAGAACAAGAACCATTAAATTTTATCATGGGTAGGCAGTTATCATTTTTGAAATGACGATAGCTTTGAAATGAGAATAGCTTTGAAATGAGCACAGCCCCTAAAAAAATTATGATTGGCTAACACCGCTTACCGCCGCTATTGATTCATAGTGCAATTTTCTGTAGAGAGTAAAGCTAGCATGGCATACAAAAAACGTTTTGATACTAGCAGTGCGTATGGTCAGTTGATTATATTGGTGTTTTTACCCATTTGTATCTTGGCAGCGGTGGGCGGTATTTTGGTCTTTTATGAGACCATGCGCGCCAGCAATTCCGAACAAGAAGTATTGGCGGAGGCGGTGCTGATTCGTTATACCCCAGCGATTGCAGAGCTAATCCCTGAGCTGTTAGCGCAAGAGCGCCAGCAAGCAGACGGCGAACCCAATTCTGATGGCGAAGTCAGAGCAAATGATGCCACTCAAACGACCATCACGAAGCTTGAGGAAATACAAGATAAGCTGGGTCGTATGCAGTCCGAGCAACATGTACAGCGTATTGCGATCATCAATGAAAGCAATCAAGTGCTCGCCGCAGTCGGCTATGGACTGAACGAAGCATGGCCTGCAATAGACACAACAAAGAATTTTTTATCGCAGCAACCAACACCTATTGGAACCGCTTATGGCAGTATATTAGGGGAGTTTGAAGGACAAAAACTCTGGTTGCTCGTCGATATGGACAACGAACCGCTTTATATTGCACGTTATCGTATTGCCATGGCACTAGTGATTACTGGCTTGTTCACTATTTTAATTTTATTGTTGAGTTTAAATATTTATTCAAAGCGCTGGATAGCACCAATTTATGAGCTGCGTTTGCAGTTGCAGCGTACCCATGTCGACAATCTGTATCAGCCTATTCCTGTTGAGTCAGATGGTGAGCTGAACTTATTGCAGCAAGACTTGGTCAAAACGCTACGCCGCCTGCATAGAAGCTTTCAGGAGTTAAAAGACCATGCCGAGCAAACCGAGGATGATTTGCGCCTCGCGTTTGATGAGATGGAAATGCAGAATATCTCTATTCGTAATGCACGTGATGCGGCAATTTCAACCAGCCAAGCAAAATCGGCGTTTTTGGCGAATATTAGCCACGAGCTGCGCACGCCATTAAACAGTATCGATGGCTTTATCAATTTGCTGGCAAGGCATGGCGAACTAAATCCTGAACAAGATTTGTACGTGCAAACCATACGTAAGTCATCAGCACACTTGCTCGCCTTGGTTAACGATGTTTTGGATTTCTCTAAGATTGAGGCAGGCAAGTTAGTACTTGACCGTCATGAGTTTGACCTTTATGACACCATTTATGACGTAGTCGATATGCTTTCGCCTGTATCCGCAGAAAAAGGTCTGCGCATGGCGGTGCTGTTTTATAATGATGTACCGATGCGCATCAATGGCGACGCCCTACGCCTCAAGCAAGTATTGACCAATATCGTCGGCAATGCTATTAAATTTACCGACAGTGGCGATGTGGTAGTGCGCGTCAGCTTAGATGACCATCGTGATAATTATCTTATGATCAGTGTGCAAGACAGCGGTAAGGGCATCTCTTTAGCTGATCAAAAGATGCTGTTCCAAAGCTTTAGCCAAGGCGACCCTTCAATCACTCGTCAGTATGGCGGTACAGGGTTGGGGCTCGTTATTTCCAAGCAATTGACGCGGCTGATGGGCGGTGATATTGGCTTTCATGATAATGCTCAAGAGAATATTGCCAATCAGGGCGCAACGTTTTGGTTTCGGATGCCAGCACATGTCGATGTGTTGGAAGCTGCTACTGGTCAGACGATTGAGCTTCCAGTCTTGGCTCCGCTGGCGAGTGAGACCGATGAGTTTAATGTATTGGTATGGATCAATCATACCGCTTCTATACAAGTGCTCAAAGCCAGCTTGCAATATTTGCCGATTAAATTGACCCAAGCCAACTCCTTACCAGGCGTACTTGAGTCATTAAAAGAGCATGGTAATTATTGGGATTGGGTCATCGTCGATGATGATACCCAAGACGATATGATGGCATTACTCAAACAAATTCGTCTGCATCACCAAGGTAAGCTTGCGGTATTTGGCTATCAAGTTGCTGCCGATCAAGCATTATTAAATCGTTATCATGCCAATATTTTGTATGAGCCTTTAGACAAAAGACAGCTTTATGCCATGCTCGACACCCAAAATCGCAGTACCAAAAAAAGCGTGCAAGAACCGCGCTGGACAGGGGTGACGGTACTGGCAGTCGACGATCATCTGCCCAATTTGTTGGTGCTCGATGCATTACTTAGTGAGCTTGGTATTCAGGTCATCACAGCGAGTAGTGGTTTTGACGCCATAGAAATTATCAGCAAACAACAAACCAAAAATATCAAAACCACGAAAAATGATAAGCAAAGTCTGTCGAATAAAACGCAAATCTCTAAAGCTGAAACGCGCGATGAGGTGAACAAGAAATCAAATAGAACGCTTTATGAAGAGATGAATACCGACGATAAAGTTGCTACTCAGGATAAAGGTCATATTGATCTAATATTCATGGACATCCAAATGCCGCGTATGTCAGGGCATGAAGCCGCAAGACAAATTCGTAATATTGAAAATGATGATAACCGTATCCCGATTATTGCGTTGACTGCACATGGTTTGGCTGATGAGCGAGACAAACTGATCGCTAGTGGCATTAATGACTATGTGGGTAAACCCATTAGCCAGCCTCAGTTGTTACAAGTGCTGCAAAAATGGCTTGGACGCACAACGACAATGCCGCAGTTAACAGCGTTGCCTGATACCAATCTGCACAGTACGGATGTGCACAATACTGATGTGCAGGTCATCGATTTATCAAAAGAGAACTCACACTCTACCGACTCACAAAATAGGGAGGCTGAAACGTATTCAACGTGGCCATCGGACTCTACAACCATTGCTTATCCTATGGTGAAAGGTGATGAAAATAACCGTCATAGCGATTCTAATACAATCAATCAGCCAAAAATAACGCGTCCTTTATCATTGAAAAAAATTCGTGATAATTACTTGCGAGATAGCCAACCACGCGAGGATTATAGACGCGAAACACCGCGTGACACCCAGCCACGCTATGAGAACTTGCGCTTACATAAACAAGGACAGTCGCCACTATTAAAGCCATCGGAAACACCGATAAATAGTGCTCACAACGGAGTAGCAACGCCTACAGATTCACACATATATGCGCAAGAAACAAAGAGTTGGGACAGCAGTCACCACCATTTAAGCCATCACTCTTTGGGGGCTAACGAAGGTGATGGGTTTGCTATTTTAGATTGGCAAGACGCGTTGACCCGCTCAGCGAATAAGCCCGACTTGGCAGCCAAGCTTATCATTATGATGCTTGATACTATTAATGATGAAAAGCAGGCGCTGACGCAAGCGTGGGACGCCCGTGATCGCAGTATGCTAGCGCAAATTGCCCATCGCATCTTAGGCGGCAGTCGTTATACCGGTGTGCCGCAATTACGTCAGGCCAGTCAAGACCTAGAAGATAAGTGCTTGCTGAATGTCCAACACACCACCCCTGCGCAGTTTGCCATGCTTGAGCCATATTATGCCGCATTAATAACAGCGTTAAATAACTTGCAGGCGCTGGATTTATCAGCCTATCCTCAGCTCAATTATCATCGTTTGAGTGAAAATGATATGACGTGGAAAATGATTTAGAGATGATGGTTTTATGACACTGTTGGTTTATGACATTAAGGTTGAATCGAATCTTTGCAGTCAGTTATTGATGAGGTAGCGTCGTAACAAGGCTGTTAATATTGTTGTCATCAGCTTTAGACGTATCGGCATCATATTTAGATGCCATTTCTATTTTATTCATGAATAAGGATTGTTATGAACGCGATTGCCACTTACCAATATGAAACCTTACAAGTTAGTATGACCGACAATATACTCACGGTAACCTTGAATCGCCCACACAAAAAAAATGCCATGAGCTTTAAAGTGGTGAAAGAGTTGATAGCTGTCGCAGAACGCATTGGTAAAGATAAAACGATACGTGCGGTGATTCTAAATGGTGCTGAAGGCACGTTTTGTGCAGGCATAGACTTAGGTGATTTGAATCATCCAAAAAATCAAGCGTTCGCCGTTTGGGAGCTGATAAAGCCATGGCAGAGCTCGTTCCAGCGTGTTTGTCTGGTATGGCGCGATGTGCCTGTACCGGTCATTGCCGTATTAGAAGGCTATTGTATCGGTGCAGGTCTTCAGCTAGCGCTGGCTTGCGATGTGCGTATCAGTCATCCAGATTGCAAACTGTCCATTATGGAAGCTAAGTGGGGTCTGGTACCAGACATGGGTTTGACGCAATCGGCGTTTGGCGTGGTACGTGAAGATGTGCTAAAAGAGCTTGCCATGAGTGCGCGTATCGTGACTGCCAGTGAGGGCAAAGCATTGGGTCTTGTCAGCCATTGCAATGAAGCGCCACTTGAGCAGGCGCAAAAGCTCGCTGCTGAATTTGCAGAGCGCTCTCCTGATGCGGTGTTGGCGAGTAAGCGTGTGGTCAATGCTATGTTCCAGCAGCCAGCCACTACTTTATATAAAGAAAAAGTATGGCAGCTTAAAATGATGCTCGGTCGTAATCGCAAGCTTGCTTTAAGAAAAGCCAAGCAAGCCAGTACGGCATTTGGCAAGCGCCAGTTCCGCTAAATATCTTTTACTAATTATGCCGCTATGCTAACGCTCAGACCTATTTTGACAAATTATTGTGATTGTTTTTAGTTGTTATTGTTTGTTTTATTCACGTCATACCTCTATTGAAATGTGAGGGGATAGTACGATATATCACTATCCACTTGCGCCGCTGCATGCAAATGTGCACTAATGGTGGCAATGACCCTTGTTTTCAGTATTGAGTAAAGACTAAATATTAAAGACAATGGAAGCCTGAATAATACAATAACAATCACTAGGGTGTATTGAACCTTTATAACGATTCAATACACTCTATATAAAATGGTCTGAATATGTCTGCTCCAAAATCCTCTCTACCCAATCGACCCATTGCTTCTGAGCGCGTACGCTCTGCTGATTTGCCTGTTGCATGGATTATGATGCTTGGACTTATCGTGGCAGTGGGGCCATTGTCTATTGATATGTATCTGCCTGCATTACCATCTATGGCAGATGACTTTGGCGTATCTACAGCCTTTATGGCCAATTCTGTTCCTGCCTATTTTTTAGGCTTGGTATTTGGCCAGCTATTTTATGGTCCATTTAGTGATCGTGTCGGTCGTGTTAAGCCTTTATATATCGGTATGACGCTATATGTCATCGCCTCCATTGTTTGTGCGACTACTAATAACGAGTATGTATTGTTTGTTGGACGGACGATGCAAGCGCTTGGTGCGTGTGTTGGCGCGGTGGTCACTCGTGCCGCGATTCGCGATCGATTGACTGCTAAGCAAACCGCAAAAGCCTTTTCTATTATGATTTTGGTGATGGGTTTAGCGCCGATATTAGCCCCATCGCTTGGTGCGCTATTTCTACAGTTTTTTAGCTGGCACTCTATTTTTTGGTTTTTGGCTGCTTTTGGCACGTTGAATTTATTACTCACAAAGTTTTTCTTCTTTGAAACGTTGACGGAAGAAAATCGTAATGTACGTCCTGCAAGAGAAGTACTGAGTCAGTACTGGGACTTATTAAAAGACCCGACGTTCAATTATCCAGCGATTGGTGGCGGCCTGCTGATGGGGGCGATGTTTGTTTATATCAGTTCAGCCTCTGAGCTAATTATGGATACCTATGGGGTATCCGCAACCCACTTCGCTTGGCTATTTGGGATGAATGCTGCTGGTTTTGTGGGTTTGACTCAGCTGAATCAGTGGCTCACCAATCGCTTTCGTATTTTGAGTATTTTGCGCTTTGGTGCGATGATGCAGGTTATTTCTGCAGGCGTGCTATTTGTAATAGGTCTATTTTTGGGTACTGATGCTTGGCTTCCACTGGTGCTGGCTTGTATTTTCTTCTGTATCGCAGGCTTAGGTCTTACTCAGCCAAATGCTTCTGCTATTGCGCTGGCCTTTCAAAAACGCCGAGCGGGCATGGCAAGTGCGCTACAAGGCTCGCTCATGTTTTCAGTCGGTATCTTTGGTGGATTATTATTAAACCTATTTCCAGTTAATCCCGTACTCAAAATTGGTATTGCGATGTTCGCGTTAATGAGTCTTGGCTGTTTTTTAATTTGGCAGATAGATCGTAATTTAAATCTGGACGATGCGGAGTAAGCCAGAAGCTTTATAGTTTTTTGCACTAGAATCTTAAAAGGCATTCTTAAAAGGCATTCTTACATTAATTATGTAGGGATGCTTTTTTTGTACTTTTTATTTTATTTTTTGCATAAGACTGCGCATAAAACAAGGACATATTACAAGTTTTCAGTCATATAGATAGACTTATGTATGCCCTTAATATCCTTTATTTGCCATATATAACAAATTGTACGTAATAACTAAACATAATTATTGCAATCATAAAGTTAGGCAAGTATTATCAAACGTAACTTTCTGTAAGTAAGTATTGTGAAGATATTACCTAACCTTGCTAGATTGTCATTAATTAATATGTACAACCACGTGAAGCTTTAAGGGTAAATTATGATGCAGTTATATCGAGTGTTACCAATTGTATTGAGTGTTGGCCTGTTTGGCTGCGGTAACTCTTCCACTCAAGAAAATGCCAATTCGACTGGTACGCCAGTAACAGAAAACAAAGATAATTTTGTCAGTAATTTGCCTGATACGGCACCAACATTAAAGGTCGCTATGACGGGTGATTTACCACCTTTCTCGTTTCAAGATGACTATGGCAATATGCAGGGCACGGACGTTGATTCCATTAGAGCTATCGGCGAGGAGCAAGGCTTTAAGGTCGAGTTTTATAAAGAAACTTGGCAAGATATGTTCGATAGTGTGGAGTCAGGAAAACGTGATTTAGCTATTTCTGGTATCTCTTATAAAGATGATCGCGCAGTAAGATACGGTCTATCAACGCCTTACTTTTTTAACCCAGCTACCATCATGTACTTGGAAGGTAAGTTTGATATCAAAGGCTTAAACGATATAAAGGGTCTAAAAACTGGTACGTTGGCAGGTTCTAAAGAAGAAGATACTCTGAAACAGATGGGTAGCTCGGTTGAGTTGGTTTCAAGATCTACTGCATTTTTGGCTTATCAGGACTTAGTGCAAGGTAAGACTGATGTTTTCTTATACGACATGCCAGTGCTGCAGTACATCATAAAAGGTTATCCAGAACATAAAGTGAAGATTGTACCTTATGAAGCGGCAGACGCACCTTCAGCGCAACAAGTCGTATTAATGGCAAAAGAAAATACTCAGTTGATTAATACGGTTAATGAGGGTATTGCTAAACTGAAAGAAAAAGGGACATTTAAGGAAATTGAAGAGCGCTGGTTAGGTGAGGCTGTACCTGCATCTGCTGATAAGAGCAATTCTGATACTAATACTACGCAATTGAACTAAGGAATTCTGAAGATGGCAACCACTCCCAATGTTGACAATAAGCGCTATCAAGGTCTGATCATTTCAATTGCACTATTTTTATCGCTCATCGGTGCTTTGTTAGCCTTTACGTTCTATACCTCAAACTTATTAGAAAGAAATACCGCGTTAATTGACCAAACCAACCAAGTCGCTAATAGCGCGCAGGCGGTAATTAAAGATTTATTCGATTTAGATAATAGCTATGGAGAAGATACGAACTCTCCACATATTCAGCGCGTTTTGGAGCGTTTGGAGGAAAATACGGCGTTGATTACCAGCTCTATTGCTGCTATTGAGCAAGGTGCAACGATCACTGACGTTGATGGCAAAACTTATGATCTGCCAAAGATTGACAGCAACGCACAAGTAAACATTACCGCGGCTAATGAGCAGTGGAAAGCGTTAGAGCCTAAGATTCAAGCATATCTCAAAGATGCTGATAATATTATGGTTTCCTCTGAAGATGATCTGACCCAAGCCGTTGAACAAGCCAAGACGTCAAGTCTATTGATTAACGATTCGTTAGACAATTTGACCAAAGATGTTTTCAATAGTGCCGAACGCCAAGCGACGACCATTCGTCTTATTCAGGTACTTGGTGTTGCCGCCATCTTTACCTACTTTCTAATCTTTGTATTCTTCTTTGTACGTCGTTTACGTGAAACCGATGCTGAAGCGTTCGCTGCTCGTCGCGAGACGCAAGAGATTATGGAGACGGTAAATACGGGTCTATTCTTACTTGATAAAGACTTGAATATTGGTCAGCAGCATTCTCGCGCACTGAATGATATTATCGGTGAGGACAGATTGTCAGGAGAGAACTTTACCAACGTTTTACGTGGGCGTATTTCTGATAAAGATCTGAAAACCACACAGCAATTTATTGAGCAGCTTTACAATCCACGCGTTAAAGAAAAATTGGTAGATTCTCTCAATCCACTGCACAAAGTCATGCTACACAACAATGCTGGTGATAAAGCACAGAATAATCGCTTTTTAGACTTCAAGTTCTCACGTGTTTATGACAACAAAGACATTGCCCGTATTTTGGTCAACGTCAACGATGTATCAGATGCCGTATATTTAGAGCAGCGTCTAGAAAAAGAGCGCTCGCAAAATGATATGCAGATTGAGATGCTCACCACGATTCTAAATGTAAATCCAAAAATCATTAATGAGTTTATTGATAATACGCAGATGCACATTGAGAAGATGAACAATATCTTGAAAAATCCTGGTAGCTCTCAATACGAGCTTGAGGGCAAACTAAAAGCCATCTATCGCGAAATGCATAGCTTAAAAGGTGAGGCATCTGCGCTAAAACTGCACAGCTTTACTAAAATTGCCTCAGATGCAGAAGACAAACTGCACGCATTGCAAAACCAAGGTCAATTATCTGGTAACGATTTCTTGCCATTGGCCGTACATTTGGATGACTTATTAAGCCTATCAAATACCATCGCAACCTTGGGCGAGCGTATTAACCGTTCAGCACCAGCGACTGCACCAACTGCAAATGGGTTAGATGACAATAGTGCTCAAAACAGTATGTCAAAAACGGTAGTGACTGACAGTCAGACATCAAATCCTTCAATCAGTAGCATGGATACTGATATTGGTCAGGATATTGACCTAGATAATGAAGCAACTGATGACCATCTGTCTTTTTATAAAGCATTTGCAAAAGATATTGCCGCAAGACAAGGTAAGCAAGTAGAGCTAAAGAGTAATACGCTGATGCAAGCGGACATACCAGCGCATCTGGTAAAGCCGATTAAAGAGATTAGCATTCAGCTACTACGTAATGCCGTGGTGCATGGCATTGAAGCGCCAAGTGTTCGTCATTCGATTGGTAAGACTGCGGTTGGGACGATTGATTTAGAACTAAAAGACAACGGCTCAGATTTCATGCTGATGGTGCAAGATGATGGTCAAGGTATTGATTATGACAGCATTCGTGCCAAGTTAAGCAGTGATGGTCGTTTTAGTACAGAAGAAGCCAGTCAGCTCAGTCAAAGCGAGCTGCTCAAACAACTGTTTTCTTCGGGTTTCTCTACCAAAGAACACGCAGATGAAGATGGCGGACGCGGTGTCGGTCTCGATATCATTAAAGCAAAAGTAAAAGATTATGATGGCAAGCTTAACGTAAACAGCGAATTTGGTCAGATGACACGGTTTGTTATTACTTTACCAAAAGCTTAATTAGAAACAGCAGGTATATTGTCAAGGATGACAAGCACTTCATTAAAGGTAATAGATCAGTTATGCATAAGTTAATGATTGTTGATGATTCAAATATTATTAGAAATCGTATTCAACGCGCGTACGATTCAGGGCAGTTTATGCTGGTTGCGACGGCAACCAGTGGTGTTCAAGCCATTGAAAAGTTCAATGTCCATCGTCCTGATGTAATCACTATGGACTTGACCATGCCACAAATGGACGGGCTTGAATGCATTGAGAAAATCATTGCGATTGACCCTGAAGTACGAATTTTAGTGGTGTCAGCACTGTCTGATAAAGCCACTGGCATTGAAGCATTGTCGTTGGGTGCCAGCGGATTTTTGTGCAAGCCTTTTTCAGAAGAAGAGCTTGTAGAGTCTTTGTATGAGCTAATGCAAGACTAAACCATTCAACGACTTAAGTAGATGTCATTATGAAAGAACAAAAGCTACAGATTTTTTTAAGTATTATTAGTAATTATTTTAATCAGTTTGGGGGCGAGGAGCTTGTCGCTGACACCCCATATCTGTTAGAGAACAAACAGCCAAAAGTCCATGATTATACGGGTGTGATCGGTATATCGGGTGGACAAAAAGGCGTGGTGTATTTTTCGGCAACCCGTCAGTTATTGTCCGCTATACTGGATAGCATGGGTGAAACGGATAAAAGCGATGAGAATTATATCGATTTGGCTGGTGAAGTGGCCAATACCATCGCTGGTAATGCGCGTAAAGAGTTTGGCTCAGAGTTCCATATTTCTGTGCCGTTTGTATTTAAAGGCTCTCCACAAAGTATTGTGTTGCCGAATGATGAGCGTTCTTTTATCATTCCCATCACTTGGAACTCGCAGATAGGCGAGATTGTGGTCTGTTTGCAGGATTAACGTTGCTGCCACCGCGTCATAAAGATGGATATTAATATATTATGGTTAAAGTAGAAAAATTGGGTGTGTTTCTGAGCTCAATCAATGCATTTTTTGCACAAATTGATGGCTCGGAAGTGTCCATTGATACCCCTTATTTAAATCATAACAAGAGTGCTGTTGGTTATGATTATAGCGGCGTTATCGAGATATCAGGGCCTCTTGAAGGCTGTGTGTATGTGAGTGCGCCAAGCGTGATGTTACGAGAGGTCATAAAAGTGATGGGCGAGCCTGACTCATCGATCACGATGATGAAAGATCTGCTCGGTGAGATGGCCAACACTATCTCTGGTAATGCTCGTACTGAGTTTGGCTCAGAGTTTATTATCTCGCCGCCGCATATTGTTGAGAGCGCACCAAGCGTGTCTTATTTGCCAAAAGATCGCCAAAGTTACGTCACGCCATTTACCTGGCGTGGGTATAAAGCGGTCATTGGTATCTGTATCGCTTAATCTACAGCTGCTCATTTATTCAATATAAAAAACGACGTTAATGCGTCGTTTTTTTATGCGTTATCATCTACTTAAACAGCATAATAGCGCTAGCAGTCGCTAAGCATTATGTGATAAAATACAGCCCAGCTATTTTTATCACATCGTATTTTTACGTTCAAACGATAGCTCAATTTTTTAAACCAACCCATCAACCAATGACACACACATCATGGCAAAAAATTGCTGGGTGTTTGGCGACTTGATTAATTTGCAAAAAAGTTAGTGCTGCCACAATGAGCATTAACCGTTAGCAGATGCGTGTCGCTAGATAGGCAGTTTTTGTGATGTGGAGGCATAACCCAACCAATAGGAATTTCACATGTCTACAAAGAATCCAACCAAAATCGAAATGCGCGACTTACTACAAGCCGGCGCTCACTTTGGTCACCAAACACGTTTTTGGAATCCAAAAATGGGACCATACATCTTTGGTGCCCGTAACAAGATTCACATCATTAACTTAGAGCACACAGTAAAAGCGTTTAACGAAGCATTGACTTACGTTAACGGCTTAGCTGCCAAGAAAAACAAAGTATTGTTCGTAGGTACTAAACGCGCAGCAAGCGGTATCATCGCTGAGCAAGCAGCACGCGCTGGCATGCCATACGTTGACCATCGCTGGTTAGGTGGAATGCTTACCAACTGGAAAACACTTCGCCAGTCAATCAACCGTCTAAAAGAGCTAGAAAAGCAAGCAGAAGACGGTACTTTCGCCAAGCTTACTAAGCGTGAAGCGTTAGAGCGTACTCGCGATATGGAAAAACTTGAGCGTTCACTAGGCGGTATTAAAGATATGGGCGGCCTACCTGACGCAATCTTCGTTGTAGACGTAGATCATGAAGCGATTGCTATCAAAGAAGCTAAAAATCTAGGTATCCCAGTTATCGGTATCGTTGATACTAACTCTAGCCCAGATAACGTTGATTACATCATCCCAGCAAACGATGATGCTATCCGTGCTGTGACCTTGTATGTGACTTCTATGGCTGATGCGATTATCGCTGGTAAAGAATACGCACAGACTCAAGCGGGCGGCAAAGCTGAGCAAGAAGCACCTGCTACTGAAGAAGCACCAGTTGAAGCCAAAGCAGAAGAAGCGGCGACTCCAGCAGAATAAATCGCTGACCGCTAAGGTTTAACTTTGTAACGGTGTCTTGATAGTTATCTTGTCAGCATTCATATAAAGTTATTAACAGCGTATAAGCTCACACGTATAAGCTTACAATAGGCATGATGTAGTTTTACTCGTCATGCCTTATTGTTGATGGAACACTCGTTAATAAGCGAGTATTATCGCTTATAGCTAGACTCGTGATGCACAATATCTGTCATTACAATGTTGTCTGTTATCACGATCAACCATGAGTGCTTTCATTACTATAAAAGCGATATAGTACCAATAGATAGTAAAGATATATCTCATAGAAATTAAGCACTCCCATACATAATAAAAGGTAACTCTTATGTCAGAAGTAAAAGTATCTGCCAAAATGGTAAAAGAATTGCGTGACCGTACTGGTCTTGGCATGATGGAATGTAAAAAAGCGTTAGAAGAGTCAAACGGCGATGTAGAAACTGCCATTGATAACCTACGTAAATCTGGTCAAGCCAAAGCCGCTAAAAAAGCGGGTAACATTGCAGCTGATGGCGCTATCATCATCGCTCAAGGCGATAACAAAGCATTCTTGTTAGAAGTAAACTGCCAAACTGACTTCGTTGCAAAAGACGAAAACTTTACGGCATTTGCAGAAGCAGTAGCGAACATTGCATTAGAAAACAATGTGACTGACGTAGCTGCTATCGCTGAATTGCCATATGGCAATGGTCAGACTATTGAAGAAGCTCGTGTATCTTTGGTACAAAAAATCGGCGAAAACATCCAAGTACGCCGCGTTGAAGTATTAGAAGGTAGCAACCTTGCTTCATACCGTCATGGTCTACGTATTGGTGTTGTGGTATCTTTTGAAGGCGGCAACGCCGATACTGGCAAAAACCTTGCCATGCATATCGCTGCGTTTAACCCAGTTGCGGTTGATGACGAAAGTGTAGATGCTGATTTATTAGCACGCGAAAAAGACATCATCGAAGCAAAAGCTCGTGAGTCTGGCAAGCCTGATAACATCGTTGAAAAAATGATCGAAGGTGGCCTACGTAAGTACCTAGAAGAAGTGACTTTATTGCGTCAGCCATACGTTATGGACAACGAGAAGAAAGTTGGTGATGTACTAAAAGCTGAAGGCGTAAAAGTACTTGCTTTCAAACGTCTAGAAGTTGGTGAAGGCATCGAGAAAAAGCAAGAAGACTTTGCTGCTGAAGTTGCTGCAACACAAGCACTGGCTAACAAGTAATTTTTAAATTTTGCTAAGAAGAAAGGTGAGTGCTAAGCTTTTTGGTCTGGTACTCACCGATCAGCTTTATTATTAATCTTGTATCGAACTCAAAAAATATGACAAGATAGATTATGAATTAATAGATAAAGCCTCTTAGCACAAAAAAGCCCGTTAATATAATTAACGGGCTTTTTTACGTTTGGATTCAACGGTTCATGTAGTCTTCATTTTAGCGTAGCGCATCATATGCTGAGTTGGCATAGCTGGCACTATTGCTATTACTGCTGGTACCATAGCTGACGTTTTGTAAGCCACTACTGAGACTAGGATTGGCGATTTGATTGCTAGCGTTCATGGTACTGCCTGATAGCCCTGAGTCGTTTTTATACAAGCTATGGTAACGGCTCATGACATTTTTGACATAGTTACGGGTTTCCTTAAAAGGCGGGATGCCGTTATATTTATCAACGTTACCTTCACCCGCATTGTAGCCCGCAACCGCAAATTCTACGTTGTTATTAAAACGCTTCATCAGCCATGCAATATATTTAGCAGAGCCTTCGATATTATCTGCAGGGTTCCAAGGATTGCTGACTTTAAAGCGTCGCGCAGTCGCTGGCATTAGCTGCATGAGACCTTGCGCACCGACAGGTGAGCGTGCATTCGGGTTAAAGGCGGATTCGCTATGCATCATTGCTTTTATAAGCCCAGGATCTACTCCATGACGCTGAGCTGAGGCGCGAATATAACTGTCGTATGAGTTGCGGCTTCCGCTACTGCTGGCAGAGCTACTACCGTAATTACTGCTGCTATTGTCACTACTACCGTCATACATTTTAGAATCTTTGTAGTAAGTGACTTTTACCTTTTTGGTGAATTTGTCAAAATTACCACTTGGATTGACGTTAGTGAGTAAGACTTGTCCGCCTTTGTCTTTGTAAATATACATATTACCTGCTTGAGCAGCAACAGATAGGCTGGATAAGGCGACAGCGGTCAATAAAACAGGAGACAAGCAGCGAGTCACTAAGGTTGTAACATTTATCATAGGGTTATCACTTTTCATCGAGTAATAGCAAATTGCTTTGCCTATAGGCGCGTCGTTCTGCGCATTTAAGCGGTTATCGTGCTGGTAGGATTTTATCGCTGTAAACGATATAGCACCCTAGCAAAAACCACGTCTAACTAGAAACCACTCGCATTGGATACAAAAAATAATAGTTGCTTACTATAACATATAATAACTTTTCGACGCATACGATTATCAGTACAAAGTATAAAAGTCATTTTTAATTTGTAAAAAAATCAACACACTACCGTTTTTGAGTACGTTGATTGAGTATCGGCTTTATTGTTTTTAGGCGTATGTGGTACGTGAATATTCTTGCTGTGGCAATGAACGAATCGTGAGAAATAAAAGCTGTTTGGAGCACTGGAAAGTGATTTGAACAGGGTTATATAGAAAGTGCGCTGATAAAAATAGGCACCCAAACGGCGGTGACCAGCCCGTTTACTGCCAGTCCAAATGCCGCATAACGCCCAGCAGTGTGGCTAATTTGCCATGCTTCGACGGTACCAAAAGCATGTGCTGCCAATCCAAGTGCTAAGCCCTTGGCACGGTCATCATCTATACCGCGAAATAAAAAGCGCGCCAAAGTACCACCGATAAGCCCTGAGACAATAATAATTAAGTTCGCCATGGCTAGTGGTGCTTTAATTAGATCTGCGACACTCAGACCGATGGGTGTGGTCACTGAACGCGTTGCGAAAGCGAGTATGGTGTCGTGACTTAATGAAAATAAATAAGCCAATGACATCGGTAGCAATGCACCAACCACACTTGCAAGGATAACTATGAGAGTAAGCTTTTTGACTGGCAGACCTTTAAAGTTCATTGCTGCTAATGGTACTGCCAACAGTACGGTGACATATCCCAATAAGTGATCAAATACAGGCTTGGCAACATCGTAATAATCGTTGTAATCCCATTGTAGGATAAACAAAAATAAGAGAACAAGCGCCAACGCCGTAATCACCATCGGCAGCCATGAGAGCTTACGTGCCAATACACGAGCAGTCACATGAGCGATTAGCGTTAATAATATCGCCGCAAAGGTTGCCACAAACACGTTATCAAAAGTCATTGCATTTCCTTGTTCATGCAGCTCATAGCTGTCCTTTGTGCTCTTCAACGGTGGTGCTATCGATGCTAACATCGTGATTGAGCGAACGGTTGGCAAGTATGGCAAGTCCCCAAAGCGGTATGAGTGTGCTAATCATCATCGTCAGCATAACGCCCCAAAGCTCATCACCTAAAGCGAATAGCAGTAAACCTGCACCTGCAGACACGGGCAAAAAAGCAAAACCGCTATCCACCAATAAAGTGTTACTGGCTTGGGTGAGCCAACTGGGCAGCCCTTTAAGTAATCGCCATGCCATCAAAATAAAGAACATGGCGACCAATCCAACGATGTTGGCAGCCTTTTCTATTCCTGCCAATTGACAGATGATAACGGCTGATTCACGAACCACGATGACCATCGTGAGTGTCAGGACTAAGGCAAGCCATAGCGGCAAATGGGCGGAGTGAGTAGATTTCATAAGAAATACTGGCCGATTTAGAAAGAGATAGGATAGTAGCAACAAAATATGTAACAGCACTCTAATGAGTGTGTTCTATCTATCAATGATATGAATATTGGTTGAACCTATAGTCGATGATTATATAGAGAGTAGGCAAACTAATAAAGCTTATAGCATATCGTCAGTGCGATTATAAATAGCAACAGCGTTAAGCTCGCTTACTATAATGAATGTATCATTTGCGCCAGGCTACCTTGTGCTCACTTTGAACGACATAGGCTATGGTAGCGCGTTTTGGTGATCGGAAAGCCCCAAATTTAATGCTATGTGCCAAAAAAAAGGATGATATCAATGGATATCATCCTTTTGTCTTTTATAAAGCTATTTTACAGATTCAGTCATTTATATCTTTGAGTCAGGAGTTTCCACTTCTACTGCTAATTCCTCTGACTTAGCGGCTTCAGAATTCAGCGCATCAAACTCATCAAACGCTTTTTCTTCTGCCTCGGTCATCGTCGGCTCTTCAACCTCGTCAGGCTTTTCGAAGTCTTCAAGTACTGGCATCAATAATGTGGCTTGTGCTAATGGCAGTACATCTAAAGGCTCTAAATTGGCCTGACCCAGTAGTTGTCTTAGCGTATCGCTTGGCAAGCGAATCGTTAAACATTCATGCCCGCTGTCATCGTAGCTCTCTTCCTGAATAACACCCAGCTCATATAAGGCGTTTTTTAACTGACCTGCATGATAAGGTAAGGTCAACTCAAAGGTGGTGAGTGTACCAGTCAGTAACTGCTGGACGGCTAACGACAACGCTTCCATACCTAGATTTTCTCTAGAAGAAACATAGACGCGATTGGGTTGTCCTTCGCTAGCATAACCAATATGTGCAGGCTCATCTGTCAAATCAATTTTGTTGTAGACATTGAGCACTGGTACATCATTATCAATCTCCGCTAATACGTCTTTGACCGCCTGAATTTGCTCATGCATATCTTCACTAGAAGAATCGATGACGTGTAGCAATAAATCTGCTTCCAAGGTTTCTTCTAATGTCGCATGAAAGGATTCGACCAACTCATGCGGCAGATGACGGACAAAACCTACCGTATCGACTAAAACAACACGACCAACACCCTGCCAGTCTAAACGGCGTAAAGTGGGATCTAGCGTGGCAAATAATTTATCCGCTGCATAGATATTTTCGTCGACCAAGCGGTTAAATAGCGTAGATTTTCCCGCATTGGTATAACCGACAAGCGAAATCGTCGGCACATCTGATTTTTGGCGGCGGGCTCGACCTTGCGCACGTGTCTGTCTGACTTTCTCGATTCTGCTTTTAAGCTGATTCACGCGCACTTGTAGCAAGCGACGATCGGTCTCAAGCTGGGTTTCGCCGGGTCCACGTAGACCAATACCGCCTTTTTGACGCTCCAAATGCGTCCAACCTCGTACCAAACGCGTCGATAAATGGTTGAGCTGCGCCAGCTCTACTTGTAGCTTACCTTCATAAGTACGGGCACGCTGCGCGAAAATATCCAATATCAAACCCGTACGATCCAGTACGCGACATTTGACCAAAGCTTCAATATTACGCTCTTGTGATGGCGATAAGCTATGGTTAAATAAGACGATATCCGCATCATGTTCGCGTACCAATTCTGCTATTTCTTCTGCTTTACCGCTACCAACGAAGTATCTGGCGTCGGGTCTTTGGCGTGAGCCTGTGACTAAAGCCAAACGATCAGCCCCTGCTGAGTCTGCTAACAGCTCAAATTCACCTAGATCATCAGGATCTTGAATTTGACGGATGTCTAAATGTACTATAATGGCGCGCTCGCCACCTTCGTGTCTTTCAAAATAATCCAAAGAGTATCACCTATTTAATAAAGTAAATATATCGCTATTATCCATTCAGTAAACGTCGATATAGCGTTCATATGACCATATATATGTGGTCTCATCAGTTAATATTAAAGCGTTCTAGCACAATTAACGATGGTTTTATGTTACAGCGTAAATGAAAGCCATAGGCAAATCAGTGAACGCAGCAGAACTGGTTGAATAAAAAGCAACTCATTGAACAAAAAGGAGCTCAGTGAATAAAAAGCAACTCAGTGAACAAATCGTCACTGACTGAATAAATTTTGTTATACTCATGGCGCTTGTTTACGATATATAATCATAAGTTTTTAACCACGAGGGACACAGATGAGCCAATCTAAGTCAGGCTTCTCACTCAGACAACAATTAGGGCGCGGCAAACAAATTGCTGGCATGACCACCACTATCGCTGGTGGATTGCGCGCCGCCCAACGTATTGGCGCATTTAAGCAGCCACCACGCGAAAAATTGCCACGCTATATTCAAGCCTTTTGCCGCAAAATGGCAGGCTCTTTTGGCGTCAAGGTTGTGGCAGTCGAGCGGGTAGAGCAGCATCACGGATTATGGGTATCCAATCATGTGTCATGGATGGATATCCCTGTGGTGGGGACGCTGAGTCCTGCTTTTTTCTTATCCAAAGCTGAAATCGGTGAATGGCCTGTATTTGGTAAGCTGGCTCATGCAGCAGGCACGGTATTTATCGAGCGTGGTTCCGGTGATGCAGGGTCGGTCGCCGCCCAAATTGCCAGTTTTTTGACCAAAGGTTTCTCGGTCATATTCTTCCCTGAGGCGACCACCACCGATGGCAAAAAAATCAAGCGTATTCATGGCACGTTGCTACAAGCTGCCATAGATGCTGACGTACCCGTACGCCCACTGGTAATTGCTTACGTCAATAAAGACGGCACGTTAAGTGAAGAGTTGCCTTACTATGGCAAGCTTACGATGAAAGAGAGCATAAAAAAGGTGCTCGATACGAAAGATGTGACCGCCTATGTATTGCCACTTGAGCCAATAGATCCTAAAGGGTTGAGCAAAAGTGAATTGACGGATTTGTTACAAGCCCGTATGCAAGAAGGTTTGGCGGAACTGCATTCGCGAGTCTTAACGAAAGTCGCTAAAGTTTAAGCGGTGACAGCTTAATAGTTTCGAATATTTAACACGCTCTAATAAAAAAGGCGCAAATCGCTCAGTTTATAACTGCGATTTGCGCCTTTTTTGTTTACTAAATACTCAAACATTAATTTATAAATGCTTTACCTATATCAAACTAAGGTGATGGATTGGGATGCTGGGTATGCACCGCTTCAATCGCTTCCAATACTTCTGAGCTTAAGGTTAAGTGTATACTATCGATGTTGGATTTTAGCTGCTCGATCGTAGTAGCGCCAATAATATTACTGGTGACAAATGAGCGTGAGTTAACGAAAGCTAGTGCCATCTGTGCCATATCTAAACCTGCATCTTCTGCTATTTTGGCGTATTGAGTAGTGGCTGATAGCGCTTCTTCGTTGGTATAGCGCGCAAAGCGATCATACATCGTCAGACGCGCACCCGCTGGACGTTTGCCATCGAGATATTTACCAGATAATACACCAAAGCCAAGTGGTGAATAAGCCAGTAGACCCACATTCTCACGGTGCGTAATCTCGGCCATAGCGACTTCATATAAGCGATTTAGCAAACTATAAGGATTTTGCACCGTGATAGGGGCGATCAAACCATTTTTATCGGCCTCCCATAGGTAGCGCATCAGTCCCCAAGCGGTGTCGTTCGATAGTCCATAAGCGCGAATACGCCCTTTTTTAATCTCATCATTTAACGCTTGAATGGTCTCTAGAAATGGTGTCAAATCATCTAATGGTTGCGCTGCCATCTCTTCGGTATAGCCAAGCTGACTAAAAAAATTCGCTTGGCGTTCAGGCCAATGGAGCTGGTAAATATCAATATAATCGGTCTGCAAACGCTGAAGATTGCCATCGATGGCGCTGCTAATATGTTCGGCATTAAAACGCGTTTGCCCATCACGCAAAAAATCCATCGGCGATATTTTGCTAGCAAGGATAACTTTATCGCGCTGTTTGGTTTTATTAAACCATGTACCCATAAAGCGTTCAGTATCGCCTTGCTTGTCCTTATCCGGCGGCGATGGATACATCTCCGCCGTATCCCAAAAATTCACCCCTTCGCTTAGCGCCATGTCCATTTGTTCATGTGCTTGGGTCTCGGTATTTTGCTGTCCCCATGTCATCGTGCCTAAACAAATCTTAGAAACTTTTTCATTGAGTTGTGGCAACATTTGATATTGCATATGAATGTCCTTTGTAAATGTATTTTTATAGCTGACAGTTTTTTAAGCGATTACATGAGCTTTATACCAGTGACACCAGGCGGGGTAACCTTAAAGATTTTTACTTTAAATAACAGGGATTGTCCGGCAAGGGGATGGTTAAAATCCACTTCGACTTGCTCGTCATCGAGTGCACTAATCGTACCCGGCAGCGTGTTTTTGCCTTTGTCTTCGAACTCTACCATCATGCCGATTTCTGGATTATCAGCGATTAACGCAAACTGAGTACGGCTGAAATGTTGGATGTTGTCAGGATTCCAATCGCCAAATGCCTGCTCCGGCTCAAGGTGGGCAGAGCGCGTATCACCAGCACGCAGGTTCATTAATACCTGCTCAAAGCCAGGTAACAAACTTTCATCACCAATGGTGAGCGTCACAGGCGCATCACGGCTAAAGGTAGAATCAATCATCGTACCGTTCTCTAGTGATACTTCAAAGTGCAGCTTTACAAGGCTGCCAAAAGTGATACGGGTGTCTTCATTGGGATTGATAAATTGTGAGTCGGTCATAGTCAACAGCCATTTATTACGGGATTAGGAGTTGGTTTGGCAAATAATATAAGAAATGATAAGCCATCTTGGAGAGTATGTAAGCGTAAATAGTGTAACGCAAATAGTGTAATATATTTGGCAATTCTAAGAGCAGGCAGGGGTTTTTATGGTAAATAAACAACAAGGTCACATTAAAAAGTGGCAAGACGACAAAGGCTTTGGTTTTATCGAAACACAGAATGGTGATTCAATATTCTTCCATATCAATGAGTTTAAAGCGCGTCGTCGCCCTGAGGTCGGTGAGCCCGTTGTTTTTACGTTTGGGCAAGACCATCAAGGGCGTATGCAAGCAAAAGATGTACAAGAACTGAGCTTTGTGCAGCAAAAAATGGCGCAAAAGAATCAGAAAATCCGTCAGCGTAATCACAAACGTAGCATGCAAGCAGACTTTGAAGCGGGACAAAAGAAACGTTTGTTCCTTGGTGTGGGCTTTTATGGCGTATTAATCTTATTGGCTGCTATGAACAAGCTCAGCTGGCTGGTTGTGGGTTGGTATGTGGCTTTGGGTCTCATTACTTATATGATGTATGCCAAGGACAAAGCCGCTGCTCAGAATAATGATTGGCGCACACCTGAATCAACCTTGCATCTGCTAAGTGCGCTGGGCGGTTGGGTGGGCGCGATGGTTGCGCAAACGTATCTACGCCACAAGTCGCAAAAGCCTGAATTTCGAGTGGCGTATTATTTGACTGTTCTCATCAATATGGCGGGGTTATTGTTTATATTGACAGGAGGAAGCTTGAAATTTTTGCAAGGATTACTTGATTCTTTGGTATAAAAGCACTTGTTTATTTATCATAGTGAGCGGTGTAGTTTTGATGTTTAATGCTTAAGTCTAAAATAAACGGCTGATGAAACATCAAAGTTTTATATCTTGAGTGGCTGGTTGCCGTACGCTGGTATTTTGTGCGAGTATGATGAATTGTACGCAATAAGCACGATTTTTCAGGATAAACCTTAAATGGATTTAATTAATAATAAAAGGCGAACGCAAGTGATTACTTTATACAAATATACCCATCCAAGTCGCGCTGAAACGGTCATTTGGGCATTGCAGGAGCTTGGCTTAGAATATGAGACCAAAGAAATAGATGGCAAAAAAGGGGAGCAGCGAAGTCCTGAGTTTTTAGCCGTTAACCCCTTTGGTAAAATCCCTACCATCACACATGAAGGCAAACACTTTACTGAGTCGTTAGCTATTATTGAATATCTCAATGAGTTACACCCTGACAAACCTTTGACACCAAACACAGCAGATGAGAACTTCGCTGAGAAAAACTATAAACTTCGCCAAGTGATTTCATTTGGCATGATCGAGATTGAGAGTTATCTATGGATACTCACCAAAATCAAGGTATTAGACAATTATGAAAACTGGCCTGAGGGCACCGCTAACAACTGCCTGAAGTGTATCCAAAAAGCCCTGCCGATTGCTTATGCTTGGGTAGATGAGCAGGAGTATATAGCGGGGGACAGCTTTACGCTGGCAGACATTTATTATCAGCATTTGTTTTCATGGTTGAAGATGCTGGGTGTTGAGTTGCCTGAGCAGGTTCAAGATTATCTTAAAAAATTATCGAAGCGAGAGAAATTTCCTAAGAGATAATCAATCATGAATGTAAGCTGTTGAGAGTGGCGTATAGGCACAATACTCTATGCTAACTAATAGCCTTTATCAGAAAAAATGATGAATAAAAAAGGTGGGTTACGACTGCGTAACCCACCTTTTTTATTTATAAATCTAACTGTATTAATAATGCGATTTAAAACTATGACCGCGGCATTTCACGCTTTTTTTCTAAAAATAGCATGTCAATGACAATCAACGCCACACCGATACTAATGCCCATATCCGCAATATTAAAGATAGGGTAATGCCAGACATCAGCGTTGTGTACATGGATGAAGTCGATGACGTGACCATGTAGCAAGCGGTCAATGAGATTGCCAACCGCACCGCCGAGCACTAGCGCTAGACCTGTCGATAGTAGCTTGGCTTGGCGCGGGGCTTTTATCAGGTAGCCAATTAAAAATAGCGACATTATCAATGCCAATCCCGAAAAAAACCACTTCTGCCAACCACCAGCATCTGCCAAAAAGCTAAATGCCGCGCCATAGTTGTATGCCAATGTCCAATTCAGAAAAGGCTCAATCACAGGTACTGGCTCATGAAAAGTCAGCTTAGTTTCAGCCAGCCACTTCGTCCATTGATCGATGATTAGTACGACCAACGATAGGAGATACCACGTAAACGCACGACGGCCATTCGCAATCATTTTTGGCGTCTTATTCAGACGACTTTTCGGTGTCGTTGAGCTGCCTGTGGTTGCATGAGCTGGTTCAGGTGATTTATCGACTTCACCATATGGCGGCTTGTTGTCTGATGATTCTGTTGAGTTAGGCGTATGGTTAGGCATAGTGGCGCACCTCACCATCACCGCTGACGTTAGTCACGCAGCGCGCGCATAATTCTGGGTGCGTGCTATCGGTACCGATATCATCACGGATATGCCAGCAGCGTACGCACTTGGTGCCAGTTGCGGCGCTCACCTTGACCACTAAGCCTACTGATTCATCCGTGCTGGCGTCAGTTTGCTCATTTGTGCTTGTTTTATCGGCAGGAGCGTCGCTCATTGGTTTCAAAGTTGCGCTACTAGTGATTAGTACAAAGCGCAGCTCTTCACCCAGCTTGGCTAAGCTTTCATGCATTGCACCGTCAGCATATAGATTAACATCGGCAGACAAGTTAGCGTTGATGATTTTTTCACCACGTGCGGTCTCGATATGTTTATTGACCATATCCTTTGCCAACATGATACGTTGCCAGTCATCGTTGCTGATCGCGCTTAGCTCAAATTCTGGAAATTTATACCATTCTTCAGTAAATACATAACTGTCAGCGCCATGCAATACTTCCCACGCTTCTTGTGCCGTGAATGACAAAATCGGCGTAATCCAGCGAATGAGTGCCTGAACGATATGGTAAATCGCCGTTTGCGCGGAGCGACGCGGCTGTCCATCAGTCTGAGTCGTATACTGACGATCTTTGATAATATCTAAATAGAAGCTGCCCAAATCTTGCGAGCAGAACGCAGTAATATGCTGGGTGACTTGGTGAAAATCCATTGCATCATAAGCACTGATGATTTGTGCTTGCACGGTTTGCGCGCGCTCAATGATGAATTTATCAAGGCTGACTAGCTCATTGATATCGATGCTGTTGACCGCAGGATCAAAGTCATCGGTATTGGCAAGTAAGAAACGCAGGGTGTTACGGATGCGGCGATACTGATCTGTTGCGCCTTTAAAAGAGGCTTTACTTGCAGACATCTCGTAGCGATAGTCAACAGAGGCTACCCAAAGTCGCAAAAGATCAGCGCCTAGCGTGTTAAAGACATCTTGAGGCTCAAAGCCTTTTGTATTGCCTAATGATTTAGACAGTTTGCGACCGTTGGCATCAATCGTAAAACCATGCGTCAATACTTGCTTAAATGGAGGGCGACCGTACATGGCTTCAGATGTCAGTAATGACGTCTGGAACCAGCCACGATGCTGATCTGATCCTTCTAGGTAGATATCAGCTGGATTGGTCAGCTCATCACGCTGCTCAAGTACGGTAAAATGGGTCGTACCTGAGTCGAACCATACGTCTAAGGTGTCGGTTGCTTTGTCATAATCAACAGCTTCCGCGCCTAAGAAATCTTCACAGCTGGCATCAAACCAAGCTTCCACACCGCCCGCATCGATTTTTTGTGCAGCGACTTCCATCAGCTCAAGCGTGTTTGGATGCAGCTCGCCTGTTTCTTTATGGGTAAAGAAAGTGATCGGTACGCCCCATGTACGCTGGCGTGAGATACACCAGTCTGGACGACCGTTCATCATGGCTTCAATGCGGTTTTGCCCCCATGCTGGCGTCCAGCTTACTGCTGGAATATCAGCAAGAGCACGCTCACGCAAACCTTTGGCTTCCATACTGATAAACCACTGCGGGGTCGCACGGAAAATAATCGGCGACTTATGACGCCAGCAATGTGGATAGCTATGCTCAATCTTGGTATGACTGATTAGATGTCCATTGTCATGCAGTGCGGCGATGATTTTTGGATTGGCCTTATAAATGTGCTCGCCCGCAAATACCGCTGCGCTGTCCAGATAAACGCCCGTACCACTGACTGGGTTTTCAACAGGTAAGTTATATTTAAGACCTACGATATAATCGTCAAGACCGTGACCGGGTGCTGTATGGACGAGGCCAGTACCGCTATCGGTGGTCACGTGATCGCCTAAGATTAATGGGACTTGACGGTCTGCAATCAGTGGGTGCTGGGCACGCAAGCCTTCAAGCTCGCGCCCAGATACGGTAGCTAACACACCCTGATTGCTAAGTTTGAGTTCCGTTAATGCTGTTTCAACCAAATCCGCGGCTAATAGCAAATTACCTTTTTCAGTCGCCACCACACTATAGTTATGCTCAGGATGTACAGAGATGGCTTGGTTAGCAGGTAGCGTCCAAGGGGTCGTCGTCCAAATAACAGCGGCGATATTGCCCGCTACGTCAGCCAACGAGGCAACCTTATCGGTATCCAAAACATCAAAGCTCACGTAGATAGCATCAGACACTTTATCTTGGTATTCCACTTCCGCCTCAGCCAGCGCAGAGCTACAGTCCAAGCACCAGTTGACTGGCTTCATACCGCGAGTGACATGACCATTGTCATAAATTTTGGCAAGGGCGCGTACGATGTTGGCTTCTTGATGGAAGTTCATCGTTAGATATGGGTTGTCCCAATCGCCAAATACGCCTAGACGCTTAAAATCTGCCTTTTGCAATTCAATCTGGGTGCTCGCATACTCGCGGCATAGACCGCGGAACTCAGTCGCCGATACTTTTTGACCGACCTTGCCAACTTTGGCTTCGACCTTTTGCTCGATAGGCAGACCATGACAGTCCCAACCGGGGACATAAGGCGCATCAAAGCCTGATAGCGTTTTTGACTTCACGATAATGTCTTTGAGTACTTTATTAACCGCGTGACCCAAGTGAATCTGACCGTTGGCGTAAGGAGGGCCATCGTGCAAAATGTATTTGGTCGCCCCAGCACGTGCCTGACGAATTTTGCCGTACACATCATCCGCTTCCCAAGCAGCAAGCCAATCTGGCTCGCGCTTGGCAAGGTTGGCACGCATCGCAAATGGCGTGTCGGCAAGGTTTAGCGTGTCTTTATAATCTTGGTTTGGCGTATCAGTACTTTTATCAGTCATAGAAGATGTCTTTTTAGAAGATGGATTAAAAATCGATGTAAAGTCAGATGTGACATTTAGGGTAATGCTTAGCTGGCTGCTTAACCGTTGATGATCGCTTTCTCACTTATAATATATCGCTGTGCATCAACGTCATAAATATGCTCACGTCAATAATAAATGCTATCGAGACGAATGCAACATAAAATATGCTTATGGATAATAAAATACCGTGATAGCAATAAACTAAAAAGAGGCAATGAGATTGCCAGCTATTATATGACAAAAAAGCTAGGGTAAAAAGAGCTGGTCAGTATTGTCCTTATTTTAGCCAAAACCAATCATTTATATGAGTGATGCAGCATCTATTGAATCATACGGATGGCAAGTGCCATTGTCTATCGATTGGGCTCTAAATAATTGGACTCTAAACAGGAGGCTAAGCGTTAAAAAACTGATGATAACCATAAGCGCAATTTCAGCGACCATAAGGGTTGAATGCCCGTCAACCCTTGAGTCATCTCGCCATTCTTTAATATGACATACGAAGGCGTCACTTGTCCTTGCCAATCAGCGAAGATGCTGCCTTCTTGATCATTTATCGTCGTAAAGCGATAGCTGTTTTCATTAAGGTAGCGATTCAGCTCTTGGTCAGTACCTGATTTAATGGCAATCGTAACGACTGGATAATCATTTGCGGCGGCAAGTTTGTCTATGGTCGGCGAGGTGATACTACAAATGGGACACCACGTGCCCCAAAAATACACCAGCGTTGGTTGTTCATTGCTCAGCGCCGCTAAGTCAACGACTTGCCCTTGATAATCGGTCAGTTGCAATTGCGGGTTGGCGGGCATGATAGGTTGTCGCCACCAATTAATAGCGGTATAAATAACAGCAAATACCAAGCCATATATGAGGAGATTTTTAGCGATAGACAACCCCTTTTGCTTGGGCGTTTTCTTTGGCTTTTTAATGGATTTTTCAGTATCAGTCGTCATAATGGCTGCTTTTTTGCTATAGGTTTTGTATAAATGGCTTTGATAAGTGGTTGTTGATAGATAAAAATAAACGGCTGAAATGTCAGCCGTATTATTCATAAATTTTATTAAACCGTGTTCAGTGTTGGTATTTTAAAGTGACTGATTAAGGTTTTTGCGCACGGTTTTGTAATGGATCACCGAGCAGGACACTACCAGAGTTTTCGAGGCGCTCATCATCGCTTAGCTTACTGGCTGATACTTTAGATTTTCTCTTCCATTTCAAACTATACAAGTCATCACGGCGATCAAGCAGATTATGTACCGAACCTTCGTTACGGACATGAATAAGCTTGTCTAAGTTCACATCTGAGAAAAATACCATCTCAGTGTTGGCAGTGGTTTCTGCCATAATCGCATCATGCGGGAAAGCAAAATCTGATGGCGAGAAGATAGAAGACTGTGCGTATTGAATATCGAGACTTTCAACCTGTGGTAAGTTACCAACCGAACCACAAATCATCACATAGCATTCGTTTTCAATCGCACGTGCTTGGGCGCAGTGGCGCACGCGTAGATAGCCGTTTTGCGTGTCTGTCCAAAATGGCACGAATAAGATGTCCATATCATCAAGTGCCATGAGGCGGGCAAGCTCAGGGAATTCAACGTCATAACAGACCAAAATACCAATACGACCGGCATCGGTATCAAACACCTTAACCTCGTCACCGCCTTCGATGACCCAAGCGCTACGCTCATGCGGGGTAATATGGATTTTGCGCTGCTCTTCGACCGTACCATCGCGGCGGCACAAGTAGCTGACATTATATAACGTATCGTCCTCGTCTAAGTACGGCATCGAGCCTGTAATGACGTTGACGTTGTAGCTGACCGCTAAATGCGATATCTCATTTTTAAACCATTCGGTATAACCAGCTAAAAATCGAATAGCGACGTTTTGATCCGTCGATTCACACAGACCCATCAACGGTGCGTTAAAGAACTCTGGTAAACAAGCAAAGTCAGAATTGTAATCAGCCATAATATCGACAAAGAATTCGACTTGTTGCAGCAGCTCTTCAGGTGACTCGACTTCACGCATTTGCCATTGGATGCCACCAATACGCACCTCAGACTTACGAGTGTTTGGCTTATAATCTTGCGGCTCGTAATAAATATTTGCCCACTCAAGTAGAGTAGCAAAACCTTTAGATTGTTTATCGTCAGGCAAATAAGCCGTTAAGATACGCTTGACGATAAAGCCATTTGAGAGTTGGAAAGACAATGCAGAATCATGAATTTCACGAGCCGCGACGGCTTCAATATATTCGCCAGGTGTGAGATCTTGATGGTTATGATAGTTCGGGATACGACCACCAGCCAAAATAGCTCGGAAGTTTAACTGGCGACACAGCTCTTTACGGGCATCGTATAATCGACGTCCTAGGCGATAACCACGGTATTCAGGGTCGATCAGCGCATCTAAACCGTAAATAGCATCGCCTTCAGGGTTGTCTCTGATAATCTCTTTATGACCAATCAAGTCGTCGTAGGTATGCGGGTTAGAAAACGTGGCATAATCAACACGCATAGATAACACGATACCAATCAATTGATCATGATCAAATAAAGCGATCTGACCTTCGGGGAAGGCATCGATTAAGGTATTAATAGTGTTCTTTGACCATGCACCGCCTAAGTTGACATAGACACGATCCATTAATGCTTTTAATTGTGGATAGTCTTTTTTCTTGATTTCAGCGATGGTTAGATGAAAGTCGTCTAGTTTTTCTATTTTGCTCATAATGTTCCTGTTTTGGATCTTTATTAATTTTAGTGATATCAAATAGCATGCGTTGCCACAATTCGGTTGGCAATTTTTTTCGGTTGGCAATTTTTTGTGTAAAAAAAGTGATAAAAATATTCCAATCATAAAATATTATCGTTACAATCAATTATCACTGTATTTACAATAAGTTATGAAAATGATTTATCTTATGAATTCTGTCAGATTTGGCGTTACTGACGTGTTTTTTGAATCTCATATCATTTTAAAGTAGCTATAAATTTAAATTAAAGTGTCTGTAAATTAAATTAGCTATGAATTAAAGTAACTATAAAATTTTTCATAATGTTCACAAACCGTCGTTGGGGTTAATACAAGCCAAGTGTTTGGTACAGCTTCTAACCTGAAGATGTCAGTACAGATATTTTGTTAGCTTAACATTATTTTTAAATATCATATCTTAGAATGCTTAGTTTTGATCTATTTGGTTTTGGTCTATTTGTTTTGCTGGTTATCATAACAAGCTACTCAAGTAATGACAGTTTAACGTGGTAACTATTTGCTACGTTTTTGTGAGTCGCTGTCTTTTTTTATTGGGGCGTCGTTGTGTTTGTTTTGTTTAGCCGTATTTAATCGGCTTTTTAGGATTGTTTTATTATGCCCTCAAGTCACAACAATAGAGTCAGTAGCTGGGATGAGATAGAAGACTCAGCGCTGGTTCAATTGGTGTATGTTAGTAGTTTGACGCTTGTCTCACGTTTAAGCGCCTCTATATTTGATGAAGTAGAATGTCATGCGCGTAACTATAATCAACAGCATGGCATTACAGGTACTCTATGTTATGGTAGTGGTCATTTTTTGCAATGCATCGAAGGTGAGAAAGCGCACGTATTTGCCTTAAAGCAACGCATATTTGCGGATAAGCGCCATAAGAATACTGAAATATTGCTGTTACAGACGATAGAACATCGCCGTTTTGCGGATTGGCGTATGCGCTTATTATTTTTAGAGCGTTGGTTATGGTCACCAGCGAGCAAAAAGCAAGCCGCACAGTTATCGCTATATTTGCCATTTGCGCCGCATAATTGGTCGCCTGATCGTACCGAGAATTTTTTACAAATCATCAAAACCTTTGATACGCCGCCACATATTAAAGCGGCTGGTATTACCTATAATGCACTGGGCAACATGTTTCGTCATATCGCCGCCCCGCATCAAGCATTTTTAATCGTTCAAGGTTTTTTAAGTGTGTTATTAGTGGTAGCGCTAGTGTTGTTATTTTTATAAATAATCACTTTTATAAGACAAAAAAAAGACGCTAAATATCAATGTTTAGCGTCATTTTTTATGCCATTTTAATTATGAGCTTAATCATTGAATAAGCACTTACATATCAAAAATCTTGCCACGGTTCATAATGTTATTCGGATCAAAGACTTTTTTTACCTCTCGTAAGTACTCAATCTCAGTCTCACTGCGGCTATATTGTAAATAAGGCTTTTTAGTCATACCGACGCCATGCTCAGCCGAAACCGAACCGCCATACTTTTGCACCGTCTCAAACACGTGTTTGTTGACGATTTGACACTCTGCAAAGAAATCATCTTTACTCATGTCTTCAGGCTTTAGAATATTAAGATGCAAGTTGCCATCGCCAATATGACCGAACCAGCAAACCTCAAAGTCAGGGTAGTTACTGCTGACGATGTGATCAATCTCGGTGATAAACTCAGGGACATAGCTTATCAGTACAGATACATCGTTTTTATAAGGCGTAAATACTGAGATGGTCTCAGAAATGTATTCGCGCAATTTCCACAGCTCTTCAGCCTGTGCCAAGCTCTGGCTCATGACACCATCGACGACCCAGCCTTGCTCCATACAATGCTCAAATATCGCCATGGCTTTATCCATGATAGGCTCGTATGGTGCTTCGAACTCTAATAGCGTATAGAACTTGGTGCGCGACTCAAATGGCTCTTGTACTTGACCATGTGCCATCAACTTATCAATCGCCACATCATCAAAGAATTCAAACGCGGTCAAGTCAATCTTCGCTTGGAAGGCTGATAGCACATTCATGACATCATTAAAGCTGTCCATGCCCAGTACCATGACATTTAAGTCTTGCGGCTGACGCTCAAGCTTAACTTGTGCATGGGTCACAAGCCCAAGTGTGCCTTCGCTACCGATAAACAATTGACGCAAGTCATAACCAGTGGCGTTTTTGACCATACCGCGGTTGAGCTGCAAGATATCGCCTTTACCAGTGACCACTGTCAGCCCCATAATCCATTGACGAGTCATGCCATAGCGTATGACTTTGATACCGCCTGCATTGGTGCCAATATTGCCACCGATTTGACTTGAGCCAGCTGAGGCAAAGTCAACAGGGTAGTACAAGTCTTTAGACTCTGCGAATGCTTGCAACTGCTGCGTGATGACACCTGCTTCGACTTCAACTATTCGATCGGCAGGATAGAACTGTCCAATCTGGTTCATTTTATCCATACTAACGACTATCTCGCCATTAGCAGCCACGGCACCAGCAGACAGGCCTGTACGACCGCCACTTGGGGTGAGGACGACGTTGTGCTCATTGGCCAGCAGTACGATAGTCTGTACTTGTTCAGTGGTCTTTGGAAAGACGATGGCAGAGGCAGCAGGGGCAAAGTGCTTGGTCCAGTCTTTACCCCAATGCTCTAAACTCTCAGCATCAGTTTTGATTTGGGTCGGGTCGAAACTATGGGTATCAGTGAGCGTGCTCAGGATGGTTTGCACGGCATTGGTTTCGGATGTGGGCTGAGCGGTAGTTGGCGTCATGGTCAAATCTCAATATTGGCGTAAGCACGATGCTGGGACTGTTTATTATATAGCGAAATAACTATAAATTCAGTGATGAGTCAGCTCGTAGAGTTAATAAGTGGGTGATAATTTTTACCTATAAGAAGAGGTAAGTAATAAATAATTGATTCGATCGGTTTCAAACAGAATAATTCACTATAGCATAAAATTTTTTCAGGCTTGATAACCAATAATTCATCTAATCTGCTAACATCGACCTCAAATTTTGTGTAAGATATCGGGACTGTTTTCGTTTCATCCATCATAGATTATCCAACAGGTAATCTTATAAAACAATTATAGGACAGTTCTCATATGGCGTTATCACTACAAAAAGACAAAATCCGGTTTTTATTGCTTGAAGGTCTACATGACAATGCCCTAAAAGTATTGGAAGGAGCTGGTTACCACAACATCGAGAATATCAGTCACGCTTTAGATCAAGACGAGCTGATCGAAAAGATCAAAGATGCGCACTTTATCGGTATTCGTTCGCGCACTCAGTTGACGCGTGAAGTACTTGAGCACGCACACAAGCTTATCGGCATTGGTTGCTTTTGTATTGGTACCAATCAAGTAGATCTAGACGCCGCTCGTGATCTTGGTATCCCTGTCTTTAACGCGCCATTCTCGAACACTCGTTCGGTAGCTGAGCTAGTATTGGCCGAAGCCATCATGCTGTACCGCGGTATTCCTGAAAAGAATGCAACCGTACATCGCGGCGGCTGGGGTAAGTCTGCGACCAACTCACACGAAGTGCGTGGCAAGACTATCGGTATCGTCGGTTATGGCTCTATCGGTTCGCAGCTGTCTGTCTTAGCAGAAAGCTTCGGTATGAAAGTCATCTATCATGATGCTGTGACCAAATTGCCACTAGGCAACGCGGTACAAGTTGGTAGCCTAGAAGAGTTACTATCAACGGCTGATATCGTGACATTGCATGTACCTGATGTGCCAAGCACTCGCTATATGATGAAAGCTGAGCAGTTCGCTCAGATGAAAGAAGGCAGCTACTTTATCAATGCGGCTCGTGGTACGTGCGTCGAGATTGATGATCTAGCAGATGCGCTTGAGTCTGGTAAAATCTTGGGCGCGGCTATCGATGTATTCCCAAAAGAGCCAAAATCAGCTGACGAAGAGTTTGAGTCACCACTACGTAAGTTTGATAATGTGATTTTGACGCCGCATATCGGTGGTTCAACACAAGAAGCACAGGCCAATATCGGACTGGAAGTAGCAGATAAGTTTGTTAGATACTCTGACCAAGGTGATACGGCGACTGCTGTGAACTTCCCAGAAGTTTCTATCCCGTTCAAAGAAAACTCGCATCGTCTACTACACATTCACAAAAACGTGCCAGGCGTACTTTCTCAGATTAACCGCTTATTTGCTGAAGCTGGCATCAACATCCTAGCGCAGAGCCTGATGACAGAAGGTGATGTTGGTTATCTAGTGATGGATGTCGATTATAACGATTCGACCGCTGCACTAGACCAATTAAAAGATGTAGAAGAGACGATTCGCGTGCGTATTTTGTTTTAAATAATATTTGCATGCAAACATAATTTTTAGTATAGCAATAGCAGACCATCAGTAAGATAGTCTGCTATTTTTTTGTCTTAAATCAAGCAATTGCAATGTTCAATCATGGCATTGATGCTTTTTATTTATGAGTAACACAAATTATAGCGAATGTAAGTTTTACATTCACTATACTCATTTTTATATAAGTTAATATTATCTTAATTATACGGTCTTATTAACAATATAAACTACACCAGTACATTAAGCCTATAATGATAAATATATTTTTAATGAACAACATGATTGATTATGTTTTCGAGGTAAATCACGGTTATTTTCTGCGGACAGGCATACTTAAAAATGGTAAATAGCTTGCTGAAGAAGATGATTCATTTAACACATACAATTGACTGAATAGGATGATTCATGAAAAACAACTTACTCAAGGCAGCTGCATTTGGTAGCGTATTAGCCATGACTGCAACGGCTAGCCATGCTGCTGGTGATCAAGATAAATATCAATTATCTAGTCATATCTTAGATATTAGTACGGGCAAACCAGCACCAAACGTCAATGTAAAACTGATGATGCAAGAGAAAACTGGTAGCTGGAAATTGCTTAATGCGCAAAAGACTGATAATAATGGTCGTATCGGCAACTTCTTACCGAATCAAGACGGTGTTGAGCATGACGGTACTTATAAGTTGATTTTCGAGACGACTCCTTATTTCCGAAATCAAGGTCTAGAGTCTTTCTATCCATATGTTGAAGTCAATTTTAATATCGAAGGCGATAACCATTACCATGTGCCAATTACTTTGTCTCCATACGGCTATAGCACTTACCGCGGTAGCTAAGCCACATTACGTACTCAATAAGTCATAAGTTAGTACTAATAAAGCAAAAAGGACGCCCCAATCAAATATTTGATTGGGGCGTCCTTTTTGCTTTTATCCATCTTAAACTTATTCAGCGTTAGCTTTATTGGCTTCCTCTGCTTGACGACGTGCTTCAATTTTAGCGGCTTTGCGTTTCTCAATCACATCAATCACATCACTACCAATATGCGCTTCGCCACGTTTCTTCGCCAGCTGCATTTGATGCTCGCGCTCACGAAAGCGTGCTTTTTGCTCGTCGGTCGCTTTATCAATGCAGTGTGGGCAAGACTCGCCTTTGATATAAGCAAGGCTTTGCATGTCATCGACAGTAATGGGCATACGGCAGGCGAAGCATTGCTCATAGTTGCCTTTTTCTAAGTTATGATTGACCGACACGCGGTTATCAAAAACGAAGCAATCGCCTTGCCACATAGAGTCGCTGGCTGGAATTTCTTCTAGATATTTTAAGATACCACCTTCTAAATGATACACCTCTTCAAAGCCTTGCTCACGCATATAAGCAGTAGATTTCTCACAGCGTATACCACCGGTACAGAACATCGCGACTTTTTTATGTTTGGCTGGATCCATCTCTTTTGCGACGTACTCTGGGAACTCGCGGAACGTTTCAGTATTTGGATTGACGGCATTTTGGAACGTACCGATTTTAACTTCATAATCATTACGCGTATCAATCAAGATGACATCAGGGTCTGAGATTAACGCATTCCATTCGCTTGGTTTTACATAGCGTCCAACTGATTGCAAAGGATCGATATTCTCTACGCCCATGGTAACGATTTCTTTTTTGAGCTTCACTTTGGTACGATAAAAAGGCTGAGCATCGGTATAAGATTCTTTAAAGGTAAAGCTGCCAATCGCTTCGATACTGCGCAGATACTCAAGGACGTTATCGATACCTTGGCGTGTGCCAGAAATCGTACCATTAATGCCTTCATTAGCAATCAATAACGTGCCTTTGACATCATTATCGAGCATATTATTTAAAATTAACTCGCGGTATTGCTCGAAATCGCTAAAACGCGTGAACTTATATAGAGCAGCAACGACGATGTTATTGGTGACACTGTCATAGGCTGGGGCTGATTTGTTGTCGGTGACAGTGCTGTTTTGGATATTGCTAGCTGTATTATGGTCTTGAATGGTACTCATGTTTTTCTCCTGCTGGCTAGGTCGCAAACCTAGTGCATTGGGTTTAGGGTGCTTTTTAAAATTAACGGTTGAAATTAATTGGTAATGCTATAACACTAGCGCAATTGTGGAATTGACTAATGCGGGCGTAGTGTAGCAAATTTTGCAGAGTTTTTGAACATAACTCATACCCATAATGTTCGCAATATGAAGATATAGTGTACGAAAAACCTCTCATGGATTGAAATCTCTACAGTTAAAACAAAAAATAGGTAATTGTAGTCATCACAGTTCTTTCACAAAAGTAGCTTGTACTCGCTTCGAAATAAGAATGTAGGGTATCCATATAAGACAAGCGACAAGCGTTCGAACCAGCTCTTTAGTCGTATCAGGATCGAAAATAGGATCATTAGGGAAAATAATTTTAACCGCCATCGCATCGATAATGATGAATACGAGAGTAAACAGTAGAATGCCGATATAGAACTTTGGAAAGACAGCCTTCTTCAAGAAGAATAAGAATCCAACAAATATCCATGTGAGCACTAATGCACCATTAATAGTCATTTCTGCTAATATGATTGGCGCCCACATAGGATGATACGCTTCGGTTCCTGATGAGGTCAATATATCCCAAGAACCATCTTTGAATATTTCAGAATAAAGTGGAAAAATAAGAAAGATGATTCGTAAAGGTGAAGCTACTATCCCAAGAGCAACCAACCACAGCCAACCGCCTATCCCTTCTAACGGTTCTTCGCCTATCCCTTTTAAGTGTTCTGCCACCAAATTCTCCTTTAGTCATTGATTTAAAATTAAGCTGTAACTAGTAAACGTTGTCTCATGATAAGTCAACCTAAGCTGATATTATAGATAATAAAAACCCAGCAGTTACGCTGGGTCTTTATTGTCTCAAATTTTATTAACTGGTTTACTTACTCTGGAACCAAGTATCCGCTTTGCTACGAGCGCTAGCGATATCTGAGCTTGATAAGTTCAATGCCAATTGTCCGATTTTACCGCGTGCTTTATTACGTACTTTTTCATCAAGCATACCATCACGGGCAGCCAAATCGTACCATTTATAAGCATCGACGAGATTTTTTTGCTTTTCATCGAGCAATGCAAGGGTATAGCTGGCACGGTTATCGCCACGCATAGCGGCTTTTTCTAACCAAACTTTCGCTTGTTGCAAGTTAGGCTGCACACCTTCACCACGCAAATACATGATGGCAAGATTCAACTGAGCAGGGGCAACGCCTTGCTGAGCCGCTTTGGTATACCACTGGATAGCTTGTTGGGTATTCTTTGCAATGCCTTCGCCTTTCTGTAAGCGCTTGGCTAAATAAAACTGAGCGTGATCGTTACCTTGGGCAGCGCGGTTAGACAGTTCACTAACTGGCATTAGCTCAAAACGTGACGTATCAAGTGGCACGTTTGATATTAACTCAGCGTTTGCTAGACCTGCACAAGAAAATAAGGCAGTAAACAACGCAGCTTTTAATAATTTCATAGCAGCTCCAAAATTAGGCAGTTAATAAGCAAAAAAAGTTGCACCGCTAAAAGGGTTTAGACGGCGATAACAATTAGGTGAAATCTTGCGATACCAACTTACCTAATCATTAGCAATATAATTAATCGATGTGTTGTGGCAAATTCCTTTAATCGAACCGATAAACGGTCAGAATCAGGGTGCGATTGACACTATTTTGCTAGCTTAACACCCAAACTTACGAAACTCAAATACTAATTACATGATTTAATGCTTATTCATACCTCATTGTCCTCAATAAAATCATAGAGTTACTTAAGCGTAAGAATAAATTAATAAGTCATTAAGGTTAAAATTTGTATTTATGAGTCGTGCTACCGCTTTGAACCAATGCTAGGGCGTGTCTTCAATTCAATCGATTATCTTCTAAATGGGCAAAAATGATTAAATTTTGCCAAACATCGTCAAATAGCTTAGCAATATCTCGATATTATTTGCGCTACTATCCTTATTTGACAGCAATTTATCTCATTTTTATCACCATTTTTAAAATGAAGACACGCCCCAGGTAGATAAACCTATTATTCAGGTTTTTGTTTGGTGACACGATAGATAGCGACGTCTGCCAATAGGTTGGGTGCTTGGCGTATCAATGCTTTCATAAGTGACGTATGACCTTTTTCAGAATCGCTGACGGCAAAGCGGTTGACGATATGAATATCATGCTGGGCGCAAAGCTGCTCAAAATCCTTAAACGTACACAGATGAATGTTTGGGGTGTTATACCACTCATAAGGCAATGCCTCTGAGACAGGCATCATGCCTTTAAGCCCTAAATGAATGCGGTTTTGCCAATGAGCAAAATTGGGGAAGGTGATGACGGCTTCGCGGGCAACACGTAGCATGTCAAGCAAGAGCACATCAGGCGATTTCACCGCTTGCAGCGCCCGTGCCATGACGACGGTGTCGAAACTGTTATCAGCAAAACGTGCCAGACCATCATTCAGGTCTTGCTCGATGATAGATAAGCCTTTGGCGATACCATCATTGATTTTTTCTTCGTCAATCTCAAGTCCGTAGCCAGTGACGCCGCGATTTTGTTGTAAATGCGCGAGTAGCTCACCATTGCCGCAGCCCAAGTCCAGTACATGTGAGTGCGGCGCAATCCAGCGCTCAGCCAATTGATGATCCATTCTCATGAGCGTGCTCCTGCTTTTTGCTGGCTATTTTGATTTGTGCCTTTTGCTGGCTGTTTTGATTTGCTGTCGGAGATAAATGGCGCAGTCAAAAATCCTCGGACGGAACCCATATAACGAGGAATATCAAATAAGAAAGAATCATGACCATGCGGCGCATCGACATTGATGTAGCTAACTGGTTTGCCAGTGGCCATCAGTGCATCGACAATCTCTTGTGAGCGCTCGGGTGCAAAACGCCAATCCGTGGTAAATGAGACCACCAAGTATTGGCATTGTGTATGGGCAAAGGCCGCTTTGAGCGCAGACAGCTCTTGCTGACGATTCTGCTCACTCTCATCTATCGTTGCCACTGTATCTTCTAACGCAGGTTGCGTGCTTTGTTTACTAGATTCGACTGATGTGGTGATCGAGTCCTTAAGCTGTGCTGCTGATTCTGTCGAATCTGTTGCCATGGCTGATGGATAATCACGTGTTGGATCAAAATAATCTAAAGCTTTTGTCATGAGCAAATAAGTATTGGCATCGAAGTTTTCGCTAAAGCGCTCACCTTGATAGCGTAAATAGCTCTCCACTTGGAACTCAACATCGTAGCCATACATAAATTTGCCAGATTTTAAATCACGACCAAATTTCGCCTTCATCGCGTCATCGGTTAAGTAGGTGATATGCCCAACCATCCGAGCCAATATTAGCCCGCGACGAGGGTAGGTGCCTGCTTGTAAATAGCGTCCCTCTTTGAAGTCAGGGTCAGACAATATCGACTGCCGCGCCACTTCGTTAAAGGCGATATTCTGTGCTGAGAGCTTTGGCGTGCTGGCAATGACCACGCAGCGTTTCAACCGATTTGGATAGTCAACCGACCATTGCAGCGCCTGCATACCACCCATTGAGCCACCAACAATGGCATGCCAAACGTCAATACCGAGACGATCTGACAGCATCGCTTGGGTTTTTACCCAGTCCTTAATAGTGACGAGCGGAAAGTCAGGGCCATAAACTTGCAGTTCACTGGCTGGATTGTTTTTGTTTAAACTGTTTTTGTTTACATTATTCTGGTCTGAATCGATCCTGTCAGGATTAATGGTCGTTGGACCGGTAGAGCCGAAACAGCTGCCGATGTTGTTGACACATACGACATAAAAACGATTGGTATCGATGGCTTTATTAGGGCCAATCATATTGTCCCACCAGCCGGCTTTTTTATCATCATCGCTATGAAAACCGGCGGCGTGATGACTGCCTGATAGCGCATGGCAAATAAGTACCGCGTTTGATTTGTCGCTATTTAGCGTGCCATAAGTTTCGATGATTAAATCAAACGATGGCAAAGTACGATTACATTCTAACGTCAACGGCTCAGCGAAATGAAAAATCTGAGGCGTGATAATGCCGACTGAACTGACTGAGTCCATGGGATTAACTAGGCTCGCCGAATGAAGCGTATCTGTCGGGGACTGGTCACTGGTATTATTAGGGCGTGCGTTCAAAGCTACCTCGCAAGACAACAATCATCAATAAAATAAAAGGGCAAACTGTCGATAGGCAGTTTGCCAATACTGCTTTGCCGACATTGTTTTCTAAATGTTTTTCTTACAATGTGCTTGCCTATTGTATGGTGATGCGCGTAGGAGTACAACCGTCGAGCGAGTCTTTTGAGCATAGTCTTTTAAGCATAGTTTTTAGGGACGATGGGTGGTAGGTAGAGAAGGGTTAGGGTGAATCAATGATTGATGACTATCAATAAATAGCAACTAAGTATCAAATTGTATAAGGGTGCTTTTACCATGCGTTATTAATGGATAAAATGCTACACTAATAAAGCATTTAATCAATCATGACTTAATAATCTTTTATCGCATATTCTTCTTTAATTAACCTAATAATAAAATAGTGCTGCTATGAAACCTGAACTGCCTCCCCGTATTGCCGTCCTATTAGTGAACCTAGGTACGCCAGATGAGCCAACAGCGCCTGCCGTACGTCGTTACTTAAAACAGTTTTTGTCTGACCCCCGTGTCATCGAGATTCCTAAATTCTTGTGGGCGATTATTCTCAATTTATTTGTATTGCCAAGCCGCCCTAAACGTGTGGCAAAAGCCTATGCCAGTATTTGGGAAGGCGACTCACCGATTCGTAAGATACTAAAGAGCCAAGTGGAGCTATTGGAACCACGGCTTGCAAATAGTGCCGCACCATTTCGGGTTTCTGTCCATCCGGCGATGAGCTATGGCAATCCTGGTTTGCCAGATGTGATGGATACCTTGCGCGGTGAAGGCGTTGATCACTTTGTTATCTTGCCATTATTTCCACAGTATTCCGCTTCCTCTGGTGGTGCTGTTTACGATGCACTGACGAAGTGGACGCTCAAGCAGCGTAATTTGCCGAACTATACTATTGTCAAAGATTACTTTGCGCATCCGCTGTACATCAAAGCATTGGCTGATTCAATTCGCCGCTTTCAAGCAGAGCATGGCAAGCCTGACAAGCTGATGTTTAGCTTCCACGGTATCCCGCAGCCTTATGCTGATAAAGGCGATCCGTATCCTAAGCGTTGTAAATGTACTGCCGCACAAGTAGCTCACGCGCTTGGTCTAAAGGATGACGAATGGATTATCAGTTTTCAATCACGCTTTGGTAAGCAAGAATGGGTCAAGCCCTACACCGACGTGGTATTAGAAGAGTGGGGCAAGTCAGGTGTGCGCTCGGTACAAGTCATTAGTCCGGCTTTTTCTGCTGACTGTCTGGAAACGCTAGAAGAGCTGGCCATAGAAAATCGTGAAAACTTTCTTCACGCGGGCGGACAAGAATATCACTATATTCCTGCATTGAACTTGGATGAGGCGCACATTGATTTGCTCGAAGCGCTCAGTGCGCCATTGGTTAAAGGCTGGGCGGGAACGCTAGATGGTTGGGCTTGATTGACTATATTTGTAAATCATAAAAAATACCGGACATGATGTTCGGTATTTTTTTGACTAAATGATTTTAATGAATTTTATTAAAATGGAATAAAGTTGGGATTTTTGGTGACTGATATGTAAGACTATGCCAAATAAACTTTTGTTTTATTGTCATTGTTAATTTTACGTTTGCTTAACTTTATTTTTGAGGATAAACATGTCCAACCCTAATAGTCCATACGCCAATGTGTCATTACAAAAATCAGATGGTCAGCCACCGAACTTACCGCCCACTGACGAGTATGGCGGCCTATTACCGCAGTTATTGGTAGAACCTCGAATGTGCCAAGCAGGATGGGGTATAAGTTGGATTACCAAAGCATTTGCAATATTTAAAGATCAATTTTTATTATGGTTAGCTATTGGTGTTGTTTATTTAATCATTGCTATGATTGGTAGTAGCGTACCCGTGATAAATTTCATTTTCCCCTTTCTTTCCTTTGTTTTTGTTGGTGGAATAATAAAAGGTTGTGCCGATCAAGCTGTAGGCAACGAGCTGAGATTTGACCATCTTTTTTCAGCCTTTTATACGCATCTCAAGCCATTAGTTATTTTATTCGTCTTGTATTTAGTGGCTGTTATTGTTGCAATGATACCTATGCTGATTATATTCGGTGGTATGGCTTTGTCTTTAGCTCAGGAGTCAAGTGACGTTGCGATTGCAGGTATGGTATTGAGTGTTTTATTGGTTTTTGTACTATTATTTCCTGTACTTATGGCTATCTGGTTTGCACCTGCTTTAATTGTGCTTCACAACATTGAGCCTGTTCAGGCAATGAAAATGAGTTTTAAAGGGTGTTTAAAAAATATCTTACCATTTTTCGTTTTTTGGTTGATTGCTCCTATAATAATGATATTGATGGTAGTTTTTACACTAGGGCTAGGTATATTAGCACTGCTTCCAATAGGTATGATTACCTACTACACCAGTTACCGAGATGTTTGGACAGATCAGCCATTGTCAGCGCTATAGTTGGTTGCTCAACAGACCCTGATATCAGAAGTACAGTAGGCACAATAAAAAAGCACGCCCATTATATCGAGCGTGCTTTTTTATTGTTTGAAAGCTTTTTTATCATGAAAGAGCGTGGTTAAAAATCGTCATCATTACTACGTTCCGCCGCATCTCTATCAGCGATATCGATAATATCTGGATAATCGCTGTCATCCAAATTATCGTCCACTAATACTTCATCGATTCGCGATTCGTCTATATTTTGATGATGGATAGGGGTTAGCCCTTGAATTGCATCACTTCCAGCTTGCGAGTTGTCGAATCCTGCGCTATTGTCAATGACATCATCATTATCAATGGTATGCAACATAGGGTCAGCCAAATCAATTTCTTGGCTGTTATTATTGACGTCCGTATCACCTTCAATGTGATCCATTGCTTCTGGTAATGGGCTTTTTGAATGGTCCATCATGGTTTCCTTATTATTGATAGTTATTATTAATGGATGTGGCTGATTTTATTTATTAAGATTCATTTATTAAAAGCATTGTTTATTAAAAACATTGTGACGTGTTATGACGCTTGCTAATAGTAGTAAGGTGTCACAGGATGTTCAAAAAATGTAAGACAAGTACAAGATAGACATAAAAATAGGAAATATACGATGGTATCAAGTAGTAGGTTGTTCGTCACAATATCCTTAATCAGTGCCACAATAGGTTTGACTGCTTGTGAAGGTGTACCTTTTTCTGGTAGCAGCGCCCATAGCAGCTTGGATAATGCTGATTTAAAACAGCCGTTAATTATCGATGCCAAACTGCCAAAAGACACGACAGCCATAGACTGCGCACAATTAACGCCGAAGCAAATAGTTAAGGTAAAAGGTCACAGCGTACTCAGTGCAAGCTGTGATTTAACAGCCAAGTCGATACGCTTTGAGTTGAATGATTCGCACAGCTCTCTCGACTGTCAGGGCGCACTACTCAGTACTCGCGCTGATGATGCGTCAACGGCCAGCGCAATTATGATTAAGCCCAAAACAGATAGCGCTATCGAAGATATTACCGTTGCCAATTGTCATGTGGATGGCTATGGTCATGCGCTACATATTCGCCAATATAGCCAGCCCAACCAGCGTTATGCGCGCGGCTTGATAGACCCTGCTGCCAATCGCGCGCTTGCACCAAGCGATATTCGTGTGATTAATGTGAGTAGTCAAAACAGTATCAATAGTGGCATGTTCGTCGGTGATCATGTGCATGGCGTGAGCTTTGATAAAGTACGTATTCAAAATGCAGGCACCGTTGGATTATATCTGGAATTTGGTAGCCGCGATAACGTGATTCAAAATTCGGTGTTTGTCGGTAATGGTTTCCGTACCTTTAAGCCCAATCGTGAGGCGATAGCAGTTGATTCGTCGAGTAATAACCGTATCGAAAACAATCAATTTATCCATAATGGGGCAGGCAGTATATTGCTGTATCGCAATTGCTTTGAGCATGCCGATGACAGTACGCGGGGCAATCATTTTAAGCGTACCGAGTCGAGCCGTGACAATGTGATTCGTGGCAATACTTTTAACGACGAGCCAGTCGGGGTTTGGGTAGCGTCAAGACAGTCACGCAATCTCAAAGGTTTTGAATGCGGCGCTTATTTGCTTAAGCAAACGCCATTTGCCAGCTATCATTTAGACAGTGCTAAGGACAATCAGATCATCGATAATCGATTTGAGCAAGTCGAGCAGGGCATCATCGTAGAGGATGACGGCACGCTAATAGCTGGCAATAAGTTTGCAGCGAATGTGCGTTTGCCCATTTATGTCGGTTCTGAAATTCGGGAAGACAGCGCAGCAGGGGCGATAAAAGGGACGGTTATTAAAAATAATGTTTTTATTGATAAGAGCGCTGAGCAAGCCATAAAAATTCGTGAGGCAAGCAAAACGGCCACTCATATTGAGCAGCCGTAAATGTGGCTTTATATTAAATAAGCGTTACCGGTTAATAACAGTATAACGAATAGGTGATGTTGTTATTACGCACCAACCTTGGTATTGACCCAGCGGATTACAGAATCTGGCGTGACTTGCGAGACTGCTTGAAAGAGTTTTGCTGGCATGCCCACAGAGTAATGCGTACTTTTGAGTTTACGATTGGGACTGGTCGTCAATTTACACAATGTTTTGGCGACATCGTTGACCGTTAGATGGATGCCCAAGCGATCCATACTGGTCACTTCGATATCGGCAGTCATGTCAGATTTGACCCACAGCGGCATCACATCGATCACCTTGATACCCAATTTTTCGTACTCAATATTAAGGCCTTCTGTGAGACCTCGCACAAAAAACTTACTGGCCGCATAAGTCGCAACTTCGGGTTGACCATAGATAGCAGAAGCAGAGGACACATTGATAATTTTGCCGTCTTTGCTATCAGCCAGATAAGGTGCCAGTTTATGACAGCCAATCAAAACACCTTTACAGTTGACGTCAATTAAAGCCAGCTGCTCATCTAGATTGGTCGTTGGTAATGCGCCACTGACTAGCACCCCAGCATTATTAATGAGTGCATCAATACCACCGAAATGTTCAATCATTTGATTGATCGCATTGTCCCACGAGTCAGGCTGGGTGACATCCAGCTGACCTGTGATAACACGCTGTTGTTTGACGGCTTTCTTAAAAGATTTGTCTTTAATGGCGCTTTCAAGTGTGGCAGTATTGGTCGCAAATAACCCAATATTGTGGCCTTTTTCCGCCAGCTTTTTGGCGGTGGCCAAGCCGATACCACGTGATGCGCCTGTAATCAATATATTCATAATAAGTGACTTAATCGTTATTAATCATGAGTAAATCGAGGTCGTATATTAGGATGCTTATCCCTCGGACTTATTATTATAGTTATTCCACTATAATAATATTACTGCGTTAGCCTCGCTTGAGGTATTAAATATACATCTACACTCGGTTGCCTTGTACTATTTTTAAATTGAACCGACTGTAGTATAACAAATTCGTCTAAATGTATTTTGCTAGAGAGTATAACTATTGATTTAGAGCGCATGGTAATTAATATAACGAGTATTTATCACTGTTAGCAGAGACACTCTGCGTTAGTGTGAAGCCGTTTGACAATGCAGCTCGCTCGTCTCTTCTACTTGACAGTCGTACTCGTTTAAGTTTAAGCGCCACAAATAAATCAAGGCAATGCCATAAATAGCAGTCTCTGACAGCTCTTCTGTAATGACGCCCAAAGCTTCGGGAATCATAATGGCGTTTTCGCCCATATATTCTAATAATGCCAAGGCGGCGACGCTAAAATACAAAGAAACGGGTACTTTTTTTAATATTGCCCAAAGATAACGCCATGAATAAGCCAATAAACCAACGATCAGCACATAAACGATGGTCAGAACGAGGTCTTCCCACCAGTCATAAGAATGGCTGAACAACACAAAGTCAGTGGGAACCAATAAGTCTGGTAGATAATTTAACTCACGGCGTATCACAGCAAAGAATACCAGCACCGCTGCCAACCAAAAAGCTCGAATCTGTTTAAAAGTATTTGGGGCAGAGCTCTGTCGTAAATACTGCACGCAACGTAGCAGACAGGCGAATAAAATAATAATGCCAGGGATTTCGATGATACCATCTGAACTCAAAATAAAAACCTCCTGATTTTTTAAAATAAAAAAAGTGAGCACAAAGGCTCACTTTAGACCGCTATTATAACGCCAATGTCAGCGCTATAACGTTATTTAATATAACTAATGAGTCATATGTCATTGTTAATACAAGCAAACAAATGCTCTTTTTTGTGCACATTGCTATCGGCTATTTATACCTATGATGATACAACCAATTCAATAGATGGCAGGGTTAAAATAACGCTTCCATCCGCAATAATGCTGATGGGTAATGGTCCTTATTTGCTGTTTTATCATTATAATAATTTAGCTCTGTTTGTACATAAAGCCACTCTCGCCAGACAGGCTGGCGGTAGCTTATAGCAGGGCCATAGCTGTTTAATGTTGATTTATCATCGTCAAAGTAACCGCCCGTAGAGATACCATAAGCCAGCTGTTTTTCGTTGCCAAAATAGTGTACTTGTCTGAGTTCGTTACTCCAGTCTGTGCGTTCTTCATCGTCTTGATTGCGATAACGAATGGCGGTGCGGTTATTGATGAACCGGTCAGCATTTGTACCATATTGCAGATTTAGTCCGCCTTTTGCATAGTGCTCACTATCGAGTCCATAACGATAGTAACTATCACTAGTGACAGTCCATTTTTTGCTTTCATACCAGTCTTTATCGACGCTCACTTTTAAGTATAGGTCATCGAGCGAGCGAACCCCGACATCGACATCTGTCTTCACCCCTAACTGCTGCTCAACCTCATGACTAAAACGTGACCAACGAAGGGCGATAGAACCATTGTCTTCTCGCGTTTTTCTCCTGTTGACGAGTCCGTCTTGGTTATTGGTACTTGCTTGGTAAGTATCGCCCGTCACATTCTGTTTTAAGAAAGTATCTTCATCCAAATCCTCATCACCGATAATCAGACTTAATCTTTTTTCTAACACTGGCAATCGTAAGCGGCCGCGAATTCTAGGTTCAACGCTCACGTCACTGCCTGATTGTGGATCGTTGACCCAGCGGGTATCTAGTACAACTCGTAAACTGGCTTTGGCGGGTTTTTTGGGATCCGGTTCGCCGAACCAACCGTCCATTTTGTGTGCCCATTCATGCAGCTGTTCTTGGACATCTTCACGGCGTTCGTCCGTCCAGTTTTGTGCTCCTTGTACTGATGGAGCAGACTGCTCGGTAGATTGAGGTAGATAGCCAAATTGATTGAGGTTTTCATCTCGATTAGAGTTAGCGTCATGAGATAACGAAGCTGTGTCAGATTTTAGCGGTTCGACTTTCGGCTCTGTGGTAGACGTAGTATCCGCCCATGCTTGCGTGCATAAACTTAAGCTGGCAAGTGTGTAAAGGGTAATGGTATTGAGATTTGCTGGTTTAATCATGGAGAGCTTCAATTACTTTGGGTAGCTAAAAAGGACAAACAAAAGTATTATGCCATAGGTCGTTAAGCACATACATATAGAGGCGCTATTATATGAAAGTTTTAATCATTGTAAGCTTGTTTCTGATGGTCTTGCCTTCAGCACATGCTGAAATATCTCTTGATGCTAGGCAAGCTGTTGAAAAAATTATGAGTGTTTATTACAGTTCAAGCTATGATAAGTTGCGTGGTTGTACCTTATATGATGAGGGCTCAGAAACCTATTGCCTCGCTCCTAAGCATTATGAATTTAAAAACATCGAGGGAGTAGATACTTTATATGTATTGGTTTCTGGTGATACGGTGGAAGATGGTGCACGAGTGACACCAGGACTTGGCGGTTTATTTATACTTTATAAATTAGGCAATTCTTGGGTCGTCTCTGCAAGCAGTCCTTATATAAAAAATGGCGGAGCGGGTAGAAGTCAGCTGATAGATTTTGATTTAAGAGAAGTGGGTGCTGATAGGTACGGTTGGGTAGGTAAGTTTTGTGGCTCCGGTGCAGGTGGTCAAACCAATTGTTCTTGGAGTATGTACGCTGCTATGACAAGTGGTAAAGTCGAAGAAGTGGCAAGATTGGATTTAGATTATTCGTATGAGCTTATGAGTAAACCGTCATATGGTGAAGCTGAAAGTGATGTTAGTATCAATACAGGTGGGGTTATGACTCAAGGCTTTTATCCCTTAAAAGTCACTGTCAATTACGAACACGGTCTTTATGATAACAACTACGAGCCAATACCCTCTAGTCTGGATAAAGGTACAGATAGCTTTATTGTAGAGTTCAACGAGCAGACACAGATGTTTAACTTGCCAGATGATAAAAGTTAAGATGAAAAATTCTTATTATCTTTAGCGGTTACTGTATTTATCTTTGTCTATCGAGTATCACTTCAGGCATCGTGTCAAGATAGCTGCTAACAGCTAAGCGATCACCATTTGAATCAAAATAATAAAAATTATTGCCTTTCAAAAACTTAAAAGTATCTATGTAATAATTATCAATGAAAATAGGCATGTCATACTCCGTAGGGACGATTATTTTATTATCTTTATTTATCATGCCATAACCATTCTCTTTTGCCACGACTGCCAAGCCATTATGAAATGAATCAGCATTCAGATAGTTTAAGGGTACAACAGTCTTTCCACTGCTATCAATATAACCCCACAGTTCATCCTTTCTTACAGGTGCTAGTCCTTCTGAGAAATACCTGATTTCGTCAAACTGATATGGAATAGTAAGTTCGCCAGTATCATTAATAACACCCCATTTACCCTCGTACTCAACAGCCGCCTTACCTTCAGAAAAAGGTCTGACATCATCATATATTATCGGAATAATGACTTGGTTTTTTTTGTTGATGTATCCATGATGTTCATTTTTTTTAACGATGGCGAGTCCATCAGAAAACTCAGCAGTAAAGTTATAACTGAATGGAACGATGATATTGGCTTGTTTATCAATAAAACCATATTTCCCATCTTTCTGAGCACTTGCTAAACCTTCATTAAAGTCACATAGCTCACCCCAACTTACTCCCTTCGACAACTTATATCCTGGCAATAATCCGCATGCTATTACGTAATTGCTTAAAGACAAGCTAAAAGCTAGGATGAGTGTGGTCGATAATTGTTTGATAACGGAATCCTTAGTCATCAACGTCAGCTCCTACGAATTAGATACTATCGATTGGGTATGATATGGGCAATCTAAAGAACAGCCCATATCCTATAAAATAAAAACGTTAGGTCTTGAGCTGTTTTATTCTACAAAAATGCTTAATGTGCCTCATCCCAATTCTCGCCAGCACCCGTCTCAACCAATAAAGGCACGGCAAAATCCACGTTCCAGCCTTTTTCAACAGCAGTGGTCGTTAAGACCTCTTGCATTGCATTGGTAATGAGTTGGCTAATTTCATCTACCTTGTCACTATCCACTTCAAACACCAATTCATCATGGACTTGTAGCAGCATTTTGGCTTGCGCTTTTGGCAGTACTTTATCGACGGCAATCATCGCCAGCTTAATTAAATCAGCCGCTGAGCCTTGTAGTGGCGCGTTAATCGCAGCACGTTCCGCGCCTTGTTTGACCATGCGGTTGCTGTGAGTAATATCAGGCGTGTAGAGCTTACGACCCAATATCGTCTCGACATAGCCTTGCTCGTGAGCACTGGCACGGGTATTGATCATATAGTTTTTGACACCCGGGTAGCGATCAAAATACATATCGATATAATCTTGTGCCTCATTGCGGCTCATTTGCAATTGCTTAGCCAGTCCAAAGGCGCTCATGCCATATAGCAGACCAAAGTTAATGGCTTTGGCATTACGGCGCTCGATCGAGGTTACGTCAGCAACATCCTTGCCAAGTACTTCAGCGGCAGTCGCAGCGTGAATATCTAACCCTTCGTTGAAGGCGTCAGTTAAGTTTTTATCGCCTGAGAAATGTGCCATGAGACGCAATTCAATTTGTGAATAATCCGCCGCCAAAATAACGCGACCTTCTGGGGCGATAAAGGCTTGGCGAATCAAGCGGCCAGTCGCAGTACGAATCGGAATATTTTGTAAATTGGGATCAGTCGAAGACAAACGCCCAGTACTGGTCAGTGCTTGATGATAGCTGGTATGGACGCGATCAGTTTCGCTATCTGCGACATTATCAAGCGCATCGGTATAAGTGCTTTTGAGCTTAGATAGACCGCGATATTCTAAGGTAATATCGACCAATGGATGATCGATTTTTGACAGTACGGCTTCACCAGTAGAGTATTGACCTGATTTGGTCTTTTTGCCACCCGGAACGCCGAGTTTTTCAAATAGCATCTCACCGAGCTGCTTCGGTGAGCCTAAGTTAAACTCTTCACCAGCGACTTCATAAGCACGTTTTTCTAGCGCGATAATTTCTTCATCGAAGCGCTTTGATAACTCGTTTAAAAATGGGCGTTTGATTAAAATGCCGTTTGCTTCCATTTGACAGAGGATTTCGGCGGTTGGGATTTCTAGCTCATTGAGCAATTTGGTATTATTGTCATCATTGGCTAGCTCAACGCTGAACACCTCAAATAGCTGATAAGTAATGTCAGCATCTTCACAAGCATAGTCGCTAGCGATATCGATGGCGACTTGATCAAAGGTGACTTGCTTAGCGCCTTTACCAGCGACATCTTCATAGCTGATGGTTTGGGTTTGTAGATAATGGCGTGCCAAATCATCCATGCCATGACGAGTGATAGCGGCATTAATCACGTAGCTGGCAAGCATGGTATCCATCGCCCAATTATTGGGACGAGCATGAATGCTACCCAATAAATCGATATCATAATGGCTGAGAATATGCGCATCGTATTTTAAATGCTGACCGATTTTACCGATATTTGGGTTTTCTAAGATAGGTTTTAGGCGAGCCAATACGCTATCGCGGTCGAGCTGTTTAGCCGTCAGTTCGTCACCCTCTAGCGCATGTGTCAGTGGTATGTAATAGGCTTCATGCGCTTGTACCGCAAAAGACAAACCGACGATTTGTGCTTGACGCCAATGGACGCTAGTGGTTTCGGTATCAATGACAAAGTGCGGCGCAGACTCTAATAATTCGACTAGACTCTCAAAAGCTGGTTCGTCGAGCACAGTATGCCACGCTCTATCATGCTGTTTGCCGTTTTGGACATTCTCAATACTGCTTGATTGTAGCGATTTAGCGATTTGTGCTTGTGATTCAGCATCTGCTTGGCTACTTGCAACACTTTGTACGCCGTTCCCATTAGCATTGGCTGGATGGTTTGGGTGGTCAAGAGAAGCAAGCTCATTTCTAAACTCAAGCTCGCTATACAGCTCGCGCAATTCATCTATATGAGCACAAGGATTGGTATCGATTTTCAAATCATTCCAGTCTTGACCGATATCTAAGTCTGTGACGATAGTGGCCAGTTTGGCATTGAATGGAATTTCCTCTGCATGCTCAATCAAGCCTTTAGCGCCGCGTCCTTTAATAAAGCCAATATGCTTTAACATATTGTCGATATCACCGTACTCAACGAGTAAGTCTTTAGCGGTTTTTTTACCGATGCCGGGCACGCCTTTAATGCCGTCAGAGGCGTCACCCATCAAGGTTAAAAAATCAATCATTTGATTTGGATTAATACCGAATTTTTCGATGACCGCTTGGGTGTCTGTCACTTTGCCCGTGAAGCTGTCTTCCAATATGACGCAGTCATTGACCAGTTGCATCATGTCTTTATCGCCGGTTGAGATAACCACATGATGACCTTGCTCGACCGCACGGTGCGCCAGTGTGCCGATAATGTCATCCGCTTCTGCACCTTCGATGCGTAACAGTGGAATGCCCAAAGCGGTTACCAAGCGATGGATATAAGGAATTTGCTCCACCAGCTCTATGTCGATGGGCGGACGAGCCGCCTTATAATCAGCAGACATATGATGGCGAAAGGTCGGTGATTTGGTATCAAAACAGACCGCCATATGGGTGGGATGATATCGACGCATCAATTTTAACAGTGCATTGAGCGTGCCACGGATGGCATTCGTTATCAGCCCTTGCGAGTTTTGCATGGTTTTTGGCAAGGCGTGATACGTGCGGAACAGATAATAAGAGCCATCAACCAAAATAAAAGGTGGCTGATTTTTGTCCACGTGACTGGTGTCCATAGTCGCTACGTTGGGCATGGTATCAAAATTTGGTAAGGCTTTAGGGTCAAGCGCTTGATGCGAGTTGTGGTTATTGTCTACGGAGGAGTCGGTCATATGGTCAGTCATAAAGGTCACTTATTATTAGGTATCAGATAGAGTAAATATCAGATAAAACGATGCTTCCATTATAACGATAAAATCAGACCTTGCCGAACTTCTCGATAGTTATGATATTTCTACTGCTGACAGACGCTCATAAAAAAAGAACCCAGTATTCACTGAGCTCTCTTATAGATAAAGCCGATATTGTTATTGTTAAAAATCTATCTCACTTCTGAAGTCACTTCGCTATCGATATTACCGTGAGTCGCTTTAGAATATGGGCAAACTTTATTGGCTTTTTCGACCAATTTTTGGAACTCATCCGCTGATAGCTCTGTGTTTTCAGCAGTGACATGAATTTTCACGGCTAATTGAAAATCTAAGCCTTCACCTTTCATTAAATCTACGGATACTTCAGTGGTAGAGTCAAACTTTGCTTTTTCTGCCCCTTTGACCGCAGCAAGTGCGCCATCAAAGCAGGCTGCATAGCCCATCGCAAATAACTGTTCTGGATTATTACCGTCCTTACTGGAACCCGGCGCGACCATATTAATCGTCAAATCACTGTCTTGCAGACTGGCATTACCTGTACGGCCGCCAGTAACTGTTGCTTTGGTGGAATATAGTGTTTTCATAACATATCCTTTGTTGTGAGTTTTTATGTTCAAGCATTAAATTTTGATAGGGATTCAGCATAACAAACCAGTGCATGAGCAATATAGGTCAGTCGTAAGTATATACTGTGGATTTGTAAGTGAACTGTTAGTAGAATCTTTAGCTGCATTTAACTATCGCAGGAAAAGCTTAATCGCTATAAGTAACAGAAGTATTAATGTAATATAGGAATATAGCTGTAAAAAATAAAGTTACCAAAATAGATGATAAAAAATCTAACCAATAAAGGTCTTATTCGATGAATAAATCAATGGTGTTACCTATTGCACTTTCTTTGCTAACATTTACCCTTGCTGGCTGCGGCGGGGAGGATGATGGTATTTATGGTTCGGGTAGTAATAAGATTACGCTGACCAGCTTTGACAATAGCTATGATAAGCAAGCGAAAGATAGCGCTATTGCACGCATCGATGAGACCTACCGTACTGGTGAGCGTGAAATCAAGATAAAAAATATCGTTAATAATTATAGTAATCAAGGTTTGAATACTTTGGACAGAACGGTATTATCAGACAATTTTGAAGGGCGACTGGAAAACAAAAACATTGAAGTTGATAACCGCACTGTCAAACGCCCTATCTATGAAAAAGACAGTAATAACAAGCTAGACTACGAAACCAATTATAAGACGCTTAACTTATCAGGCTTGCAGGCAAACAGTTATAGCGCTGGTACAAACATAAATAACAGTCGCGGTATTCTCACCGACTTAAATAATTATCCTAAGATTCCAGCCAATGCAGAGTTTCCGATAGGTTCTGTTTGCTATATTCCAGTAGTCGAGAGCGAACGCTCGTTTTTAGCCTTTAACGACAAAAACAAGACGGGATATACATCGCTTGATAAGTGGATTGATGCAGCTGAAGACCGCTTTAGCGATGATAGAGGCTACAGAACTTCTGAGTTTGGTGTAGGCATAGGCAATAAGCAAAAAGCGGCACAAGTGACGTTCTTTGAATACCGGAATCAGCCTGCTTATCAGTACAATGGTGTCGAATATAACGATGGCACGGATGATAAAAATGCTATTTATGAAGCAAATTATGTTGCCAAAGGTGTGATGAATCCGAATACCAACAGTATTCGCGGTGTGGTGGATTGTACGATAGTCAATGAAGCCGCAGGAGATTTCTTGGCCGCACAAATCAAACGCTACTATTAATCTTAAAAAAGCATCGTGTTAAAAAACTGACCAACACTCTCTATTTAACTATCTAGGGAGTGTTTTTTTATGCGCTAATTCTGCACCTTGACGCTAAATCCGCTACAATACGCTCATTATTTATTCTATTTAGTTAGATTACTGTCTAAAAGACAGCCTTTTTGAAGTTAAGGTTGAAGCCAAAAATTATGAGCGTAGATCCAAAGAAATTAAACAAAGAAGTGGCTAAACGCCGTACTTTCGCCATTATCTCGCATCCCGATGCAGGTAAGACCACCATGACTGAAAAGTTACTATTATGGGGTCAGGCAATTCAGGTAGTAGGCGAGGTCAAAGGCCGCAAGACTGATCGCCATGCGACATCAGATTGGATGAGTATGGAGCAAGAGCGTGGTATCTCGATCACCACTTCTGTCATGCAGTTTCCTTATCAAGACCATGTGGTCAATCTATTGGATACACCAGGTCACGCCGATTTTAGTGAAGATACCTATCGTACCTTGACCGCTGTCGATAGCGCGCTGATGATGGTCGATGGGGCTAAAGGGGTCGAAGAGCGAACCATCAAGCTGATGGAAGTCTGCCGCATGCGCGACACGCCAATCATCTCATTTGTTAACAAGCTGGATCGTCAAATTCGTGAGCCGCTTGAGCTGCTTAGTGAGATTGAGGCAGTGTTAAAAATTAAATGTATTCCAGTAACTTGGCCTATCGGTATGGGACAAGATTTCGTTGGTGTCTACCATCTGACTGAAAACAAGACCTACCTTTATGAAAAAGGTAATGGCGGTAAGATGACAGTCTCTGAGACCCGCGCGGGCTATGATTATCCAGATATCCGTGAGCGTTTGGGTCAATTGATGTTTGATGCTTTCGAAGAGTCACTTGAGCTGGTACAAATGGCGTTAGAAGAATTTAGCGTTGAGGCGTTCTTAGCGGGCGAGATGACGCCAGTATTGTTCGGTACAGCATTGGGCAACTTTGGCGTAAATATGGTACTTGATACCTTGATCAAATATGCACCGCCACCCAAGTCGCATCCGACCAATGAGCGTGAAGTAGCGGCAACAGAAACAGATTTTAGTGGTTTTGTCTTTAAAATTCAGGCCAACATGGACCCACGCCATCGTGATCGCATTGCATTTTTACGCGTGTGTTCAGGCAAGTATGAAAAAGGCATGAAGCTGAAGCATGTGCGTTTGGGTAAAGATGTACGTATTGCCGATGCACTGACCTTTTTGGCAGGGGACCGCGAAGCGTTAGAAGAAGCGTATCCGGGTGATATCATCGGTTTGCATAATCATGGCACTATCTCTATCGGTGACAGTTTTACCGAAGGCGAAGAGCTGAACTTTACGGGTATTCCGCATTTCGCGCCTGAATTGTTCCGCCGTGTCATTCTAAAAGATCCGCTCAAATCAAAAGCCTTGCAAAAAGGGCTACAGCAGCTAAGCGAAGAGGGCGCGACACAGGTCTTTATGCCGCAGATTAACAACGATTTAATCTTGGGTGCGGTTGGTGTACTACAGTTTGAAGTGGTCGCGCATCGTCTCAAAGAGGAGTACAAAGTACAGTGTATCTTTGAGCCGGTATCGATTGCCACCGTACGCTGGATTCATTGTGATGATGAAGTGGCATTGGCGAAATTCAAACGCAAAGCCCATGACCAGTTGTCGCTAGATGGCGGTGGTTATTTAACGTATCTTGCCCCATCACGGGTCAACTTGCAGCTGATGCAAGATCGCTATCCAGAAGTCACTTTTAGTAATACTCGTGAGCATTAAAATCCATCGTTTCACGAGTTAGTTTATCTTTTAAGACACGCCAGCCGTGTCTTTTTTATTAGCTTAGATTTAGGCATTAAACGAGAGAGGGTAGGTAGCTATTCGTTAGCAGGAGACAGCAAAACCCTAAAAACACAAACAGTGTTCCTACAATACATCGTAATTGTTACGGTAGAATATCAAGTAACATCTTATGTTTATAAAAGAGGATATATGAACGCTGCGAATCAAATTGATATCAATAAGCCAACAATGAATCCGCATTTATCGATGACAGCAAGTCGTAGTCGTCTGCTGAGACTGCTTGCCGGCAGTTTACTGCTAGGTAACATCGCGATGCCTGCCAATGCAGGTAATCTCATCAGTAGCACGGATTATCTAGAATATGAGCTGCCTAAAAAAGTGCAAGCACAGTGTGTTGAGCGCGATAACTGTCCAGAGATTGACATCAAATATCTGAAGACCAATCACGGTTGGATCAATGATATCGCCAATGCGCGTATTAATCATTTAGTCGTCAATAGTAAACCGACTGAATCTGTGCCTATCAAAACGAACGCCAATCAGACAATGGTGAAAGCCGCCATTGATGACTTTGCCAGCTCACAGTTCATAGATATGCCAGAGGGCAGTTCATGGGCTTATAGCTTAATGGTAACGCCTGAGTATTTAGGTCATGTCAGTGATTTTGAGCTGTTTGAAATCAATACTTATGTCTTTACTGGTGGCGCTCATGGCATGCCTTATAGCGAATACTTAATATTTGACCTTGGCACCAAAAAACAAATCACGCTTGAGGATATGCTTCAATCAGGCAAGGAATCACGTTTTAAAGCGCTTGCTTATGATGCTTATAAAACGTGGGTCAAAACGGTTGACGACGATGTCAGCAGTTATGAGAAAAACTGGCCATTTACCTTAAGTGACAATGTGACACTGACAGACAAAGGCATCGATATCCGTTATCAGCATTATGCTATCGGCGCATATGCTTATGGTATGCCGGTACTTAGTATTCCGTACAGTAAGCTCGACGGTGTCATAAAGCCGCACTTTATACCTAAATAGTTCAGATAGTCATTGCATAACTTATTACGGTTTATATTAAAAAAATCGTAAAATCTCTTAAAAAATTGGCAATGATTTATCTAAAACCATTTGAAATTTAATAAAAGAATAAGGAGTTACCGCATGACGAACAATACAGATAGTATGAAGGCGACAGTCGACACAGAGACTTGGCAACTTAATGCCTTAACAGAAGCGCTTGGTGACCTAACGTTGACGGTCAATGACAGCCTGTCTGTTGGTCGTGGCAGCGACAATGACGTGGTACTTGGTAGCAAGCAAGTATCGCGTAATCATGCGGTGTTAAGCATCTTAGATGGTCGATTGTATGTCAAAGATTTAGACTCATCGAACGGTACCTTTATCAACGAGCAGCGTATCGAAGGTAATACATCGAGCCTTTTACAGGTAAATGATACCATTGGATTTGCCAGTTTCAGCTTTCAGGTAAACGCGCCACTTGCTGCCACAGATACTGATGTATTAGCGCCCGTAGCAGTACAGGATTCAGTGGCTAAGACTGAGACAGTGGTTGCTGAAACGACTGCCGAAACACAGGCTGTCGAAGACTCGACGGTGAGTGAACCTGTTATTCATGAATCAGTAGTAAAAGAGCCGATTGTTAAGCAAACGGGCGTCGAAGATATTCTGCCTGTGACAGCTGATTTGAAGACAGTACCTGTTGATACAGCCTCGGATAGAGTAGCAGACTCAGTAGCGGTAGCTGAGACCAGTGTTAATGAAACAGTTGAACCAGTCTTACAGGAGCCGATTCAGGAGCCGATTGTGAAACAAACGGGCATCGATGAAGTCCTAACGGCTATAGATAATACCGTGTCTAACACAACTGAAGCGGCACCAGTCCCCGCTGCAACTGTAATAGATGCACAACCTGCTGTAAGTCAGCCAGAAGCCGTCACAGCGACAGAGGCGGCACCGACAGCACCTGCTCATGATACGTCATTAGTAGAGCAGTCAGCTGTACATGAAAAGCCAGCAGTTGAATCAGAGCATGACAAAACGACTAAAACTGCTCTACAAGAAGAAGCAGATCCCGACATTCTACGAGCTAAGCAGGCGGCAACCGCACAATTTTCTGGCACTGCCAATTTAGGTCAATCTCGTGATCTTGGGACAGAAGGTAATAATGCGATGGATCAGGCTATCAGTAATTCAGCCAATGCAGGACAGGCAGAGAAAAAACCAAGCGGTGGTTGGTTTATTTGGGTGTTTATTGCCATCATCATTATTGCGTTAGCATTGTGGTTATTTAACATGGGCGGTGCGTAACCAAGTACTGACCAGTGCGTTTGAGATACTCTAATCCAATCGAGCTTTGGTATAATTATTAGCCAATTGTTAGCTACTATCGGCTAATAGTCCAGTAACTCTCACGAATATGCCACTTTGATAGCGTCAACATTCAATAGAGTGTTGACGCTATATTTTATTTAACAGTCTGCTGTTTTATCTTTTGCCAATATTTTGTTAAGAGAGCATTATTATGATGAACTTTGAAGAATATCAAGCTTTTAAAGACCGTGGCTTTAGTCATGCTCCACTGATAAAAAAACGTCTAATGGACGCACAGACACCAGTATCTGTATTTTCTAAGGTACGTGATTTAAGCGGCTCTGCATATTTATTTGAGTCTGTCGTAGGCGGGGAGCGTTGGGCACGATATTCGATGATTGGTTTAGGTAGTGATCTCATTTTGCAGTATGCCGATGGTAATATGACCGTCAAAAAAAATGACCATACCGATGTCGATGCAGTCGCTGACCCGTTTGACTATATCCGTCAGCTAATGGCGCAATATAAGATGCCAACAGTCGAGGATATTGCAACGCTACCGAGCTTTAGCGGCGGCTTAGTAGGTTACTTTGGCTATGACATGGTGAGGGTTATCGAGCCAAGCGTGGGTTTGTCAGACGCCCCCAATCCGATGACAATGCCGGATATGTGGCTGATGCTGTCAATGAGCGTGATTGTTTTTGACAGTTTAGAAAATACGTTATCTATCATCGTCTATGCTGATTGTCACACTGAAGATGGCTATAGCAATGCCATCCGCGAGCTAGAAAAAATTGAAGAAAAACTGGCAGAAATGCCAAATCTGAGCGCACCCGTAATGCCGACGCCGACATTTACCTCACAAACAGGCGCGCAGAAATATTGTCATGATGTCAATAAAATAAAGGATTACATTTTAGCAGGCGATGTCATGCAAGTCGTTCCTGCGCAGCGTTTGACAGCCGATTATACTGGCGACTCATTAGCAGTTTATCGTGCCCTACGATTCTTAAATCCATCGCCTTATCTGTTTCTGGTGCATGGTTATACCCTCGATGATCACAAGCGTTTCGACATTATTGGAGCATCCCCTGAGATATTATCACGTATCGAAAATGGCAAAGTGACGGTACGACCATTGGCGGGTACTCGTAGACGCGGACAAAATGAAGCGGAAGATTTAGCGCTTGAAGAAGAGCTGCTGAGTGATAAAAAAGAGATCGCCGAGCACTTGATGCTTATCGATTTGGGTCGTAATGATATTGGCCGCGTTTGTGAATATGGCAGTGTCAAAGTCACCGAAAAGATGTTTGTCGAGCGTTATTCGCAAGTGATGCACATTGCTTCTAATGTTGAAGGGACGATATTGCCCAATAAGGATGCGTTGGATGTTTTTTGTGCGACGTTCCCCGCTGGTACGCTATCAGGTGCGCCCAAAATACGCGCCATGCAAATCATTGACGAGATAGAGCCAGTCCGTCGAACCGTCTTTGGTGGCGCAGTGGGTTATCTAGGCTGGCATGGCAACATGGATACCGCCATTGCTATTCGTACTGCTGTGATGCGCCGTGGTAAAATTCATATCCAAGCGGGCGCTGGGGTTGTTGCTGATTCTATTCCAGAAGCAGAGTGGGAAGAGACCAACAAAAAAGCATTGGCGTTGGTCAAAGCGGTAAAAATGGCGTGTAATGGTTTACGGATTCGCTAGGGGCTCCAGTCATAAAAACACAGTATGCGGTTATTGTGGAAAAACCGCCTATTTTTTAATTAAAAAACATCATTACAATCAATCAGTTATATTTTTTTATTGAAATAATCATAAAAAAGGCAAAAAAGAGCTTGCGTCTTTCAAAAAATTTGATAGAATAGCCACCACTTTAAGAGAACAAGCCGACTTAGCTCAGTTGGTAGAGCAACTGACTTGTAATCAGTAGGTCGCCAGTTCGATCCCGGCAGTCGGCACCATATCTCTTAAAGTAGCTTTTTATGAATATGTCTTAAACTAAAGCCATTTTTGTTTAAAGCAACCTAAGGTGGGATTGGGGAGCGGTCAAACCCAACAGACTGTAAATCTGTCGCGAAAGCTTCGAAGGTTCGAATCCTTCTCCCACCACCATATTTTTTTAAGTTTGTCATAGCGCCAAGCATACTCTTTATACTTAATGACTCTCGATTAGAGTCTTCTTGAATAAGAGTAATTGCGGGTGTGGTATAATGGTAACACCTTAGCCTTCCAAGCTAATGACGCGGGTTCGATTCCCGCCACCCGCTCCATATATACAACATCGCAAAGATTATCAATAAATCATCACGACAGTCAGTTTTGATATTGCTGTATCGTGATATTTTTTTTAGTAAATCCATAAGTTGTTTTTTGTGGTTATTAAAAACATGCTCATATAGCTCAGCGGTAGAGCACTCCCTTGGTAAGGGAGAGGTCTTGAGTTCAATTCTCAATATGAGCTCCATTTATTGTTTAAACCTCTTGTGTTTGCTTTGCCATCTTTAAACAGTTCGTGTCGATATCGAAATTACAAAATATTGAAAATTATAAATTACAGTGTAGCAAATAATATTTAAGGGTGACACTGAGGTGTTGCCTTTTAGTGCTGTCAATTTATCAAGCTATCAATACATGAGTAATTATATAAAAGTATCTAAGACAAAATTATTTAAGATAAAAGCATCTAGGTTCGGCAGGCTCCAATATTATTAATGATTTACACTGAGATAAAGTAGTGCAACAGCGATAATGTATAATATCTTGCAATGTTCACTAGATTAAAAAATACGTATAATGCTTAAACCTATGTGTGCAGCATTGAAATGCATGATCTGAGCACATATATATAGTCGTAAAGTGATCAAACAGTTTTAGTAGATAAGCCATAGCGTCAACGGTTTGATGGTTCTGTATGCATCATGAGCCGTCAAACAGCTATTCACCGATCTTTGATTGATAAAGATTCACCAAAAAAAGAGGAAATACCCATGGCAAAGGCCAAGTTTGAACGCGTAAAGCCACACGTCAACGTCGGTACAATCGG